>JALOTA010000011.1 GCA_025458125.1 Hyphomicrobium sp.
AACAGCCGGCCTGGATTGGAATGGCCTGTGCACCGGACTGGGGGCCGACGTGCCCGTATGTTTCGCCGGAGAGGCCACATGGATGAGCGGCACGGGCACCCGGCTCAATCCCCTCGCACAGCCGCTGCCAAAGCTCGATGCCGTCCTGGTAAACCCTGGTGCAGAGGTGCCGTCCGACAAAACGGCGCGCGTGTTCCGGGCGCTGGCCGCTCCTCCCTTGGCCGAAGGCAGCGCGGCCGCCGCGGCCCTGCCCACCGTCCACGACCGCGAAGCCCTCCTGGCAGTGATGCGGCGGACCGGCAACGATCTCGAAGCGCCCGCGACCGCTGTGATCCCCGTCATCGACGAGGTTCTATCGGCGCTCGAAACATGTCCGGGTTCCATGCTCGCCCGGTTATCGGGCGCAGGACCGACCTGCTTTGCAGTTTTCCCAGACGCAGCAGCCGCGCAATCGGCGGCATCGGAACTGAAGTCCGCGCATCCGACGTGGTGGATCGTCCCCGCGGTCCTGCAATGACGATCGTCAGTGACCGCGATTGACCGAAAACGCGATCACCTCTTCCATCGCCGCCTTGTGGGCGCTCGGCGGGAAGATCGCCAGCGCATCGCGTGCGATCGCACCATAGGCGCGAGCCCGCTCGAGTGTTGCCTCGAGCGCCTTGTGCTTCTTCATGAGCGCGATCGCCTGGTCGAGATCCTCGTCACCGATGCCGCCTTCGACGATGGTACGGTTCCAGAACGCACGCTCCGCTTCGCTGCCGCGCCGGAAGGACAGGATCAGCGGCAACGTGATCTTGCCTTCACGGAAGTCGTCGCCGACTGACTTGCCTAGCTTGCGGCTATCGCCCGAGTAATCGAGTGCGTCGTCGACGAGCTGGAACGCTAGGCCGAGATTTCTGCCGTAGGATCTCATCGCGGCTTGCTCATCGGCGGGTCTGTTGGCGAGAGCAGCGCCCACTTCGGCGGCAGCCAGGAAAAGCGCGGCCGTTTTGGCGTTTATGATCGCCAGATACTCGTCTTCCGTGGTCGACGTGTTCTTCGCAGCCGCCAGCTGCATCACCTCACCTTCCGCGATCACGGCGGCGGCATTGGACAGAATCTTCAGGACCTGCATGTTGCCGACATCGACAAGCATCCGGAACGCCTGCCCGAGCAGGAAATCCCCGACCAGAACGCTCGCCTGATTGCCCCAGATGAGCCGTGCGGTCTTGCGCCCCCTGCGCGCATCGCTCTCATCGACCACATCGTCATGAAGGAGCGTTGCCGTATGCATGAACTCGATGGCCGAAGCCGTGCGGATGTGGCCGTTGCCCGCGTAGCCGCACATTTTCGCCGAAGCCAGAGCCAGCATCGGCCGCAGGCGCTTGCCCCCGGACGCAATGAGATGGTGCGCAAGCTGCGGGATCAAATCGACATCGGACACCGCCTTATCGAGAATGATCCGGTTGATGGCTTCCATATCCTCGTTGACCAGCTGGACCAGCGGCTCGAGGCTCTCCGAGGCGGAGCGGCCTTCATCGAATGGGACGACAACACCCACGGGCACGACCTTTCAAATGACCCGGTTTGCTATACCGGTGTTCTACCTGCATATTCTCTGGCGCGTTGCGGCACAAGGCGGGAGCTGATGCGGGTTAATGATCCGGTCCTCATCAGCTACGTCGAGGCTCTCCTCAAGGGAGCCGGTTTCGAGCCCATCTTTTTAGACCGCAACATGAGCGTCTTGGAAGGGTCGCTCGGCATATTGCCCTGCCGCGTACTCATCGGCGAAGATGATTGGGAGGCGGCCCGCCGGCTCATTACGAACGCTGATCTGGGTCATTGGGTCATCGAAGAGTTGGGATCATGACCGCGGCGGTCCAGCCACCCCCATCGCGGGTTGCCACAACCGAAGATGCGTTCCTTGGGGACCGATTGCGCATACTGCAACCCGCGACAGGATACCGCGCGGGCGTGGACGCGGTCTTTCTGGCGGCCTGCGTTGCAGATCCGGCAGGTGCGGTCCTCGATTGCGGAGCAGGGGTCGGCACAGTCGGTCTTTGCGTTGCGGCCCGGTGTCCCGGATGCCACGTTACCCTTGTCGAACGCCAGCCGGCACTTGTCGATCTGGCGCGGCAAAACATCGTTCTCAATAACATGCAAGACCGCGTTTCGGCGGTGGGCGGCGACCTTCTACTGCCGGCATCCAATCCCGGCGCGCCGGCCCTTGCGGCCGAAAGCTTCGACGTCGTCCTGGCCAATCCACCTTTTCATGATGATGCGGCCGGAACCCGGGCCCGCGATGACCTGAAGCACGGCTCACATGCGATGGACCGCTCCCATCTCGCGGAGTGGTTGCGCTACGCTGCCCGGATGGCGAAGCCGGCTGGCCGGGTGATCCTGATCCATAAGGCCGACGCGCTGCCGCTTGTGTTCGAAGCGATGAAAGACCGTTTCGGCGCGCTCACGCTCACTCCGATCCACCCGTTCGCCGGCAAACCGGCCATCCGCGTCATCGTATCCGGCACCAAGGGAAGCCGCGCGCCCCTGACTTTGCTGCCACCTGTGGTCCTGCATGAGGCTAGTGGCGCGTTCACGCCATATGTCGGCCGGATTCTGCGTGAGGGTGCGGCTCTCGCTTCACAACCTGAGGATTGATCTGCTGCATGTGGCCCTTCACGCGCACACCCGTCGTCCCCGTCCTGCGACTCACCGGTGCCATCGGCATGGTGACCCCTCTCCGGCCCGGACTCTCGATCGCCACTCTGGCCGAACCGCTGCAGAAGGCCTTCGAGATGTCGAAGACACCGTCGGTGGCGCTGATCGTGAACTCACCGGGCGGGTCCGCGGTACAGTCCAGCCTTATCCTGAAGCGGATCCGCGCACTCGCCAGCGAGTTCGAGAAGAAGGTTCATGTCTTCTGCGAGGACGTCGCGGCTTCCGGCGGATACTACATTGCGGCGGCAGGCGATGAGATTTTTGCCGAGCCCTCGTCCATCCTGGGATCGATCGGTGTGATCTCGTCGGGCTTCGGATTTGTCGAAGCAATCGAGAAACTCGGCATCGAGCGGCGCGTCTACACCGCCGGGCGCTCCAAGGCGATCCTCGATCCGTTCCTCCCGCAGAAGCCGGAAGACGTCGAACGGCTGGCCGCGCTCCAGAGAGATGCCCACGACGTTTTCATCGGGGCCATCAAGGAACGTCGCGCGGGCAGGCTCAAGGGTCCCGACGCGGAACTCTTTTCCGGCGCGTTCTGGAGCGGCAAACAGGCGCTCGAATACGGCCTGATCGACGGCATTTCCGATATCCGCACGCGCATGCGCGAGCTCTACGGCGGCGAGGTCAAACTGAAGGTCGTACCCATCGAGCGCGGCGGCCTGCTCGCGAAGCTGCGCAGGGCACCGTCTCTCGACAGCCGGCTGCCGGCATTCGGCGCGGGAACAGCATTCTCGGATGAACTTCTCTCCACCATGGAGACAAGAGCCCTCTGGGCGCGGTATGGTCTGTAACAGTCCGAGACATGAACGGAGGCCGGAATGCCGCCCTTTGTCTTCGCCCTCGCCGCAGCAGCGGGCTTTTTCGCAGCGTCGCGATTGGTCGCCGCCATGATCGGGCAGGCGCCGCCAGACCACATGCCGGCTGGGGTGCCTCCCGAACAGGCCGCCGCGAGCGATAGCGCGCGTGATCTCGGCCAGTTGGAATGGGATGCGGCGGCGGGCGTCTATCGTCCTAAAGCCTGAGCCCCCAATCTGCCGAGCGGCCGGCTCCACGAAAGTGGAGTCGCTCGGCACAACCCAAAAAACTGCCCCGAGCGGCCGGCTCCACGAAAGTGGAGTCGCCCCGCAAAACTGGAAAACTCTCTCGGCAGCAGCTTTAGATTGCCAGCAGCACCAGACCGAAGAAAACCAGCACATTGAGGAGAGAGGACAGATTGATGTCGCCCGCCTCTTTTACGCGGACAGTTCGAACCACTTCGCGAACTTCCACACGCGATGCATTTGGAGCACCCGTCTCGCGCTGCCGCATCCAGGTCCAGACGAATCGTCCCAACGTCGACAACCGCGCGGCGATCTCGGCCGGAGCGCGCTGCCAGCCGTACTTATAGAAAAAGATGATGCCGACCAGCACCGCGATCTGGGCCAGTGTGGATACCCACCCGCCAAGCAGGAACCACACCAGCGACCAGGCGACGGTAAGAACGCTCGTCACCGCCCAAATCAGCCAAGCCAGTATGTCCACGGGATTGCTCTCTCTTCCTGCCGATGGGCAAAACCCCCGTCCGGCGCACGAAATCGGGGCAGCGAATAGCGTGACGTGGTGGCCAGAATACGTATAGTGCCCCCCGCAATTGAACAACGCACCACGGACTTCGCAAGATGACGGCCAGATCCGCTCCTCACCTGAAACCGCGCGAGTCGTTCCAGGACCTAATTCTGACTTTGCAGCAGTTCTGGGGGCAGCAGGGGTGCGTCGTGCTCCAGCCCTACGACATGGAGGTTGGTGCCGGCACGTTCCACCCCGCGACCACTCTTCGGGCGCTAGGGCCGCGCCCGTGGCGGGCATGCTACGTCCAACCCTCCCGCCGGCCGAAGGATGGCCGCTACGGAGAAAACCCCAATCGCCTGCAGCACTATTATCAGTTCCAGGTGATCATGAAGCCGTCGCCCGCGAACATTCTCGATCTCTACCTGCAGAGCCTCGATGCCATTGGCATCGACACCCGCTTCAACGACATCCGCTTCGTCGAAGACGACTGGGAGAGCCCCACCCTCGGCGCGTGGGGACTGGGCTGGGAAGTCTGGTGCAACGGCATGGAAGTCACCCAGTTCACTTATTTCCAGCAGGTCGGCGGGACCGACTGCTCCCCCGTCGCCGGTGAGATCACGTACGGCCTGGAACGGCTGGCTATGTATGTTCAGGGTGTGGACCGCGTATTCGATCTGAACTTCAATGGCGAAACGGGCGACCGCAAGATTTCATATGGCGACGTCTTCCTGCAGGCCGAACGCGAGTACTCGCGTTACAACTTCGAGCATGCCGACACCGCCGTTCTCCTGCGGCATTTCAAGGACGCGGAGGCGGAGTGCCTTGCATTGCTGGCCAAGGGCGCGGGGCCGGACGGCCACCTTCTGGCACTGCCCGCCTATGACCAGTGCATCAAGGCAAGCCATGTTTTCAATTTGCTCGATGCACGCGGAGTCATTTCGGTGACGGAACGCCAGAGCTACATTCTGCGCGTGCGTGAACTGGCAAAGGCTTGCTGCGCCGCCTGGCTTGCGACGGAAGGCGGTCGCGCTGCGGCGTGACCAGCGCCTCAGTTCGCCTTCTTCAGGCCATCGAAATAGGTCGAAACGAGAAGATCGACTAGATTTCCGGCGCCGTCTTTGGTCACCACCGAAAGCTTGTCGGCGGTAGCGAGCGACGAAATTCCATGCACGCCCGCCCAGAGCACGTGGGCCGACCTTCGCACGTCTTCAGGTTTGCGGTCGGGCAGCGATTCTGCAACCACCGCCTCAACCCGCTGCATCAATCCGTCGAGTTTGTGCTGATACCATTGCGGAACATCCGACCCGGGGGGAAGATGATGTTCGAACAGAAGGTTCCAGAGCTTGGGTTTTTCGCTTGTGAACTTCAAGTACGCGCGGCCCAGTGCCAGCGCCTGATCTTTCGGTGTCCCCTCTCTGGGAACACCTTCGAGTTCACGGGCGAGTTCATCGATGATGCGCCCCTCGATATGAAGAACGAGATCGTCGAGATTCTCGAAGACGTTATACAGCGTGCCCGGTGAATACCCGATGCGTCGTGCGACTTCTCGCGCCGACAGACCGGCCAGACCGCCTTCGCTGATAAGCGACGTCGATGCGTCGAGGATCAACTCCCGCAACTCTTCCGGGGTATGCGACGATCGTCGTCCCATGAAAAAAGAAGTCCTGAATAATCCGTGAGAACGGCGAGAAACACCGAACGGCAAGCGCCGTAGTAATTCGTAGCGACGAATAAGCACCTTCTGCGTAGCGGAATTACCGTTCGTTTGACAATAGACCTTCGTCCAGACGAAGCGTCCGAGCGATGAAAAGAAACTTTTATGGACAACGTTCAGTAAATCTTACTCGCAGCCGGGCGAAGGAATACAGTCCGGCTGTGGAGCAGTATTCTCAGGTTCGAAGCTGACGCACCCTGTGCGAGGCGAAAGCACGGCCTTGTCGCGCCACGTGCTCGACCCGAGGATACCGTTTGCGAGCAGCGGCGAATATCCATATTCGCCTTCGACGATGATAGCCATGCCCTGCTGGGCCAACAAGTTGGTCGTGAGTCCGGTATAGCGTTGGCACACATCCTTGGGCGACGTCGCATCCGGGCCGTACGAGGGCCGGTTCTGTTTTGCAGCATAGACGTAGACATCGTTGGCATCGTTGGTCGATGCCCGAACCGGATAGATATGGAGCTTCAGGGTGTCGGTGCCCCACACGCCCATCACATGCTCGACGATGCCATAGATACCCTCGACAGTGGCGGCATCGACCCGCTCCTCGCGCGCGAGAAGATCGGCGACCATCGCCGTGACCTGACCGAAACGGCGATCGATCGAAACCGCTCGCGTGACCTCCACGACGCCGATCAGCATGACGAGCAGCACAGGCGCAATCAGGCCGAACTCCACGGCAGCGACGCCGCGGCGATCCCGCAAGAAGCTTTTGTGTTTACGAGCTGTCGTCATGGCATTCTCGGCTTCCATGTTGCGGCGGGCAATTTGTATTACTCGTAAGGCTCGGTCCGGAAAGTCGCGACGGATTGAATGAGCGAACCACCGCTTTCCAGCGCAACGCCGTCACTCGGATTCATCATCATGTATTGCAGGTAGGGAAACGTAATCGGCAGGCGCCAGTCGAAGCATACGGTCACGAGAACCACCTGCTCCGAGCCGCCGGAAGAATCCGCAAGCTCGGTGGTCATATTGGCCTGCGGCGTCATCGTGCCGTTTTCAGCGCACGGGCTAGGTACAATGTCGGCCCAGTTGCCCGCGTTCTGCACATGAATATAGACGTGCTCGCAATCCTGCTGGATGTAATAGCCGCCGGACTCGCAAACGAGGTCCTTGAACTCACTGAGTTTCATGCCAGCGCGCTGTGCTTCGCCGGTGCGGATTTTACGGGCTGCCGTCTGTACTGCGTTGTCGAGCGCATTGATCGTGAAGAACTGCAGGCCGACAGCCATGATACCCAGAACGAAAAGTAGGAACGGCATCGCGACGATCGCGAACTCGACCGCCGTCACGCCATCGCGATTGCCGGCAAATCGCCGGCCAAAGGCGGCGAAACGAAATCCGCTCGCGATCTGACGCACCCGCATGTTCACTTTCCTGTTGGCATCGGCTGCTCCGGCTGCCTCCGTCGACGGCGCGGACAGACGAGGACATCTAAGCAAATGCCGCTAAAGATCGACCTAAACAGAGTGAGCAAGTTTTGCTCAAAACTGAATCGAATTGCGGCGCCATGGGAAACGAACTGTTAACGGCTTGAGAGGCTCGCAAAAAAGCCCCCGGGAAGGGGGCTTGGTGCACCGCGTTCGGCTGCGGTTGAAGTGAAACGTTATTGACTGGCGGGATTGCCGCCTCCGCCACCATCAGTTCCGGTTTCGGAGAATCTGGTCTTTGTCGTCGAGCTCTGGATGACCTGGTTGAAGTAGGCCGCTTCGTCACCGATCATGATCGTCGGGGCGCAGTTGGGCGTGCAGCTGAACGATTGGCGCTGGCCGGCGCGGCTTACGTTCACGATTCCCCTGTCATCGCGTTCCACGACGATCCGCTGGTCCTGAATGACGTTCTTTTCCGCATCCAGAGCGATGATATTCGTGATCCCGAAGGTTTTCCCGGTCACCACGAGCATGTTGCCGGACTGGACCGTCACGTCGGCGATGGATGGGTTGCCGACGATGATCTCCGAAACCGCCCGCGGCATCCGCAGAAGTTGCGACTGGTCATAGCGCACGACCAGATCCTCGGCGCCCGCCGGCGTACAGACGAGTGCAAGCGGCAGCACCAGCAGCGCCGCATGCCTGGCCCGAACGCCCAGGTTCAGTTTCCGCTCCATGACGAGACCTCTTTCCGGAAGGACTTCGTCGATTAGCTCAGAAAAAGGTGAAGGAAGTGCAAACGGCTGTCCCGCATCCGGACCCGGCGGAGCGGCTTTGCCCCTGCTGTTGGGCCGCCTTGGGTGATTTGACATTTGAAGGACCCAAAAACCGCTGCCTGCGGGGCACGCGCAGATAACCGCGCGCGAGTTACCGTCAAAGCGAGAACTTGTTGAACGGCGGCTGCTTCGGCCATACGGGCGAACCTACCCGAGCAATTGGATGAAACCACGAAGTATAGCCAAGAAGGAAAAATAGAATAACGGCTTATTAAGGCTCATGAAGCTGCAAAAATGAAGAAAAAGCGCAGATTAATTCATTATTAGCGATGTATATATTGATCTAAATTTCAATATATCATGTTTTATTTGGATTGTTGATTTTGTATTTACAGGAGGTCAAGAAGTATTGACGCGATTCAAAATCGCATTCACCTGAGTTTAATACATTGGGATGTAGATTAGCTTCAGTTCAGACGCAACGGGCCGAACCCCAGCAATGAACTGTTTCGAACTCAGTGGATTGGGAGATTAAAACATGACTATCTTTTCTCGCTTTATGAAGGACGAGTCGGGCGCCACGGCGATCGAGTACGGCCTGATCGCCGCTCTCGTCGGTGTTGCCCTCATCACTCCCGAAAGGGCGACGTTGCGCACAACGAAACCCACCAGCCGCGGCTGGTGGGTTTTGTCATTTTCAGGGCTGGGCGACCGCCCGGCCATCCCGGCAAAAATTCGTCAAATTAGCTATCGCAATCAATGAGTTCGATTCACTGGGCATTAAGGCGAAAATGCCATTCTCATAGTAATAGTAGAAGTACTCACCGGCCGGCTCACGTCTGGCCGGTCCCGCCCAGCTCGAGCCGGAATGACGCCGCAATGAAACTTGTTGTCGATTTTCTGCGTGACGAATCCGGCGCCACCGCAATTGAATATGGCGTCATCGTAGCTGTGGTCGGGACGGGTCTGCTGACCACGCTCCAGTCACTGAACGGCAGCGTCGTCACCTTCTACGATCGCTTCATCGCTTCAGTCGTCGGCGCGGTGGATTAGGAATTCACGAGCCCCGCTCGGCAAATCCGCCGATCACGCGCCCATAGATTTGCGTGAGCCGTTCCAAGTCGTCGATAGCCACGTGTTCGTCCACCTGATGTATGGTCCGGTTGACGAGGCCGAACTCTACGACCGGACAGTAATCCTTGATGAACCGGGCATCCGACGTGCCCCCCGATGTGGACAGCGCCGGGTCTCTGCCAGTCACCGCCCGAACCGCGTCCCGCAACTGTTCGACCAGCGGACCGGACTGCGTCAGGAAGACGTCTCCCGTTCCGGCAAACGAAACCTCGTAGCGCGCGCCCGTCGCCGACGCGGCGGCGTCGCATTGCAGGCGCACCCATTCCTCGATCGTCCCGCGCCGCCAGAGGTCGTTGTAGCGGACGTTGAACGTTGCCTTTGCCGAGGCCGGGATCACGTTGGATGCGGTGTTCGGAACCGAAATCACGGTAACCTGACAGTTCGACGGCTCGAAGTGCGCCGTGCCCTCGTCGATGCGCGAACCGCTGAGACGGCTGATGAACTGCGCCAGTTTCGGCACCGGGTTGTCCGCGCGATGCGGATAAGCAGCATGTCCCTGTGCGCCGAATATGGTGAGTTCGCCTGTCACCGATCCACGACGGCCGATTTTGATTTCGTCCCCCAGCGCATCCGGATTCGACGGCTCGCCCACGATCGCCGCATCAATCGTCTCGCCGCGTTCGGCAAGCCAGCCCAAAACCTTCACGGTACCGTTGATCGACGGACCCTCCTCGTCACCGGTAATCAGAAGCGAAAGCGAGCTGGTCTCCTCACCGGCAGCGATCCGCCGGGCCGCCGCCGCGATGAAGCAGGCGATGGCGCCCTTCATATCCACCGCGCCGCGACCGTAGAGGACACCGTCGCGCACGTCCGCACCGAAGGGATCGAAGTGCCACGCCGCCGCATCGCCCGGGGGGACCACATCGGTATGTCCGGCAAAGCACAAGTTAGGACCGGCGGTACCCCGGCGGGCAAACAGGTTTTCCACGTCCGGCGTTCCCGCCTCGCGGAACGTCATCCGGTGACAGACGAAGCCCATCGGCTCCAGCACCGCTTGCAGAAGCGTCAGCGCCCCGCCCTCCGCCGGCGTCACGCTGCGGCACCGGATCAGCGCCTGCGTAAGCGCAACGGGATCGGTAGGGCTGATCGGCATGGGGTCAGGAGCCACGATTTTCTCAGTAAACACCGCCAGGACCCTAACCGCTCGAGCCCGGCGATGAAAGCACCGTAGGCCGAAAAACAGCGTGCCACCCGGGACGCTGCGTTAATCTCTCAGCAGATCGTTGATGCTGGTCTTGGACCGCGTCTTCTCGTCCACGCGCTTCACGATGACCGCACAGTAGAGATTGGGACCCGCCTCGCCATTCGGCAACGGTTTACCCGGCATGGTTCCGGATACCACGACCGAATACGGCGGCACCTTGCCGAAGAATTTCTCGCCGGTAGCGCGGTCGATGATCGTCGTCGAAGCGCCCAGGTAGACTCCCATCGAGAGAACGGACCCCTCGCCGACCTGAACGCCTTCGGCGACTTCGGCCCTGGCCCCGATGAAACAGTTGTCCTCTATGATCACCGGACCCGCCTGCAAAGGCTCCAGCACCCCGCCGATGCCGGCACCACCCGAGATGTGACAGTTCTTGCCGATCTGCGCGCAGGAACCGACGGTCGCCCACGTATCCACCATCGTCCCGCTGCCCACGTAGGCCCCGAGATTGACGAACGACGGCAGAAGCACGGCGCCGGGCGCGATGAAGGCCGATTTGCGCACGTAAGCGCCGGGAAGAACGCGGAACCCGCCCTTGCGGAAGTCGTCCGCCGTCCAGCCCTCGAATTTCGGCGCCACCTTGTCCCAGTAGAACGACCCCGCCGGCCCGCCCGAAATGAGGCCCATGTCGTTCAGCCGAAACGACAGCAGCACCGCCTTCTTCAGCCACTGGTTGACGACCCAGCCGTCGGCCCCCTTCTCCGCGACCCGGGCCTCGCCCTTGTCGAGAAGGTCGAGTGCCGCCTCCACCGCTTCCCTGACCTCGCCCTTCGTCGCGCTGCTGATGCCGTCGCGGGCTTCCCAGGCGGCTTCAATCGTCTTTTGCAGTTCGGCGTGCGGCATGTCTGGCAATTCCTCAACCATCAGGGACTTTTGAGCCGCGTTGTGCCGCCCTACCCCCTACCTGTCAACGCCGCCGCCCCGGTCGCACTGCCGAAAGCGGAATTCTTCCGCCACCGGCTGAACCCCCAACTGGCCGAGCGAAGAAACACAAACACACCCGCCCGGTAAAATCGGCGTAGCCCCCTGGCCCCATTCACCGCAGCCGCGAATCCCCTCAATCTGCCCCCGGATCAATGGAGATCCTGCCCCCGCGCCCGCGGCCGGCAAACGAACGCAAGGGATCGATCCCATGGCAAAGAGTGCGAGCACGGGTAAAGGCGTGGCCTCATCGGCGGCCAAGGTTCTCAAGAGCAAGTCGGCCACGAAGGCTGAAAAGTCGGTTGCGGCCTCCGCGCTGACCCAGAAGGGATCGACGGAACGCACGAGCGCCAAGGTTGCCTCGTCGGCGGCCAAGATCTTGAAGAGCAAGACGGCCTCGAAAGACGCTAAATCAGCCGCGGCTTCGGCCCTCACTCAGAAGAAGAAGTAGGACCTCGTACCCGCATAGGGTCTGCCACATGCAACGTCTTCGGCCCCGGCCGAAGACGTTTTTATTTCAGCTTATTTGAGGGCTTCGGCGATCAGTGCCTTCGCTGCCGCGCTATCCCACTCCGCCGGACCTGGCAGCCGGCCGAGTTCTTTCCCGTCCTTGCCGATCAATATCGTCGTCGGCATCCCGACGGCCCTTAGCCCGTTGCCGGCTTTCATCGTGGAATCGATAAAGAGCTTCAGGTTTTCCACCTTGATTTCGTCGAAGAATTTCCGCGCGGCGTCACGCCCCGCGCGATCGAGGCTCAAGGCAACCACCTGGAACTGATCGGACCCCATCTCCTTCTGCAACCGGTCAAGCGACGGCATCTCGTGGCGGCACGGTAAGCACCACGTCGCCCAAAGGTTCAAGAGAATAGCCTTGCCCTTGAAGTCGGCGAGCGTCTTCTTTGCACCCGTCTCGTCTTCGAACGACACGTCGGCAAGTTCGGCGGCCGGATTTTTGCGTACGAAGGCGACAAGTTCGCCGCCCGTGCCCTCGGCACGCTCGACTTTTGCCGGTAACGGGGCCGCCGAAGCGCCCTTTTCGTTGTCAGGGCCGCCCTGCGTGACGTATACCGCCGCAAACCCAAGCGCCGCGGCCGAGAGTGCCACGCCGATCAGCCCCAGGCGCGAGGCAGACGTTCCGGAACCGGTGTTATCCGTCATCGATCGACCTTCATTTCCATCGGCTCAGGGAGAGCCCGCAAGTGTCCAGCGAATCCAACAAGATGTGGGGCGGCCGTTTCGCCATGTCTCCGGCCGAGATCATGGAGGAGATAAATGCCTCCATCGCCTTCGACAAGGCACTCGCCCCACAGGATATCCGTGGCTCGAAGGCGCATGCCGCCATGCTGGCTGGCGCAGGCATCATAACGAAGGTGGACGCCGAGGCGATCATTGCGGGCCTCGACAAGGTCGCTGCTGAGATCGCGGCCGGCACTTTCGAATTCAAGCGCGCGCTCGAAGACGTTCATATGAACGTCGAAAGCAGGCTCAAGGACGTTGCCGGTGCCGCGGCGGGCCGCCTGCACACGGCCCGGTCGCGCAACGATCAAGTGGCGACGGATTTCCGGCTCTGGGTCCGCGACGAGATTGACGCCTTGAACGCGGCTCTCCGCGATCTGCAGATCGCGCTGGCGCGCAAGGCGGAGGCGCACGCCGCGACCGTAATGCCGGGTTTCACGCATCTCCAACCCGCGCAGCCCGTGACCTTCGGCCATCATCTGCTCGCTTATGTCGAGATGTTCGCTCGCGATCGCGGCCGCTTTGCGGATGCGCGGAAACGTTTGAACGAAAGCCCGCTCGGTTCCGCCGCACTTGCCGGCACCTCGTTTCCGATCGACCGCCACGCGACCGCCGCCGCGCTCGGCTTCGACCGTCCGATGTCGAATTCCCTCGATGGCGTCTCGGATCGTGATTTCGCTCTGGAGACGCTCTCCGCCGCGACGATCACGGCTATTCATCTGTCGCGCCTGGCTGAGGAAATCGTGATCTGGATGACGCCGCAGTTCGGCTTCGTTACGCTCTCCGACAAGTTCACGACCGGTTCTTCCATCATGCCGCAGAAGCGCAACCCGGATGCTGCGGAACTGGCGCGCGCCAAGGTCGGCCGGATCGCCGGCGCGTTCCAGAGCCTTGTGATGGTCATGAAAGGACTTCCCCTCGCCTATTCCAAGGACATGCAGGAGGACAAGGAAGTCACCTTCGACGCCATCGCCTCTTTGAAACTCGCCATTGCCGCCATGACGGGAATGATCGCCGATCTCGAACCCGTTCCCGAGCGCATGCGGGCCGCCGCCGGCCGCGGTTTCTCGACCGCCACGGATCTGGCCGATTGGCTGGTCCGGGTGCTCGCGATGCCCTTCCGGGATGCCCACCACGTCACCGGTTCCATCGTGAAACTGGCCGAATCCCGGGGCTGCGACCTCGAGGCTTTGCCGCTGGACGCCATGCAGACGATTGAGCCGCGTATCACGCAGGACGTCTACACCGTTCTTTCCGTTGAAAATTCCGTCGAGAGCCGGACGAGTTATGGGGGAACTGCGCCACAGAACGTCCGCAAAATGGCGCAAGGGTGGTTGGCGTGCTTGGAATTGGGCTCCAAGAGCGGCTAGATAGAGTGACGTCTGAACTGGTTAGGCCAACTGATGTTGAAACCCTTCATCCGGCTTTCGTTTGTTGTGGCGCTTGCGGCGTCCGCTAGCGGCTGCGGTATCAAGGGCGGGCTTGAGGCGCCTCAGGCCAAGGAAACGGCCTCGGCCGAGAGTGGCCAGGGTAAGCCGGAAGGCGCGACCCCCAAGCCCCACCAGGGCTTCATCCTCGACGGATTGATCCGCTAGAGCCGTTGCGCCCGGATCAGATCGACGCCGATCATTTTCTCCGCTGCATTGGGTGGAAGACCGACGACCATTCGCCGTTCGGCCGTGATCGCCCATCCGGCGCGCTCCAACGCAGCCAAGAACCGGGGCGCATGGATGCGCGCCGGGTCTGTCATCAAAACAGCCCCTCCCGGCCGGACCACCATCTCGAGCAGGCTAGCGATGTCACCGTAGAGGTCGGGCTCGTAGAGGATGTCGGCGGCGATCACCAGGTTGAATGTTTCATCGCAGTGCCAGTTCCGCCAGTCGGCCCACCGGACTTCGAGATTGACCGCGTTGTTCAGGGCGGCATTCCGGCGGCACAGTGCCAGAGCTTCGTAGCTGTGATCGGTCTGGACGACGTGTCCCCCAAGCGAGGCGGCCACCAGACCGGCGAGCCCGGTTCCGGCTCCGAGCTCCAGGACTGAGACGTCTTTCAGTCCCCCGGCCTCGGCTAAGGCATCCGCGAGCACGATGGCGGATTCCCACAGAAGAACACCGAACGGGAATGGCTCGCAGTCACCCGCCGCAGCAAGCAACCGCTCGTGATCTCGCGCGGCCGCGATCCGATAGACGGCGCGACCCGCCTCGACAGCCATGATCTCGAGCGGCAGCGCCTCCAGCCGCCGCTCGGCAGCCCTTATGCGGTCGTCCAATGTAGCCACGTCAGGGCGCTCACCATTGCGTGTCGGGGGCCCACCCCCTATAGCTCGCTCGCCTGCCCAAGCCCATCCCGGATCGGCCTTCCTCATGCACCACTTTGCCTATCGCGACGGTTTCCTGCACGCCGAAGACGTCGATCTGCGCACCATCGCGGACCAGGTCGGCACGCCCTTCTATTGCTACTCGACGGCGACGATCGAGCGCCATTTCCGGGTCTTGACCGAGGCATTCGCGGGCCAGGACCATCTCGTCTGCTTCGCGGTCAAGGCAAACTCCAATCAGGCCGTCCTGGCGACCCTCGCTCGCCTCGGCGCCGGCATGGATGTCGTTTCCGAAGGCGAGTTGCGCCGCGCGCTCGCCGCGGGCGTGCCTGCCAGCCGCATCATCTTTGCCGGCGTCGGCAAGACGCGGGAAGAAATGGCCTACGCTTTGAAACAAGGCATTCTCGGCTTCAACGTGGAAAGCGCCCCGGAACTGCAGCAATTGAGCGAGGTGGCCTCCGGCCTCGGCGTCACGGCAGCGATCGCCATCCGCGTTAACCCGGACGTCGACGCCAAGACTCACGCCAAGATTTCGACGGGCAAGTCCGAGAACAAATTCGGCGTACCGTTCCTCGAGGCCCCGGGCCTCTACGATCGCGCAAGAACCCTGCCGGGAATAGCCATCTCCGGCCTTCACATGCACATCGGCAGCCAGATTACGGAACTCGGCCCCTTCCGCGACGCATTCGCTTTGATGCGCGAGATGGTGCTCGATCTGCGATCACGCGGAATCGCATTGAAGCACCTCGACATTGGCGGCGGTCTCGGTGTGCCGTACCGCGCCGACAACGAGTGGCCGCCCCACCCGGACGAGTACGCGCGCGTCGTCAAGGACGCATTGGGAGACCTCGGTCTCAGGATCGTCATGGAACCGGGTCGCATGATCATCGGCAATGCCGGGATCCTGATCACACGCGTGATCTACGTGAAAGAGGGGCAGGGCCGCCGCTTCACCATCGTCGACGCCGCCATGAACGATCTCATCCGGCCGACGCTGTACGACGCCCACCACGATGTGTGGCCCGTCGCCGAGGACATGAACGGACAGGACCTCTATGCTCAGGACCTCGTCGGTCCCGTCTGCGAGACCGGCGATTACCTGGCGCTGGACAGACCTCTGCCGGCCTTTGCGCCCGGCGATCTGGTGGCTGTCATGACCGCCGGGGCCTATGGCGCCGTCATGGCATCCTCCTACAACACCCGGTTGCTGATCCCCGAAGTCATGGTCGACGGCGCCCGCTTCGCCGTTGTCCGTCCTCGTCCGACGTATGACGACCTGATCGGTCAAGATCGCCTTCCGCCTTGGTTGACCTTGGAAAAGACCTAACCGTGCCCGCTCGGCGCCGGGACGCTGCAGCGTCCCGGCGGGCAGCCGGCTGACCGGATTTTAATGATCGCTGTCAGGGCCGTCATGCTAACTTCTCCGCATGATCAGCACGCCCTCTTCGACACCGTCAGACGACCCAGTCAGGAACCCGGTCTTCGAGGCGAAGATCAAGCGAGCCCGCTGGGCGGTTGTCGCCGAACAACTCTGGCTGCGAGCCTGGGTTCTATTCGTCATCTGCGCGATCTTCCTGGTCCTCTCGCTGGCCGGCATCTGGGCTTATCTCGATCCGACGATGCACAAGGCGCTGCTGGCGCTTTTTGGCGGCGCACTGATGGGCTGGCTTGTCTATCTTTTCCGGGTGCGCTTCCCCTCACGTGAAGATGCGATCCGGCGCATCGAGGCCGTGTCTGGCATTCCTCACCGGCCCGCCACGTCCTACGAGGACACGCTGACCGCGTCCGCCGCCGATCCAACGACACAGGCGATCTGGTCGGCCCACCGCCAGCGCATGGCGGCTTTGATCAAGAGACTGCGGCCGGGGCGTCCCGAGCCCCGAACCTATCGGTTCGATCCCTTTGCGCTGCGCGCGCTGAGCGTCCTGGCGGTTGTGCTCGGTGTGGCACTCGCAGGGCGCGGCACCTGGGACAGTCTCGCAGGCGCCTTCCATTTCGAAAGCCGCGCCTCGGGGGTTGATGAACGTCTCGATGCCTGGCTCACGCCTCCCGCCTACACGGGCCGGCCGCCGCTGATGCTGGTCGACGGTTCCGCACCCCGCGCGGGCGCCGAAGCGGGAACGGCCTCGGGCGATGCGCCGAAGGCTATCGACGTTCCGGAGAAAAGCGTTCTGATCGTCCGTTCGAGTGGCTCGGGAAATCAAAAACTCGCGCTCGAAGTCTGGCCGTCAGGCGCCAACGCGCCTCTTCCGCCCGTTGAGCCCAAGCCGGATGCAAAGCCCGCCGCGGGTGTGACGGAGGTGCGAACGGAAATCACGAGTTCGGGCACGATCAAGGCGATGAGCGGCGGAGAAGTGGTCGCCAGTTGGCCGATCACCATGATCCCCGACAACGCGCCCGGCATTGCCCTCACGAAAAATCCCGAGCGGACCGCCAAGGGGGCGATGAAGCTCACCTACTTCGTCCAGGACGACTACGGCGTCGCCGCCGCGGAAGTGAAGTTCACCCGCGTCAAGGATAAGGACAAATCCGATTCATCGACATCGTGGGCCCGCGGCGAGAAGCTGACCGGGCCACGCCCTCCCTATTCGAAGCCGCCCCGGCTCTCTTTGCGGCTACCGTCCGCAAACGCAAAGTCCGGTGAAGCGTTCACCTATCACGAGATCGGTTCCCATCCCTGGGCCGGCCAGAAGGTGATGATGACGCTCGAAGCCAAGGACGTCGCGGGCCAGACCGGACGCTCTCCCGCCATCGAAGTCGTGCTGCCCGAACGCACGTTCACCAAGCCGCTTGCCCGCGCCCTCATCGAGCAGCGCAAGCTCCTGATCGAAGATCCCCGTTATTCAGATCAGGTGCTCAAGGCTCTCATGGCGCTGACACTCGAGCCTGAGGGCTTCATCGACGATCCTCGTGTCTACCTGCCGCTACGCGCCACGGTGCACCGCCTCGGCGGACGCAAGATCACACGTGAGGTGCTCGATGAAACTATCGATCAGCTGTGGTCCACCGCTCTGCGCATCGAAGACGGCAATCTTTCGGAAGCCGAAAAGAACCTGCGCGACATCCAGGACAAGCTCGCCAAGGCGCTCGAAGAGGGCGCATCCGACGAGGAAATCCGGCAGCTGATGCAGCAGCTGCGCCAGGCGTTCCAGGAATACGCCCAGGAAATGATGAAGAAGAACGGCGAGCAGAATCAGCAGCAGTCCGGAAACAACCAGGACCAGCAACAGCTATCCGCCGAAGACCTTGACCGGATGCTGCGCGAGATGGAGCAGATGGCCGAAAACGGCTTGCGCGATCAGGCCAAGGACATGCTCGCTCAGATGCGCGACTTGATGGAGCGGATGCAGCAGGGCCAGCAGAACGCCGAGCAGCAGCGCCAGAACAAGGAAATGGCCGAACAGCTGAAGAAGCTCGGCGAGGCCGTTGGCGAGCAGCAGTCCATCATGGACGACACCTTCGAGGAGGGCAAACAGCAGCAGCAGGGCCAGGGCGGCCAGCAGATGCGCCAGACCCAGCCCGGCCAGAAAGGCCAGCGCGGTCAAGGCATGCAGGCCGACCGCAGCGGACAGCCGAGTGGCATGGGCGACGACCAGGGCGAAATGGGGTTGCGCGAGCGCGGCACCGACGAGGGCCAAGGTCAGGCGCGAGGCCAGCAGACCCGTGAGCAGTTGGCCCAGCGACAGGCGCAGTTGCGCGACAAGATCGACAAGATGCGCCGCGACATGCAGGAGAAGGGGATCGGCAACGACGAAAAGCTCGGCGCTGCGTCGGAGGCCATGGAGCGCGCCGAGGACGCGCTGCGCGAAGGCGATCTTGACGAGGCCAGCGACCAGCAGGCCCAGGCGCTGCAAGAGATGCGCGAAGGTGCCGAACAGATGGCCGAGCAGATGCAGCGCAACGGAAACCAGCAGGCGGGCGAAAACGGCGAGAATTCCCGCGACCCGATGGGGCGGCCGCAGCGATCGCAGGGCCCTGATCAGGGCCGGTCGGTCAAGGTACCGGACCAGATCGACATCCAGCGCGCGCGTGAAGTTCTGGAGGAACTGCGCAAGCGTGCCGGCGACGCCCAGCGTCCGCAACTGGAACTGGACTACATAGACCGCCTGTTGCGCTGGTACTGAAACCCGGCTCTCAAGGCCCGGCCGGCAGCCGGACGCCGATGCCGCCAATCACCTGGTGGCTTGTGTAGCGTGTCTCCGCCCAGCCGTCGCGCGGCGCGACTCCATCCCACCACTCGCGCAACTGTTGCCAGACGTCCGTGAACAGGATGTCTCCGTCGCGGCCGGTCAGCGGCATGCGGTAGTCGGCGAGCGTGAATTTGTATTCGAGGAAGTAGCTCATTTTCTCGAACCGGAATTCGAGTCCGACGAGCGCCTGCCCGACCGGACCGGCCATCTGATATTCGTAGGTTCGCGACGGGTCGGTGGCCACATGCACTTCCGAATGCGGCAGAGAAACTCCGGCACCTAGTCCCACATAGGGGGATAGCCGGAAAGTGAACGACGGCAGACGCAACAACCCGTTCAAAGTGAGCATGTTGTGGCCATGGCTCGCTTCGAGCTTCCGGAAAACATTGCCAACCAGATCTTTCTCCGGGGCCGGCTGACCGTTCAGTGTTCCCTCAAACCGGACTTCCTGCTTGCGGTCGGAAATGGCCTTGGAGTGCGTGAAGTCCAGCATCGAACCTGTCCGGCCGTCGCCGAACCAGCGCAGGACGCGCACACCGTAGTAGATCGGATTGATGAACGGCATCCCCTGCCACTCGACATCCTTCACGGTGAAGTCGTGCACACCCGGCTTCGTGAATTTCACGTCGCTCGGATAGGTGTACGGAACTCCACCATATGCCGCGATCATCCACTCAGGACGCGGCGCAACCCGCGACGGATCACGACTTGCTTCTATCGATGTGGTCTTGGTGCCGGCAGGATCAGCGGCAATGGCGTATTCGTCCTCCATCGCTGCATTGCCCACGGCGGCAACAAGCAGAACCGCCGCCGCCACACTTGCCAGCGCGTCGCCGGCCCTCGCCCATTCAGCGCGAGATGAGGGTGGACGCGAGAAGCGCGGTTGAGCGTTGACCCCGGTTGCTGTCATCGAGCATTTCCCCCTGATCCCGGCCCGGCGGTACGACCGATCCCCCACGCCATAGGCCGGCCTTCTTCTTCCACGACTGGTTAGCCCAGGGGTTGACCCGGGTCAAAAGGCACCGGGGTGCCGCACGACCTACCCACAGAATTGAGCGCAATTACCGCGGTTTCTGCGCAAGCCGTTCCAGCATGGCTGCGACGGCCCGGATTTGAGGCGCGTCCCGCGTCAGAAAATCCGGCCCCGTAAAGCCCCACCAGTCCCAACACGCCTGTGGATTATCCAGAGAGGCCACCGTCTGCGGGAAAAGAACCACGAGCCGGTTGGTATCGGCATACCGCTGGAAGCCGGCATCTTTGATGAATGCGTCTCCGACCGTTTCACGATTCTGCGCGCAGCCGTGGTAGGCGACGTGTACACGGCAACCGCCCGTCCGGCACACGTCCGGAATATAGACGACGCCCTCCTCCGCAATCCCCGATTTCCCGCTGCCTCCGCTGAACTGGCTCTGGTCGAACGCGATGAACGTCCCTGCGGGAGCCGGCGATGGTTCCGCAAGAGGTCCGAGCAGGTGCGTCAGCAGATCTTTCGCCTGATCGTAGTCGCAATCGACGATGAAGGGTTCGCGCGAGGCCCCACACGCTTCTCCCGCTGCGTCCGTCACAAACCCGTGCCCGGCTGGAATGTCGGATACGAAACGGATATTCGCGTCAGGGACACCCAGCCGCCGATAGAATTCGACGGCACTCGCAACGATAGGCGGTTGCACGATCGTGTCGTTAGTGCCTGAAAAAACATAGACGCGGTCGGTGACGGCATCCGCGACGGGATCGATCTCGCCTCTCTCAGCGCGATCCTTCGCATTGCCTGCGAGAAGCCGCGCATCGGGCACGCCCCACGCAGCCATCTCGTTCTTCATGCAGCCCGAGACAGCCTTCGCCGCATTCAACATGGTGGCGAAGGGGCCGATGACCATTCCGGAAAAAATCGATTGCGCGCAGCCGTAGGGCCCACCAGCGATGATCGCCGCTCCCATCACGGTGGAGGCATGCGCCATCTGGAACTGGCCGGCCATGTAGGCACCCGACGAAATCCCCGAGACGGTCGTTTCGCCGGCGATGACGCCGAGTGAGGGCAATTGCTGGACGTTCTCGCCCGAACAGCATGCAAGTCCCGCAGCTGTGATAAAGATAGTCAGGCCGGCCAACAGCCGCGCCGGCGACGCAATCGTCATCTCAGGCGCACCGTCACGCGATCCGCTCTGCCCTTGGCATCGATGACTTGCAGCTTCACGAAGCCCTTCCCCGGTGGAATCCACGCCACCTCGCGCTCGCTCCCATCTACTGGCATCGGTGCGCCATCGACAAGCCATGTTAGCGGGAGAGCACCACCTTCCGCTTTCAGTACGACGGGTTCGTCGGCGTCGCGATCCGCGACATCGAGTTCCGAGCGGTCCGGAGGAAATGCGATCATCGGCGGCTTGTCGAGAAACGGCCCCGCGGGCGGCGCATCGTCCGGCCCATCACGAAATCGCTTGAGCGGAGGCGGCAGGTCGGCACCCGCCTTCCTGATGACACCGGCAGGCGGCGCCTTCAGCGGGGTCCTCTTCTCAGAAATTCGCTGGAATGCATCGAAAAGGATCGGAGCCGCGGCGAGGCGGCCCATCAATCCCGGCACCGGCGCCCCGTCGGGGCGGCCCACCCATACGGCAACCGTATGCCGACCATCGTAACCGACCGCCCAGGCGTCGCGATAGCCATACGATGTACCGGTCTTGTAGGCGAGCCGCCCACCGCGCGCATTGAGCGGTGCTGGCGCATCTTTCAGGATATCGCTCACGTACCAAGCTGCAACCGGAGAGAGCAGCCGTCTTTTGCGGGCATCACGGTCCGCTGCAAGACGCCGCTTCAATGTCTCGCCGTCGCGTCGCCAAGACAGCGGCACGGGCTCGCCGCCCCTCGCCATCGCCGTATAGAGTTGCGTCAGATCCATGAGACGCATCCCAATGCCGCCGAGCGCGACGGCGAGCGACGGCACCGTCTCGGGCGGCAGTTCCGTCAACACGCCTGCGCGGCCGAGCCGCGTTGTGAGCTTGCCCGGTCCTACGGCCGCGAGAATCTTCACGGCTGGAACATTCAACGACAGCCCCAGCGCCTCCCGCACGGTGACCGTGCCGTGGAACTCTTCGTCGAAGTTCTCAGGGCTGTAGCCGCCAAAGCGCGTCGGCTTGTCCTCGATCAGAGTGTCGGGATGGGCAAGACCGGCTTCGAACGCGAGCCCATAGATGAGAGGCTTCAGCGTCGAACCTGGAGACCGGACGGCTTGCACCATGTCGATCGCGCCGGCCCGGCCCGCATCCAGGTACCCCGCCGAGCCGACATACGAGACAATCTCACCGTTGGCATTATCGACGGCCAGTATGGCCGACGACAACTTGTCGCCGAGAAGTTTCGTCTGTTCGGAGGCGAGCGTTTCAAGAGACGACTGCAGATCGCGATCGAGGGTCAGTTGATGGACCGGGATCGCCGGCCGCTCCGCAACTTCGCTTTCCGAGAGATGCGGGGCAAGCTTGGGAAACGGCCGCCGGCCTTTCGGCACCGGCTCGTCTTTGGCGCGATCTCTTTCAGCCGCGCTGATCACGCCGACTTCAAATGCCCTGTCGAGCACCCGGTTGCGCGCGCGCAGTGCCGCCGGCCAATTCCGGTCCGGCCGGCGCGTTTCCGGCGATTGAGGCAACGCCACGAGAAGTGCCGCTTCACCGACCGATAGACGCTTGGGTTCCTTTCCGAAGTATGCAAGCGACGCGGCCCGTACCCCCTCGATGTTGCCGCCGAATGGAGCCAGCCGGAGATAGAGACGCAGAATGTCTTTCTTCGACAATTCCTCTTCCAACTGAAGCGCGCGCACCATCTGACGGAACTTGCCCTTGGCATCCTTGCCGTGCCGTCCTTCCAGAAGACGCGCCACCTGCATGGTCAGCGTGGAGCCGCCGGATACGAGGCGGCCATGCCGGACCGCCTGATAGGCCGCGCGCGCCATGCCGATCGGATCGACACCGCCGTGGGCCTCGAAGCGCCGGTCCTCGAAGGCCTTGAGAATATCGAAGTAGCGAGGATCGATATCTTCCGGTTCGACAGGCATGCGCCAGCGGCCATCCAGCGTCGTGAAGGCACGTAGCAGTCTGCCGTTGCGGTCGATGACCGTGGTCGACAATCCTTCGGCATTTGCGAGAGGCGGCGGCCCCAGATGAACCTTGGCGGCCTCGACGGTGGCCAATGCCGCCGCCGAACCCGCCAGGGCCACGATGAGAAAAAGCTTGCTGGCCCGCTTGAGCGTCACTTTTTCCTGGTCTCCGCACTAATCGTCAGCCGCCCGGCGTCCGTTCGAGCGTAACGCTCGGGCCGGTACATGTCTTCCACCGTTGCCGCCGGATGAACGAACGAACCCGGAGTAACGGCGCGAACAATGTAGGCCACCGCCGCCGACGCCTTGGCAGTTGCCGCCGCTGGCACCTCGGCTTCAGGCGATGCGTCCATCTCTTCGTTCTCGCCGTTCGGCACCAGCTTGGCCGAGAAATCGAACGCGGCCACGAAACGGTCGTCGCGGAACTCGGTATGCTGCGGCTTCAGGGTGTCTTTCAGCCAGTCGAGATTGGAAACGTCGCCGCTCTCAAGCAGACGCGGATTGTCGATCTCAAGTCCCGACGGCAATCGATCGACGACGAGCACCCGGCCGTGCGCCTCGTCGCTCTCCACCTTCACGACCGCCACCAGGCGTTCATTCTGACGAAGCTCGGCACTTCCCCCCTCGGCGCTCGCAAGTACGACCGGCTCGCCGTCGAGCGTGTAGTAGCTGCGCGTAATCGTGAACCCCTTTGCGGCAGCCGGCTCCGCCTGCATCGAGGCACCGATCACGGTCACCACCGCATCGACGTTCGCATCGCCGTTGTTGGTGATCACGACACCTTTTTCCACGTCCTCCGCACTAAGGCTGCGCACGATCGAACCCTGCACCGGGGCGCCGTCGATTGCGAGCTTCGTGCCCTTCAGGTCCTCTCCCAGCGCATGCGCCGCGAGCAGCATCCAGGCCTGCTCTTGCGTCGACGTATACTGGCGCGACTGATAAGCACTGGCGACGACAGTGACGAGCTTGGGAGTTTCCTCCTTGTAGAGTCCGGTTTCCATGGCCAGCGTTACCAGGGCCGCCCCATCTCGCAGCGACGAGCCGAAATCGTTTCGTGCCAGCACGGCCGTGGGTTGGGCCTGCATGCCGGCGAGCGCCGCCTTGAAGACGCGTTCGGCACGCGGCTTGTCTCCGAGCATGGAGAGGGCCGCGCCGAGCTGCGCCTTGCCGAGCACGGTCTGGAACTGATCCAGCTTTTCGTCGGCGAAGTAGCGCAGTTCGCCGACAGGCGCCCTGCCGTTGCGTGCCAGCACATAGAGAGCATACGCCCGCGACTCGCTCGAATTGGCGCTGTCCTGCGCATTGGCCACGAAGTTCTGCAGACGATCCAGCGCCAGGCCCACCGGAACGGGCCGCACAGCATAACCTGCCTCCTTCGCGCGCGTCAGGAAGTCCGCCACGTATGCGGTGAGCCACAGATCGACGTCCGTCGGGCCCCAGACACCGAATGCTCCGGTGCTGTCCTGCATCTCGAACACGCGATCTATGGCCTTCTGAACCCGCTCCTTCAACTCCTTGTCCGGAGCAATACCGATCTGCTCGGCAACGGCGTTGGCATAGAGGAGCGGCAAGGCCCGCGAGACGGTCTGCTCAGCACATCCATAAGGATACCGGTCGAGCGACGTGAGAAGACCCGGTACGTCCAACGTCGCGGCAGGGCCAGCGCTCACGTTCACGCGCGTCCGGCTCTTGATGAGCCCGGCGAGCAAATCCTTGCCGAGAGTAATCTTACCACCGTTGGCGGCGAGGGAACTCACGGTCGTGCGCTTGATATCGCCCGCCGGAGGCTTGACGTCGAACGTCAGGCGGCGGCGCACGTCGATGCCGCCGGGCCCCGTGACACCGACATCGTAGGTCTGCAATCCGACCTCATCAGGCTTCAGGGCGAGACGTTCGCTGTTGCGCTCGCCTGCCTTCAGTCCGATCGCGCGAGAGAGAAGACCGCGCGGAGCACCCGCCGACGCGTCGAGAGGCAACTGCGATACGGCCACCGTGTAGCTGCCCGCCGGGCCATCGACGTTATGCACCGAGAGGTCCACCGTCGCCTCGTCCCCCAGTGTGAGGAAACGCGGAGCGGAAACGGTCAGCGCCACGGCGTCCCGCACGATCACATCGGCAGTTCCGTGCCCGATCTTGGTTCCCGACCACGCCACCGCCATGACACGCACCGTGCCGTTGAAGGGCGGCAGATCGAATTCCACTTTGGCCGTACCGTCGGATGCCACCTTCACGATGCCGGAAAAGAGCGCGACGGTCTCCTCCACGGGCGGGGAACCCTTCAGTCCTTCGTCTTCCATGGCATCGCCGCCGGATCGCATTTTTCCGCGCTCCGCCCGCATGCCGTCGATGAGGCGGCCGTAAAAGTCCCTGACGTCGAGCCCGAGCTTGCGCTGCGCGTGGAAGTAGGTCTCGGGCGCCGGGGTCTGGAATTTTGTGAGATTGAGAATTCCCAGATCCACGGCAGCAACCGTAACACGTGCATCTTCCCCGGCTTCGAGCCCTTCGACCTTGACGGGAATGGTCAAACCCTCACCCGACTTGATCTTCGCCTCGCCCGGCAGAACGACCGAGAGCGTCTGCTTGGTCTGATCGACACCGATCCACCTGATGCCGATCGCGCGACTCGGCATCCGCTTGGCCTGTTCATCCATGGGCCGGTAGAGCAGCGCGGTCGCATAGGCGCCGGGGCCCCAATTGCTGCCCACCTCAAGTTCAACTTCGCCGCCGCCCTTGGGCACATCGACTTCCTTGGACACGATGAGACCGTTCCCGAGCACCGCGACCAGGGCCTTGCCGCCCTGCTTGGAGGCGATGCGCAGCTTGGCCGTCTCTCCCGGCTGATAGGTCTCCTTGTCGAGAGCGACGTCGAGCATTTCCGGGCTCTCGGCCGCACCCGCCGCCGCGTACCATCCCGAGTTGAACGTCAGCTTGGTTTGCGGACCGCCGGCATCGACCGACCGGACCTCCAGTTCGAACCGGCCGTAATCGACATCGGCCACGACTTTGGCCGGCCTGTCAGCCAGCGTATCGACCGTCCCGCTGGCAATTTTCCGCCGGATCGTCTGAGTTTCATAAGTCCAGGCGCCATCGCGGCTATACCACTGCCACGAGGTCTCCAGGCGAACCAACTCCCAGACCAAGCCCGTCTCGGCGGAGCGCGCCCCGGCACTGTCGAGCGAAACGACCTCGAACTGCGCCTGCTCGCCGTCGCCGAGGCCGCCCTCGCCGAAGAGCGGCTTCACTCCGATCCGTCTCTGCTTCAGATCGACCGGCAGGACGACGTTGCGCTCGATCGACCGGCCAGACACTTCGCGCAGCCGGACGATGATGTTGGCTTCGAGCGGCCGCGCTGTCTTCTCGACGGCGGGAAGCGCGACACTCAGCGTGGCCTTGCCGCTGGCATCCGTGCCGGGCAGATCCTCGAGCGGCTGGCGCACCGGATTGATGAGTTCGTCCGCATCGCCGAACTTGTAGCCGGAATAGCCATCGGGTGCGTTCGCAGCGGCCCGCACGACGATTTCGCCCTCGATGGCAAGATCGGCGGCCGGCGGCCCGTAGAGATAGCGCCCATCTACTGCGATCGGCTTCGGCGCATCGATGGCAATCGGTCCTTGATCGGGTTGCAGCGTCAGATCCAAACGTTCCGGAACGTAATCCTCGACAAGGAAGGACACCTGGGTGAGCGGATCGGCCTTCGGATCGGCATGCACTTTCGCCCGCCAGGTTCCGGTCATCACGCCGGAGCCAAGCGGAACGCGCACCGTGCGCCCTCCCAAGCCCTCGTCGCTCAGCGGGAAGCGGGCATGTTCGACACCATCCGGCCGCGTCAGGATCACGGTGACCGGCACACCCGATGCAAGACCCGCAGCATCGCGCACCAGCGCCGTGATATTGACTTCTTCGCCCGGACGGTAGACGCCACGTTCGGTATAGGCGAAGGCATCGATGGGACCGGGAGCGTTACGTCCCTTCACGCCACGGTCGGAAAGATCGAACGCGCTCGACGTGAGATCCAGGAACGCATACTCGCCCGCGGCCGTTTCAGCGACGAGCAAGGCAGGCTGCAGGCCGCCCTCTCCCCGTGCCAGGCCCGCTTCGAAGCGAACATATCCGCTGGCGTCCGTCTTGGCGGTCCCCAGAACCTCGTTGTTGCGCGCAACGAGCTTCACGTTCGCACCGGCGACGGCCGAGGTATCCGCGAGCGAGCGCACGAAGGCATACACGCCGCTATCGCCCGAGAAAGCCGTGAGGCCGAGATCGGAGACGATGAACCACTGTGTCGCCAGGTTGTTCCAGTTCTCGCTGTCGCCACCGCCGGCAGGCTTCGCGATCATGGCGTAAGCGCCGGGCTTCAACTGCCCGACCGCCTCGCTCAGCGGGAAGGCCGTCACGACGTCTTCATTGAGTTTCTGGGCGACATCCATCTCGCCCTCGTAGACCTTTTCGCCCGTCCGTTCGCGCAAGGTTTCGACATCGTACCCGTAGAGCTGGCGTTCGAGGTCGCCGTTGCCGACCGCTGTGGCAAGACTGCGATCGCCGATGCGGTAAACCTCCAACTGAACCCGCGCCGTATTGATGCTCACAACGGGGATGCCCTGCTGGCCGCGGCTCGGCAGGACGTAGTTCTTGCCCGTGAAGCGGACGGAAGCCTTGCGGTCGGGAACATAGACGGCCAGAGCGATCTTCTTCTCGATGACCTCCTTGGTCTCGGAAGGCAGTCCATCGCGGATCTGGATTTCGTAGCGCTGTCCGAAGCTCAGTCCCTCGATGCACAGCTGCGAACCCTCGGCGGTGACCGTCTCGGGGTCCTTTCCATCAACGGAGACGAACTTGGCGAAATCGATATCCGCACGGCTCAGGTTCTCGGAAAACACGGCGCAGACGCGCGGGCGCAGCGCCTCCGTTTCAGTCTTATAGTCCGTCATGCGGAAGCCGTGCTCGGCTCTCAGCTTCTCATAGATCGAGCGAACCGCTGACGCCTCGGCAAGCTCCAGGCTGATACGGTAGGCATCGATGGCCGGGCGCCAGTAAGCGCGCCGCTGCATCGCCTCGCCGAGAACCGCAAGAGCCTCGGCCTGCCTCGTTTTGTCCGCCGCAAGCTCATAGGCGCGGTAGGCAGCGCCGGAGGCATTGACCGGCAGATCGTAGCGCTCGCCGGAATTATCGTCCGTCGTCTTGATCGCCAGGAGCGCCTTGGCGAGAAGCAGCCAGCTTTCCGAATTCTTTGGATCGGCCGCGACGGCCGCCGCAAAGCTGCGCGATGCCGCGCGGGGGTCCGCGTCGAACTGCTTGGCACCGGCGAGCCTCAGATCAGCAGCCGGCTTGCCGCCCGGCTTCCAGTTCTCCCGCACGTATTTCTCATAGCGCTGCGCATCCTCCGCGACCCCCTGGTGCGCGAACCGCGACGCGGCTTGAGCGGGCCACGGACCGGCGGCGATTGTGAATGCGAGAAGCAGCAGAGCGCTGAGAAGGCGCATGACGTCACCCTTGCGATGATGGTGGACGAACATGGTTCGCCCACACGGACAGGATCGGCAGGATGATGGGACGTCCCGCCGCCGAGGGGTAGATCATCACACCCGAACGGCCAGAGGACGGCAGCATTGGAAGTTATCCCAATTTTCCGCTATTTGCCGCCCTCTGCCCCGGGACAGCGGGATGATCCGGCCGCAACCGTGCCGGACGGTGCCCAAAGGTCCGTCCCAAAAAGAAAAAGGCGGGTCCGAAGACCCGCCCCCGTTCGCACCGGGAATTGCTTTGCCCCGTCAATGCCGGGATGAGACGGTCGGCGACGGTTCGCCTTCGGACAGAGCCGCCAACGCGACCTCGACAGGTTCCGCGGCGGGCGACGCAGCCAGAACCGCCGGACCCGACATGGTTTTGCCCGCCCCGGCAAACGTCCAGACGCGTTCGAATGACCGGCGCGCGAGTGCCGCTGTCTCCGCACATTCGGGGCTGTAGATCTCGTAGGCATCCCGCTTGGCCGGCTCACGGCGCATGCAGTCGCCGATCCAGGCTACACGGTCGCCAAAAGCAAGTTGCTCATGCGCATCGAGCAGGCGCGGATCGCAACCTTGACGGGTCGGGCTCGAGCCCAGCAACTCCGTGACCTGTTCGTTAGCGCCTTCCGAGAGAACGACAATGGCACGAATGTTGAGGCCGGCCGCCTTGATCTCATTCCGATAGGCCGCAAGGGCCCTCACCACGGGGCTCTCGAACGACCGCGCGATGATGGTCAAGTCCTCACCCTTGGACGCACCGGCGGCAATGACCGCCAGATGCTCGCCGACAAACGCCTTCAGCCGCCCTTCCTTGTCCTCCTTGCGTACGACGTGCATCCGGGGCGGCGTGAACTTGGGCATGTGCGCTGCTTCCTAGTTGGCCCGGCCCATGGCGCAAGTTTTCGCACCGACGGCCGGCTTGTTCGCGACGCTCAGTGTGCAACTCAAGGCGTTAAGCAAATGTTGCGGAAGGTCCATTTTTTGAACGGTCCAGCCGGCAGGCCGGTTGCTCACGCCAACGGACGCGCAGGCCGCAACCGGCTGGCGATCCGGGCGAGGCTGTCCGGATCGTCGTCGGCAAAAAGTCCATCTCCGGCAGGAATTAAGGTGTCTTCCCCGGTCCAATCCTCGTCAGTACCATGATCAGAAATCGCGAGCAGACCACGCTCTCCCTCCGCCACCCGGCTTTGCGGCGGATTGGAGTCGCTCGGCCCGGAAAAAATAGTCATGGGCAGAGTTGCCTGGCTGACTGGAACGCGAAACCGCGCCGTCTCCCGGCTGACCAGGACATCGATCGTCTCCCGCGCTTCGCCAGGAGGCCGGTCCAACCCGCTGGCTGATGCCGTCCCGAACGGGGAAAGTTCCGAATCGAAGGTGGGCGCGGGGTCGGGCACGTTGGCCGGACGCGGCCGCACCGGCAAAGGCACGACGACCGGCGAGGCATCCTCAGCTACGGCGGATGAGGTCGAGAACGGCTGAACGGTTACCGCCGGAGCCGTGTTGCTGTTTGCCGCCCGCACGCTGATCGGCGCATCCCGTTCCGGCCGGACTGAAAGCTCATCGCGAGCGGCCTTGGCATAAGGACCGTGGTCCGCGGTGAAACGGGCGTCGACCTCCCCGGTCGCCAAGCCGCGAGCCGGGCCCGTCGCCTCGATCTTTTTCCGCTGCCCGGACGCCGGCACGGTGGGCGGTTGGAAGGGCACCGACATAGTGTGACGGGCATCTGCAGCGCGCTGTTCCTCGACCCGCTTCGCAGCACCCATCACAGCTCCGAGAATGATCTCCTGCCAGGCACCATCCCGGAACCGGTAGATGCGGAAAGCCCGGCAGGCGGCGAACTTGCTGCCTTGCCGCGCGAGCTTCTTCTGGACCGCTGCCGTCGTAAGCAAGGGACTGTGGACCCGGGCAAAAATCCGCTCCTTCTCAAAACTCGTGAACAGGTTTGCGAGAAGGTGCGCCTCGTGATGCAAGTCGCTGACGGCGCTGTCCTCGTAAGCCATTCGCCTTGTGACCGACGGCGTCACATCCAGCGGTACGGCCACGTAATAGACGCCCCCCTGGTCGAACACGACGTGCCGGAAAACCTCGAAAGTCTGGCGGACGTCGGCGTCACGGTGAATGTCGTTGAAGCGCGACAAGATCGTACTGACAGGGCTGCGCTCCGCCGCCTGCATACGCGGCAATAACCCGCCCAGCCGGTCTGCCGGACGGCCCATCGAGACGAGCAGCAGGCACAGATCGACGAAAGCCGCGACGGAGAGAGGCACCCAATCGCGCTTGGAGAGCCCAACGGCATTGTCGTCGATGCCGGCTGGCCGCGCCGTGGTCTCCACCGACTGCACAGCCTTCTGTTGCAGTTCGCGAAGTTCGTCGGCTGAAGGCGGCATCTTGAACGACAGCGCCCCGTAGATCGTAGCGGTGAGCCGCCGGAACGCCTCGATCGTCGCTTCCGATCCTTCGACGGCCGCGATCTTTGGCTTTTCCAGTTCGGGCAACTGATCGATGGCCTTGACAGCTCCGCGCAACGCCCCTTGCAATTGCGCATCCGGACAAATGAAGCCGCCCTTCTTGGGATCGCCGAACGTCGACTGATCGGCGCGATCGGCCAGCTCGGTCCGGATCTGCCGCAACTGCGGATCGGTCCGAAACGCGTTGAAGCTGGTCACGGTCAAGTCCAGCTTTCGCGAGAGCGCCTTCATGAATTCGTTGCGTGTGCCGGTTTTGGGATCGAAGGTGGAAGCGTCGGCATTGACGATTTTCATCAAGTCGCCGTCGAGGGCAGAAAGCTCGGTTTTCACGCTCGTCGCGCGGTCTTTCACGAAATCGGAAGCGAAGGAAAACCGCGCCGCATCGTCCTCGCGCAGCTTGCGGCGCGGACCGTCCCCCGGCCGGCTGTTGGGGCAGGATGTTCCCTTGGTCCGCTCGATCTCGGCCTTTTCGGACGAAATCTGGGACAGCTTGACGAGCGTTCCCTGCACCTGTTCGAGCCGCGTGGCGGCAGCGTTGAGCGAGCCCTGCACCTGCCCGACCGCTGCTTCCGCCGAGCGCGACGCCTCCGACCGGCTTTCCAGAACTTTCCAGTAGAACCCGAAGCCGAAGCCCACGGAGATCAGGCTGAGGAATACATACCCGGCTGCATACAGAACCTTACGGGAGAAAGGGATCGGCGCGAACATCTGGTCGAGCAGCCAGATGATCATCGTCATCAGCATGGCAACGGAAAAGCCGATGATGCCTTTGTGGATGAGGGGCAATTCCCCCATGTTAGCTTCGATGAGTTCCAGCATGCCGACGTAGGTCGCGACCCACGACAGCGCTCCCAAACCCACGATCAGTACGATCGTCTTGAGGTCGCGCTCCTGATTTCCGGCGGAGGCTTCGGCCCGGCTCTCACGATTGCCGCCGAAAGCCCTTGCCGCGCCCGCCCCCGCCATCCCCGCACTCGACTGAAACGCCATGTTCGCCCCGAACCTGACCGTCACGCTGACAAAATCCAGATGAGTCCCTAGCCGTCTTTATTGTCGCCACCGGGACTGCACTATGGCGCCTCTACGGCGTGCGGCGGACGGGACGATGGCCGCCCTGCTTACCCTGCCGGGAAGGTCAGACTGGCAGGGACAGCCGCCCCATGCTTTACAGTTCCGGTCGCGCGCGCAGAGGAGCCTTCGATGTCCAAGAAAGCCGATAAGCAGGCAAAGCCGCCGAAAAAATCAAAAACGGCCGGCGTGGCAGAAGACGTCTTCGCCAGCTTCGATATCGAAGATCCGAATATCCCGGAGGCCATCGCGGAAGCGGCCATGACGTCCGGCGGCTATCCCTACGACACCAAGATGAAGCGCAAGGACTATGAGGATGCGCTGACACCGCTCCAACTGGAACTTCTGAAGTTCCAGGCCCACGTCGAGAAGACGGGCGAGCGCGTCGTCGTGCTGTTCGAGGGGCGCGACACCTCCGGTAAAGGCGGCGCGATCTCCACGATCCTCGAAAGGATCAACCCCCGCCACGCCCGTTCCGTCGCGCTGACGAAGCCCACCGAGGCCGAGCGTGGCCAGTGGTACTTCCAGCGCTATATCCAGCACCTCCCGACGGCAGGCGACATGCTGCTCTTCGACCGCTCCTGGTACAATCGAGCGGGTGTCGAGCGGGTGATGGGCTTCTGCACGCCCAATCAGCATGCCGACTTCCTGCGCGACGCCCCGGAATTCGAAGGTCTGCTCGTCCGCGACGGCATCAAGCTGCTGAAGCTCTACCTGACCGTCGGCCGCGAGATGCAGCTCACCCGGTTTCACGAACGCAAGCACAACCCCATGAAGCGGTGGAAGCTGACGGATATCGATCTGGCCGCCATCGGCAAGTGGGATGCCTATAGTGCCGCCGAAGAGGAAATGTTCCGCTTCACCGATACGCCCGACTGCCCATGGACGGTCGTGCGCGCCAACGACCAGCGCCGCATGCGCCTGGAAGTCATCCGGAAGCTACTGTCGATCATTCCCTATGAGGGCCGGGACGTCAGCGTTGCAACGCCTCCCGACCCCAACATCATCGGTTCCGGCTTCGACTTTCTGCGACCCCAGCCCGCCTCGGAATGAAAGCAGGCCGGACCCGGCCTGCCAGTTAGCCCATATCGTCTGCGGATAAGCCGCCCCGGCCGGGCAGGAAGGCTTTTCACCAACGGCAGAACTCGGGTAATGGCTCACCGGAACACTCAGACCGCGACCACCTGATCAGCCCGGCCCAAATCCAGACGGCGATTCGATAATGACCAAATCAGCACTCATGACCTCGTTCTTGTTGCTGGCGATCGGCGCCGGCGTCCTGGCGCTTGCGGCGGCTGTCGGAACGCCCGTCCACTTCATGGCTGTGACCGCCACCGTCAGCTTGATTATTGCGGCGCTCGGCGTTCGCCGGATCATGACGCTCCACAAGACCGGCGCATCCGTCAGCGCGGTTTCTTCGACCGGCGCTCACTCGATGGGTCTTGCCTACGCCTGGGGCGCATTCGCGCTTTTCGCCACCTACGTCTTCGCGCTCCCCAGGTGGCATGAGTGGCCCGTATTCTGCGGAGCCTTCGCCGCGGTGGCCGCGATCAGCTTCATTTTCGCCGCCACCATCGCGAAAGACGCACAACGCGGAAGGGATGACGAAACACTGCTCAAGGTCGGCCGCATCCTAACGATCGCACAGTTCGCTGGAACTATTGTCGCGATCGTCGGACTCCTGCTCGATCCCGACAAGCAGTTCTTGAACGAAGGCAGGCAGGACTGGGCGGCCCAGACGATTTTCTTCTTCGGTGCCATCGCACTGGCGGCGATCAGTGCGGCGGCGCTTTTATACACCCGAAACCGCACCGCGTTGCCCGGCCAGACCAACTCCTGAGGAAACGCCCCATGTCGCTCCAGCCGATGATCGCGGGGCTGACCGCAGCGCTCCTCATGAGTGCCGGAGGAATGGCCTACGGTGCGGCATTGGGATCGCGCTCGATAACCGCTCTGTCGGCTTTTGCCTATGCGGTGGCCGTTCTGATCGTTGCATGGAGCGTAAATCGGAGGGCATGGGCCGAAGGCGCTTCGGCCGGCTCCGGGCTTCTGTTCCACACCATGCGGCGCAACACGCGAATTGCGGCGCTGGTTTATGCCTGGGCCGCCGCAGCATTCTTTGCGATCTATGGATTGTCGCCGGTCCGTTGGCAGCACGGCTTTCAATATGCGAGCGCGGCGACGCTCATTGCGGCGGGCCTCTTCTATTACGTCCACCGGCTTGGGAGCGATCCAACCAGCACGCCTCCCGCGCCCTACCTGACGGTCCTTCACGGTCTGGCCGTCACCGCCGGTCTGGTCTTCCTCCTGTCATCGGGAAAGCTTCAGTCGGTGAAGGGCGATTGGCCGGCGAACTACATTTTCCTCTTCGGCGGCTTGGCGCTCGCCGGCGTATGTTATTTCGCGTTCCTCGCCCAGCGCCGCCTTACAGAGTAACGTGCACACCTACGTCTGGCACTTAGGACAGAAAAAGGTCGAGCGGCCCGCCTGTGTGATCCGGCGGATGACGCCGCCGCAGCCCGGCCTCCGGCAAATCTCGCCCTCTCGGGCGTAGACGTCGTGGCTCTCCTGAAATCCGCCGGACGCGCCGTCGGGCTGCCGATAATCGCGCAGCGTCGATCCACCGGCCGCCACCGCTTCCATGAGAACCGCACGAATGGCTGGCACGAGCCGCTCGCCGCGGGCCGTCGGCCGGCCCGAACGCGCCATCAAAGTTGCCGCCCGCCGCCGGGGAGACAGACCCGCCCGGTAGAGCGCCTCGCAAACGTAGATGTTGCCGAGGCCCGCAATGTTTCGCTGATCCATCAGGAAGGCTTTGACGTCCACCTTCCGGCCCGCCGCGCGCCTTGCGAGGACCACCGCGTCGAGTTCATTTCCGAGCGGCTCGACGCCGAGATTGCGAAACAGCGGATGCTCCATAAGCCCGGCCTCAGGCTCGAGCAGCATGTACCCGAAGCGGCGCGGGTCGTTGTACGTGACGCGAAGCCCCGGGCCGGTTTCAACAACCACATGGTCGTGTTGCGGAAGATGCCCGGTCTCGTAGACATACTCTCCAAGCATAGCGCCGCCCTCGGCCTGACCGTCCCGCGAGACGATAAACCGGCCCGTCATCCCCAGATGGACGACGAGCACCTCTCCGCTGTCGAGGAAAAGC
>JALOTA010000086.1 GCA_025458125.1 Hyphomicrobium sp.
AGCATACGCGCCTCAGGCAACGATATTCACGATCCTCTGGGGCACGACGATGACCTTCTTGGCCGGCCGACCTTCGAGGGCTTTCACGACGGGCTCCAGTGCCAGAGCCGCGGCTTCCGCCTCGGCATTTGTTGCGGCCCTTGCGAGGGTTATCTCCCCTCGCCGCTTTCCATTGACCTGTACGGCAAGGGTCACTCGATCGTCAACGAGCAACGCCGGGTCTGGTAGGGGCCAGGGTTCTTTGGTGAGCAAGGTGTTGTAACCGAGCCGCGCCCAGCATTCCTCGGCCAGATGAGGCATCATGGGTGCGATCATCTTTATGAGTATTTCAGCACCTTCGTGAAGAGCTCCATCGAGACCTTGGCCCTTCTTGGCCAATGCTGCAGAGAGTGCATTCGTAAACTCGTAGATCTGGGCCACGGCCACATTGAACCGCAGCGCCTCGATGTTCCGCCCCACGGCATCAAGCGCCTTGTGGGCAGCGCGGCGAACTTCGACGGCATCGTCGCTCGCGGCTTCTGCCGCTTGACCCCGCGGACGCTCGGCGACGTCGCACACCAGCCGCCAGATGCGCTGGATGAAGCGTCCGGCGCCCTGGACACCGGCTTCCGTCCAGATCACGTCCCGCTCCGGCGGGCTGTCGGAAAGCATGAACCAACGCGCGCAGTCGGCGCCCCAGTGCTGAATGATGTCGTCCGGGTCGACGAGGTTCTTCTTCGACTTCGACATCTTCTCCACGGAACCAATAATGGCCGGCTTGCCGGTGGAGATTTCGATTGCGCGGCGGCTGTCACCCTCTCCCGAGATCGATACGTCTGTCGGCAGAAGCCACGCACCATTCTCTGACTTGTAGGTTTCGTGGGTCACCATCCCCTGGGTGAACAGCGCCGCGAAGGGTTCCTTCACCGTCGAAGGAGCGGCCCCTGCCTCACCCATCGCGCGCCAGAAAAAGCGCGAGTAGAGCAGGTGCAGGATCGCGTGCTCGATCCCGCCGATGTACTGATCGACGGGCAGCCAGTAGTTTGCCGCACTGGCGTCGATCGGCCCATCGCTGCCGGGAGCGGTGAAGCGGCCGTAGTACCAGGAACTGTCGACGAACGTGTCCATGGTGTCGGTTTCGCGCCGCGCCGGCTGTCCGCACTTCGGACAAGCGCAATGCTTCCAGGTCGGGTGCCGCTCCAGCGGATTGCCCGGCTTGTCGAACGTCGCGTCCTTCGGCAGTTCCACCGGGAGATCCCTGGCGGGCACCGGCACGACGCCACACGCTTCGCAATGGACGACAGGTATCGGGCAGCCCCAGTAGCGTTGCCGCGAGATGCCCCAGTCCTTGAGCCTGAACCTCACCTGGCGCGCACCGGATGGCCTGCCGTCAAGGGTCAGCCCTTCGAGTTTTTCGGCAACGCGCTGGAATGCCTCCCGTGTCGAAAGTCCATCGAGGAACCGCGAGTTTATCATCGTGCCGTCGCCGTCGACCGCGGTATCGCCGATCGAAAAGCTGCTCGCGCCGACGCCTGCCGGCAGCACGACCGGAACCACCGGAAGACCGTATTTGCGCGCGAAATCGAGATCGCGCTGGTCTCCCGAAGGGCATCCGAAAATGGCACCGGTGCCATAATCCATAAGAACGAAATTCGCGATCCATACCGGCACCAGCCAGTCCGGATCGAGTGGGTGGCGGACCTTGAGGCCGGTGTCGAACCCGAGCTTTTCGCCCTTCTCGATCTCGATAATGGAGGTTCCCCGCCGCCGGCATTCGTCGGCGAACTCCGCCAGGGCCGGGTTCGTCTCAGCCAGCCTCCGGGCCAGCGGATGATCGGCGGCAATTGCGACGAAGGATGCACCGAACAGCGTATCGGGCCGCGTGGTGAAGACTTCGATTTCCGTCTCACCTTCGGGTGCACCCTTTCGGTCGAGCGCCCAGCGGACCGACATTCCTACCGAGCGTCCGATCCAGTTCGCCTGCATCAGCCGCACTTTCTCCGGCCATTTCTCCAATGTACCGAGTGCGTCGAGCAGTTCGTCCGCGAAGGCGGAGATCTTGAAATACCAGACCTGCATTTCGCGCTGCTCGACCAGCGCGCCCGAACGCCAGCCGCGTCCGTCGATCACCTGCTCGTTTGCAAGGACCGTCTGGTCGACCGGGTCCCAATTGACTTTGCCCGGACCTCGATACGCGAGCCCCTTCTCCAGGAGCTTCAGAAAGATGGCCTGTTGCTGCTTGTAGTAGGCGACATCGCAAGTCGCGAGTTCGCGCGACCAGTCGAGGGACAATCCCATCGACTTCAACTGCGCCTTCATCGCGTCGATATTGGCATAGGTCCAGGCGGCGGGATGGGTCTTGCGTTCCAGTGCAGCGTTCTCGGCCGGCATGCCGAAGGCATCCCAGCCCATCGGATGCAGCACGTTGAATCCCTTGGCCCTCTTATAGCGCGCGAACACGTCGCCCATGGCGTAGTTGCGCACGTGTCCCATGTGGATGCGCCCCGACGGGTAGGGAAACATCTCCAGGACGTAGCATTTCGGACGTGTCTGATCGGAGCCGGCGGCGAATATGCCGGCCTCGTCCCATGCCGCTTGCCAGTGCTTCTCGCGGTCGGGAGCGTTATAGCGTTCGGGTACCATTGGGCCTGTCGGGTCTGCTGGGAAAAATGGTGAACGAGGGTCGCGCGGTACAGAGCCCGAAACCCTATGGAGGGTCAAGGCGACGCCGCAGCCGGCCGACCGCCTGGGCCGCCCTGCGCAAATGGCGCTCATTCAGTGGTTTGGCGCCAGGGGCGAGGCGATATGGTGCTGGCAGCTACATGTTCCCGACTAAATGGAACAAAAAGTAAAAAACGGCTCCATATCATCGGCAGTTTGGCGTGAGCCGTTCCATATCCCAAAAATATGTAGCGAAATGACATGTTTTGTACCATGTCATGCTGGACATGGCGTCTTCAAAGCCATATGCTCCTGCTCATGGAATAAAAACGAGCCATCAGTTCCATATCAAGCAAGGTGGATGCCCTACAATCCGCGCCGACCCTATAACGACTTGCCGCTTCTGCCGCCGCCTGCGGAGATCGAGACCAAGGCGGTCCTGAAAAAGTGTGTCCTGGCGCGGACGGCCATCGCCGACTTGAGGCGCGCCGGCGAGTTGATTCCGGATCAGTCCGTCCTTGTGAACACCATTCCACTTCTCGAAGCCAAGGACAGCTCCGAGATCGAGAATATCGTCACGACCAACGACGCCCTTTTCCGCGAAGCCAGCCATCGCGACGAGGCCGGCGACCCCTCGGCAAAGGAGGCGCTGCGATACCGGGCCGCCCTCTACAGCGGCGTCCAGATGCTCAAGGAGCGGCCGCTCTCCGCACGCACCGCGATCGAGGTCTGCAGCGCCATCAAGGGCGTCGACATGGACGTCCGCCGGACGCCCGGCACGGATCTCAAAAACAGCTTCACGGGCGAGGTGATCTATACCCCGCCGGAAGGTGAATCGAGGCTTCGCGATCTGCTCGCGAATTGGGAACGCTTCGCCAATGCAGAAGACGATCTCGATCCGCTGGTTCGCATGGCGATGCTTCATTATCAGTTTGAAGCCATCCACCCGTTCGTCGACGGGAACGGCCGCACGGGCCGCATCCTGAACGTGCTCTCGCTCATCCAGGCCGGGCTGCTCGACATTCCGACACTGTATTTGAGTCGCCATATCGTGCGCACCAAGGGCGACTACTACCGCCTGCTTCAGGGCGTTACGGAACGCGGTGATTGGGAACCGTGGGTCTTGTACATTTTGCACGCCGTCGAAGTCACGGCGACGTGGACCAACGACCGGATTCGTGCCATCCGCGATCTCATAGTTCACACCTCGGACTACGTCAAAGCTGCCGCTCCAGGGCTTTATTCGCACGAACTCATCCAGGTGATGTTCGCGCAGCCATACGTCCGTATCGGCCACCTGATCGACAGCCGCATCGCCGAGCGGCATGCTGCGTCCCGCTACCTCAAGCAGCTTGCTGCTATCGGCGTCCTGTTCGAAGAAAAACGCGGCCGCGACAAGCTCTTCGTGCACCGCAAGTATATGGACCTGCTCGGCCGGGACGACCACGCCTTCCCATTCTATCCTGCCGTCGCATCCTGGTCGCCGTCGAAGAGATCATCATGATCGATCCGGTCGCCGCGCTCCGAGACATCAAAAGCCGCATCGAACTGGCCGCCCGCGGAGCCGGCCGCGATCCGTCCGCCGTCACGCTGGTTGCGGTGTCGAAAACCTACGGCGACGACGCGCTATTGCCTGTCCTCGCAGCCGGTCAACGTATCTTCGGCGAAAACCGGGTCCAGGAAGCCAAGACGAAGTGGCCGCTGCTGAAGACGCGCTTCGACGGCGTCGAGCTGCACCTTCTCGGTCCGCTTCAGTCGAACAAGACCAAAGAGGCCGTCGAACTCTTCGATGCGATCCACTCGGTCGACCGGATGAAAATTGCCGAAGCGCTCGCGGCGGAGATGACCAAGCACGGCCGCCGGCTGAAACTCTTCGTGCAGGTCAACACCGGGGAGGAGCCGCAGAAGGCAGGAATTGCTCCGCGCGAAACCGCAGCTTTCGTCGCCTGCTGCCGCGACCAGCTAAAGCTCGAAATCGCGGGCCTCATGTGTATTCCACCCGTCGACGAAGAACCCGCGCTGCACTTCGCCCTGCTGGCGAAGCTCGCCCGCGAGAACGGCCTCGACGGCCTCAGCATGGGCATGAGCCATGACTTCGAGACCGCAATTGCCCTGGGCGCGACCCATGTGCGTGTCGGGAGCGCCATCTTCGGCGCTCGCGGCTGAAACGGGGCGGGTTTCCCACAGCAATTGAGGCAGCCGGAGGGGCATCGGCATCTGAGCCCCGGGTCGCGGTGCTAGCGTTCCGAGACTGATTCTCGGCACGGGAGATGACCATGACGACCATCGCTGCCCGCAGCGCAAATGCAGCCGCCGAAGCCGCCGCGCAGGACGCCGCGCGCGAGGAAATTGCCGAGCGGTCGGCCGGCCGGAAGGATCCGTCAAAAACTCCCAAGCCCGGCAAGGACGGCTGGCACCGGTTCACGGTGGATGTCTGGATCACGAACTTCAACAAGATCGAGTTCGGGATTTACAAGCGGTCGCGCAACCGGGCCAAGTCCCGTCAGTTCACGGCCGACATGGATATCTTCGCCGAGGTGATCGAGAACGGCGAACGCACGGGACTGATCGGTTATCGCGAGGACCTGTGGAAGCAGAAGTCCGGCATGGACAAGCGCCTTGTCTTCAAGCTGTTCAACGAAACAGTGAACTGGCGCGCCACAATGGATCTCATGGTCGGCCGCAGCCTGCAGAGCACGATTGGCGCGCGCGGCCTGCCGGTGACCTCGTTCTCGATCAACACCGATGACGACAACTTTCTGATCTACCTCGAGCGATCGGCGAACAAGTGGCCTTTCATGCCGGAGAACTTCTCGTTCTTCCTCATGAACGACAACCAGCCGGAATTCTATCGCTTGCGGCGGGACCTCATCGATCTCGGCGGCGATTACACGCTTTACGATCAGAACGGGAATGTCGTCGGCACGCTCGACGGCAAGGTCTTTTCGCTCGGCGGCAAGTGGTACGGCAAGGTCAAGCAGGGCCATGCCGACAAGCGGCTCATGACGGTGATGAAACTCTTCACGGGCATGATGATCTTCAACGCCGATAGCCGCCGCCACATGAAGGCGCTCTACCGCGATGTCAGACGCGGCAAGATCAAGCCCAAGATCGAGCGCCAGGAAGCGGACCTGTACATGAACCCGCGACGGACGCGCTGACCGGCCTGCCCATAATTCAGGCAATAAAATGATGAGAATTCGAGCTGGTGCTGCATGCGCAGCACCAGCACTTTTTTCTCATCTCGCTGGAATTACTGCACAGTTTCACGGTGCGCTGCTTGGCATAGAACTTGATCACACTGCGCCTCACCGCAGCAGACCGCGCAAACCAACAGCGGTTGATAAAAAACTCATCATGCGGTGGGAGCAGGGGAAAAATGGAACAGCTGCAGTCCGGTTCGGACGTCTTCTTTCTATTGATGGGGGCGATCCTTGTCTTCGCCATGCATGGCGGGTTCGCGTTTCTGGAGGTCGGCACCGTCCGGCACAAGAATCAGGTCAACGCGATGGTCAAGATCCTGGTCGACTTCGCGATCTCGACCGTGACGTACTTCTTCATCGGCTATTGGATCGCTTATGGCGTCAGCTTTCTGGTGCCGGCCTCAGACTTGTCCGGTGGCGCCGAAGGCTTCGGGCCGCAGGGTCTTTCCCTGGTGAAGTTCTTCTTCCTTTGTACGTTTGCGGCCGCCATTCCAGCTATCGTCTCCGGAGGTATCGCTGAGCGGGCGCGCTTTGTGCCGCAATGTATCGCGACAGCCATGCTGGTCGGGATCGCATATCCGCTCATCGAGGGCGCTGTCTGGAACCGCAACTTCGGCCTCCAGGACGGATTGTTCAAGACAACGCTGGGCGCAGACTTTCACGACTTCGCTGGCTCTATAGTCGTTCACGCCTTTGGCGGCTGGATCGGACTGGCTGCCGTGTTGCTGCTCGGCGCGCGGCTTGGCCGATATGATAAGGGCCGGGCCTTCGGCATTCCTCCGTCCTCGATTCCCTGGCTTGCGATGGGCTCCTGGATGCTGTGCGTAGGCTGGTTCGGCTTCAACGTGATGAGCGCGCAGAGCCTCAAGGGCGTATCCGGGTTGGTGGCCATGAATTCGCTTATGGCCATGTGCGGAGGCATCGTCGCCGCGCTGGTCGCCGGCCGGAACGATCCAGGCTTCGTCCACAACGGGGCGCTGGCCGGCCTCGTAGCCGTGTGCGCCGGTTCCGACCTGATGCACCCCGTCGGCGCTCTCGTCACCGGAGGCGCAGCGGGCTTCATCTTCGTGCACATGTTTCAGATCGCAACCAACCGCTGGCAGATCGACGATGTGCTCGGCGTTTGGCCGCTGCACGGATTGTGCGGCTTGTGGGGCGGCATCGCCTGCGGGATTTTCGGATCGACAGCGCTCGGCGGACTCGGCGGCGTGACGTTCGCCGCCCAGATGGTAGGTTCGCTCGCGGGGGCGGCATTTGGTTTGGTTGCCGGCTTCGCGGTCTACGGTCTCCTCAAGGTCACGGTTGGAATCCGTCTTTCGCCCGAGGATGAACGGCGGGGGGCTGACATTTCGATCCATAAGATCAGCGCCAACCCGGAAGAAGACGTTCGCATGGGGCGCATCTGAACCCGCAACACAAAAAGGCCCGGCGATCAGGCGATCGCCGGGCCAAATCAAACCGCACTTCCAGACCACCCGAGTGGAGCGGCCTCTAGTTCTTGCGAGCCGTCTTGTAGCGCTTGCGATCTGCCGACGTGACTTCGCCCGCTGCAACCAGGGCGCTGACACATTGCTTGGACAAACGCGGACCGACGGCCCTCATGCACTTGCGCACGGCGGGAGTTCCCACCGGATGCATGCTGCAATGGGCAAAGTAGTCGTTGGCGCAGGCCCGCTTCACGGCCGGACTGACATTCTTTGCTGAAGCCGGGACCGACGGAATAGCTGCCACAACGCAAACTGCGGCGACGGCGAGCGCGGTTGCGTAGCGGCTGAGCGTTGAGAACGAATTCAAGAGAACCCCCTCTGGCGCGGGTCTCCGCGCCGGTAATGTTGATCCCATGTATGGCCGCCGCGAGCCTCGCGCCGGCCGCCTCTTTTGGCGGAATGAAGCGGTACGGCGTTTCCGCTGCTGGACGCCTTGTCTGCAAAAGGATAAGCGATTCGCCGCTCGACTTGAGACCGGAGTGGCAGTCCCGATGACGAAATTCGCAGAGCGCCTGAGAGCGGGACACATCCGCGGTCTTGCGGCGCTCACCGACGGGACGATCCGATCGCCCTTCACCCAGCTTCGGCGGCTCCTCGACGGGATCGAGCCGGGCCATGCAAAACCGATAGAACTCACGATCGGAGAGCCGCGCGAAGCGATGCCGGAGTTCATCGCCGCAAGGGTTGCAGAAGATAGCGCGAGCTTCGGCAAGTACCCGCCGATCAGGGGGTCGGATGCCTTGCGTGGGGCTATCGGAGCTTGGATCGGCCGCCGCCACGGCGTGACCGGTGTCGATCCGGCCAAGGAGATCCTCGTTCTCAACGGCTCGCGCGAAGGACTGACGTTCGCCTGTTGGCCGGCGGTTGGCCGCAAGCCCTGGCTGACTGAACCGGCGATCCTGATGTGCAATCCCTACTATTCCGCCTACGTGGCCGGTGCACTGGGATGCGGGGCCGAAGCTGTGTTCCTCAATGCCACCCGTGACACCGGCTTCCTGCCTGATCTCGATGCGCTGTCGGCCGATACAGAACTGCTCGCCCGGACGGTCGCCCTGTTCATCGGGTCGCCGTCAAATCCCCAGGGCGCGGTCGCCGATCCGGCCTATATCGCCTCCGCGCTGTCTCTCGCGCGCCGCCACGACTTCATGTTGTTCTTCGACGAGTGCTATTCTGAGATCTATACCGGGTCCGCGCCGGCCGGGGCGCTGACGGTGGCCGCGGAGACGCCGGGCCGATTTCGCAACCTCGTCGTCTTCAACTCTCTCTCCAAGCGTTCGAACCTTCCAGGTCTGCGCTCGGGATTTTGTGCCGGCGATGCGGAGTTCCTGGAGGCCTATGCCGAAATCCGCAATATGTGCGCTCCCCAGGTGGCGGGACCGGTTCAGCATGCCTCCGCGGCGGCCTGGTCGGACGAAGCGCATGTGGAGGCCGCTCGCGCCGTCTACCGCCTCAAGTTCAACGACGCCGACGCGATTCTGGCCGGCCGTTTCGGCTATGCGCGCCCGGCTGGAGGGTTCTGCCTTTGGCTTGACATGAGCCAGTTTGGCGGCGGCGCCAACGCCGCGGTAACCTTATGGAAATCCTTTGGCGTGAAGGTGATACCCGGTGCCCCCAGCCGGGCCAGGACGGGCGCAACCCGGGGGATGCCTATATCCGCGTTGCGCTGGTCCAGTCGCCCGAAGTCGTCCGGGAGGCACTCGAACGAATTGTCCAGTTAGCAGCGTAAAAATTCGTGCGGATGCCCGGCCACAGCGAGGAAAAGTACGACGCCCTTTTGCCGGAGCGCGTGGAAGCACGCCTGCTCGGCCTCAGCGCCCGCACGGCCGGATTTGTCATTCTGGCGCTGCTTGCCTTCACCTGGGCAAGCCTGCTCACATGGTCGGCCAATGATCTGAGCCTCACCGGCGCAAAAGACAGTGCCACCGGTAATGCCGGCGGGTCGGTCGGCGCGGTTCTTTCCGACATTCTTTTGCAGATGCTCGGTTTCGGAGCGATCGTCGCTCTCTACGCTCCGATGATCTGGGCTATCGAGCTGATCCGTAACGAGCGCATTCTCTACTTCCGGTCCAAGGCCGCACTCTATCCCCTCTCCATCCTGCTCCTTGCCGGCGCATTTGCGAGCGTCACGGTCGTACCCGGTTGGCCGCTCCATTATGCGATGGGCGGCATCCTTGGCGACCTGGCTGCCAGCTTTGCGCGCGCGATGGTGGGCAATTTCGCTTCCCCGCCCCTGGCATCGGTCATCACCGGCCTTCTCCTATTCGCGGGCGGACTGGCAGCGTTGGCCGAAAGCGTGGGAGCTGATTCCAAGGAAACCGTTCAAGCCGCGTGGACGCAACTTCGGTCCGGCTATGACGTCGAAGACTGGCACCGGAGCATGCGCTCCGACCGTCGCGAGACCTCCTCCAACGAGGTGCCCGAACGCTCGCCCGCCCTCGAACCTACGTTTGAAACACCGTTGGCTCCCCCTGATCGGGTGGTAGAAAAACTTCCCCGGTTCTTGCAAAACTGGCAGGATGGTTCGCGTCCGGATTTTCGTGACGAAGATCCAGTTTTGCCCGGCCCGCTTACCGATGTGGGTGATTCAGAAATTCCCGAGCAGTTCGCGAAGCACTTTGGCAACGGTAATGCTACGCGCCCGGGTTCGCGCGCTGAATCCAATAGCGGCTTGGATGACCTCGACGACGAGACAAGCCTGAGCCCTGACCCAGCACGTTTCCCTGCCGTGACACGCCGACCCGGCAGAGCCGTGGCCTCCACCAAGGTTCTGATGCGGCCGCCGCTCGACCTTCTCAAGAGGCCCGCGCATCAGAACGCGGCCGGTGCCGTGTCGCAGGCTGCGATACGCACCACCGGTCAGCAGCTTCTGGATGTGCTTGCCGACTATGGTGTTCGCGGCGAGATGCGCGACATCAACCCCGGTCCGGTAGTGACCTTGTACGAGTTCGAACCTACGCGAGGCACGAAGTCCGCGCGGGTGATCGCGTTGGCCGACGATATCGCGCGCTCCATGAGTGTTCTCAGTGTGAGGGCCGCTGTCGTCCCGGGGCGCAATGCGATCGGTCTGGAATTACCAAACGCGAAGCGCGATGCGGTCGTGCTGCGGGAAATGCTGGAAAGCGAAGCCTTCCGGTCTTCGAAGGCCATTCTCCCGCTGGCACTGGGAAAATCGATCGGCGGCGAGCCCGTGATTGCGGACTTGGCCCGAATGCCCCACCTCCTCGTGGCAGGCACCACCGGTTCCGGCAAGTCGGTCGGCGTCAATGCCATGATCCTGTCGCTCCTCTACCGGCTCTCGCCGGATCAGTGCCGCATGATCATGATCGACCCCAAGATGCTGGAGTTGTCGGTCTACAATGGCATCCCGCACCTTCTGACGCCGGTCGTTACGGACCCCCACAAAGCAGTGGCGGCTCTGGGCTGGGCGGTTTCGGAGATGGAAGAACGCTACAAGCGGATGGCAGCGCTGTCGGTCCGCAACATCGAAGCCTTCAATCAGCGGGTTCGCATCGCAGCCGAACGCAACGAAACGTTGGCGCGCACGGTGCAGACCGGATTCGATCCCGTGACGGGCGAGCGGCGTTTTCAGACGGAGGTCATCGAGGCCAAGCCGATGCCCTATATCGTCATCGTGGTCGATGAGTTCGCCGACCTGATGATCGTTGCCGGCAAGGATATCGAGCAGGCCGTTCAACGCCTCGCGCAGATGGCTCGGGCCGCAGGCATTCATCTGATCATGGCTACCCAACGGCCGTCGGTCGATATCATCACCGGTACGATCAAGGCAAATTTCCCGACGCGGATCAGCTTCAAGGTCACGTCCAAGATCGACAGCCGGACCATCTTGAACGAGCAGGGCGCCGAGCAGTTGCTGGGCCAGGGCGACATGCTCTTCTCGACGGGCGCGGGCGCCGTGACGCGCGTCCACGGACCATTCGTGTCTGATGAAGAAGTCGAAGCCGTTGCCGGGCACTTGAAGAGCTTCGGCCAACCCGAATATGTCGACGGCGTCACCGATGGCACTCCCGAAGACGCCGGTGCAGCCGATGGGCCCTCGGCCCGGCCCGGAGGCGATGACCTTTACGAGCGGGCGCGCGATATCGTGCTCCGGGAACGGAAGGTATCCACCAGCTACATCCAGCGCCGGCTCCAGATCGGATACAACCGGGCAGCCGACATCATCGACCGGATGGAGCGCGAGGGCTTGATTTCTTCCGCCACCGGCACCGGCCGGCGCGAGATACTGAAGCCCGCCGCCTGAGTGAGCGTGTCTCGTGTTTTTAGCGAGTTGCGGTCGTCAGCGAACCGGCTACTTATCGCCGCCGACGTGGGATAGCGGCCCAAAGTTCGTCGCATTGTTCGGACATTCGCTCTGATACTGCACAAGGCCGCCAACGGGCATTTCGGGGGACATCAAGAATGTGGAGCGCTAAAGGAGTGGGCTTAGGCGTGCTGTTGGCGGCGGCGGCCGGGCTAGTGCCGGCTGTTTACGCTCAGGATGCCAAGCCACCGCAGGCCGCGCCTGCTGCACAACCAGCCGCTCCGGCTGCAGCGCCCGGAGCCGCAGGAACGGCTTGGAGCGCCGAAGTTTCAGCAGGAAATCAAGGCATTGCACTGGATGATGCGCAGTTGAAGGTCGTCAGGGCCGTCAGCGACTACTTCAATGGGGTAACGTCATTGAAGGGCAGTTTCGTGCAGACGACGTCCGACCAGAAGAAGATGAAGGGTAAATTCTCGCTGCTGCGGCCTGGAAAGTTCCGCTTCGACTACTCGCTCCCGTCCAAGCAGATCATCATTTCCGACGGTGAGTACCTCGCCATTCAGGACCTCGATCTGCGCAACGAAGACCGTATCGCGCTCGACCAGACGCCGTTTCGGCTGCTGCTTCGCAAGGACGTCGACCTCGCCCGCGACGCCAAGATCATGGAAGTCCAGCAGGCGGACGACCTGATGGTGGTCGCGCTCCAGGACAAAAGCCCGGATACGCCGGGCCGTATCAAGGTTTACCTTTCGACATCACCGGGCGTCGAGCTGAAAGAATGGGTGACGACAGACGCTCAAGGCGTTGAAACTCGTGTTGAAATTGGCGATGTTGAACGGGATGCCAAGCTCGATCCCGCTGCCTTCAAGATCCAGGGCGTGAGCAACAACCCGCTTCAGTCGCCGCACTGAACGGCGGATATTCGCTGTTGCACATCAGTACCGATCAAGTCCGGGCTGGGGATAACCCGGACTATCTCGATCACATTTCCGTGATCGAGCGGTTGAGGGCCTATTGAAAACGGGCAACCTGCGCTTAACTATCTAGCAGACAGGCACGACCGCCACTCATAGGTAGCTCCCCCCCGTCTACCCGGCGATGTGCCTGAGGTGCCGGCTTCCCTCCCGGCGCCTAGCGCGAGAGCGCAAGCGCCCAACTTCGCCCCCCGGAGTTGGGCGCTTTTCTTTGTCGAAATTGCGATGATCGGGCGAGTGGCGCCGTCTAATGCACGTGCGACGCGATGCCGGTCCGAGATGCGGGTGCCGGCACCATGGATGCTTCGACAACCAGTGCATCGATGGCTTTCAATGACTCCAGGACGGTCGAAAGCCTTGCGGTGATGCGCTGAACGAAATGGTCGGCGAGAGACGAGTCGTCTGCCATCTGAGCCTGTAGCTCCTCACGCGAGATCCGCAGCGCCCGCACCGTATTCCGAGCGATGACCGTGGACGTATGCTGTGTTTCGATCAGCATCGCCATTTCGCCAAGCAAGGAACCCTGCGGAACTGGTTCAGCGGGCTCCGAAAGGCCAGGACCGGAAATCCTGACCGCGTCTCCCGATACGACGATGACAGCAGCATCTCCATCTTCATCCTGGCGAATGATGAAGTCACCCGGCTTGTAGACCACGCGATAGGCGCGCCGCGCGATCTCCGTGATCTGGAGCGGCTTCAACCCCTGGAAGATTTCCAGCTTCAACATCGCCTGAACGAAAGCATCGATCGCCATGCCTTGAACCCTGTCGCGCATGAGGCGGCCCGACAGCGGCACCCCAGCTTTCATCATCACGGTCTGATGATTCGAGAGCCATGGTCCAGGGGGCTGTGGGCGGCCTGGGGACAGGACGTTGACAAAACCGCGACCGGTTCATGCCCGGGCCGCTCAGATCTCGTAAGGCTCGATCAGGGTTGGAGCCGGTATCCGCCGCTCTCGGTGATCAGAATCTCTGCGTTTGACGGGTCTTTTTCGATCTTCTGGCGCAAACGGTAGATGTGCGTTTCAAGCGTGTGGGTCGTTACACCCGCATTGTAGCCCCACACTTCGAGAAGCAGGGTATCGCGCGGTACGACCTTTTCGCCGGCACGGTAGAGAAACTTGAGAATCGAGGTCTCTTTCTCGGTCAGCCGGACCTTGCTGCCCTTCTCGTCGAGCAAAAGCTTTGCTGCGGGCTTGAACGTATAGGGCCCGATCGTAAACACGGCATCCTCGCTCTGCTCATGCTGGCGAAGTTGCGCGCGGATGCGGGCGAGCAGAACCGCGAACTTGAACGGTTTGGTCACGTAGTCGTTGGCGCCGGAGTCGAGACCGAGAATCTGATCGGCGTCCGAATCGTTGGCCGTCAGCATGATGATCGGCGGCTTGAACCCGCCTTTGCGAAGTTGCTTGACCGCCTCTCGGCCATCCATGTCCGGAAGATTGACGTCGAAAACGAGAAGATCGGGCTGATCGGCGCGGGCGCGCTCCATCCCTTTTGTCGCCGTATTGGCATCGACAACTTCGAACTCGTCATATAGCGACAGTTGATCCTTCAGCGAGCCGCGCAGATCCTCGTCGTCGTCGACGAGCAGGATACGGCGTGCGGTCATTCGGTCGTCCTCTCGGTGGCGGGTATCACAGGATCACGCCGGGATGGCCGGGCGCGGCAGGATTGGCAAGTTATCGCGACCAGGAAAATGATGAGAAAGCCGCGACAAGGTCAACTGTTTGTGAGAGCGCTTTCGAGAAGTTCTACGCGCGGCCTGCTCTCCGGGGCCGGTTGCACCTTGCCCTGCGCGCTCGGACGATCCGGAAGAAGAGCCCTGAAACGCGAAGGAGATGGTGCGACGCCGGCAGGCACGTTTCGTTTGGAAAGGGTGCTCTACCGGCCCGACCGGTGCGGGCGTCCCCGAACGGGTTTGCACGCCTCGCCCGTGTCACCGGCCGATGGCTGGTGCGATGCGGCGGCGGACCGCAACTATAATCGCCCCGTCCGGCACCCTTATCCCGCGTCCGCCGAAGTCTTGTGGCGCTCAGACGGCCTTTACGACGTGATCGTCGTCCTCGACTGTAACCGCAGGCCGCGCATCCGCGGGCGCGGCAGCGCCATTTTCATGCATGTTGCAAGGCCCGGCTACGCGCCGACCGAGGGATGCATCGCGCTGCGGCGGGCCGATCTTTTGCGGCTTCTCTCCGTCCTGAGGCGCGGAGCGCGGATCCACATCCCCTGACAAAAAAGGCTCCGGTCGCAAGGGCGATCCGGAGCCAGGGAGGAGCACGTCTAGGGGAAGTCCGTGCTCGGGAGAAGCGTGACAGGGGGCCCGCGAGGATCGCTCCCCGCGGACCGCCATGAACTCAGTAGTTGTAGGCGCGCTCGCCGTGGTCGGTGATGTCGAGACCCTCGCGCTCCCGCTCCTCGGACGGACGCAGTCCGACGAGGACCTTCACCAGTAGCATGAGGACGATCGTGCCGACCGTGGTCCAGGCAATCGTGAAGCCGACTGCCTTCGCCTGAGCGGTCATCTGGGTGATCATGTCGTAGGGTGCGGTCGTCAGCTCGCCGGGCTTGGAGATGTAGTCCGGGATGCCCGATCCGCCGAAGTCCGGGTTGATGAGAAGGCCCGTTGCCAGAGCACCGAGAATGCCGCCGACGCCATGGATTCCGAAGACGTCCAGGCTATCGTCGTATCCGAACGCGTGCTTCACCGCCGAGCAGAAGATGAAGCAAACGATGCCGGCGACAAGACCCAGAACGATCGAGCCGAACACTCCGGCGAAGCCGCAGGCAGGCGTAATGGCGACGAGGCCTGCGATGACGCCCGACACGAGACCGAGCAGCGACGGCTTGCCCTTGGCCAGCCATTCGACGATCAGCCACGAAAGACCGGCAGCTGCGGTGGCCACGAAGGTGTTGATCGTGACGACACCGATCCAGGTGCTGGCTTCCAGGTTCGATCCGACGTTGAACCCGAACCAGCCGACCCAGAGCAGGGCAGCGCCGATCATGGTCATCGTCAGCGAATGCGGAGGCATCGCTTCCTTGCCGTAGCCGACGCGCTTGCCGAGCATCAGACAGGCAATGAGACCAGCGACACCGGCGTTGATGTGAACGACCGTGCCGCCGGCAAAGTCGAGTGCGCCCCACTTGAAGAGCAGACCCGCGTCGGCGAGCACCGCGTCAAGAGCGGCCTGGGCGGCGATCTTCGCGTCACCATCGGCGGCTTCTGCAACAGCCTTCGCGGCGTTGCCGAACGCGTCCGGGCCGCCCCAGTACCAGACCATGTGGGCGATGGGGAAATAGACGAACGTCGCCCACAGCGCGAGGAACAGCATGACGGCGGAGAATTTCATCCGCTCTGCCACGGCCCCCAGGATCAGCGCCGGCGTGATGGCGGCGAATGTCATCTGGAAGCAGATGTAGAGGTATTCAGGAATGACGACGCCGTTTGAAAACGTCGCGGCCACCGACGAGTAATCGACGCCGGCCAGGAACGCCTTCGAGAACCCGCCCACGAAGTCGTTGAGCGCTCCGCCGTTGGTGAATGCCATCGAGTACCCGTAGGTCACCCACAGCAGCATGAGGAGCGACATCGAGGCGAAGACCTGGATGCACATCGACAGCATGTTCTTGGTGCGCACGAGGCCACCGTAGAACAGGGCGAGGCCCGGAACCGTCATGAGCAAGACAAGTACCGTGGTCAGGAACATAAAGACCGTGTCGGCCTTGTTCGGCACGGGTGCGTCCGCCGCCATGGC
>JALOTA010000012.1 GCA_025458125.1 Hyphomicrobium sp.
GTCTCAAGGCGCATCGCCGCGTCGCCACACACCACAATTTCGGTGTGTGACCGGTGTGTGCCCAAAGATTTCAGATTTTGAAGGAAAGCCAATAATGCCTTGATTTAATTGGTGGAGCCGAGGGGAATCGAACCCCTGACCTCTGCAGTGCGATTGCAGCGCTCTCCCATCTGAGCTACGGCCCCTCACCACGGGAGCGGCATTTACGAACGGCCCTCCGTCGATGTCAAGAAATGGCCCTGTGACAGGGGATAGGGCTCGGAAAGCGCCGCGAAAACGGGCCTGCCGCCTTGCCCCACCCCGCCGGGGCGGTTACACACCCTGAACGACACGGCCGCAGCGGCGAGGGCACATGCTGGAATTCCTGAGCTTCATCAATTACGTCATCAACTTGTACAGCTATGTCGTGTTCGCGGCCGTCATCATGAGCTTTCTGCTGGCGTTCAACGTCGTCAATCCGCGCAATCAGATCGTGCAGACGATCTGGAATGCACTGACGGCATTGACGGAACCGCTTCTGGGGCCCATCCGGCGCGCGCTTCCCGATTTCGGGCCGATCGATCTTTCGCCCGTCGTGCTGCTGCTCGGGCTCTATTTTATTCAGAGCGTCGTCCTGACCAACATCGCCAAGGCCCTCATTTAGCGGCAGAACGCAACGTTCTGCCCTCCCGAGACGACACCGATGCCCCAACAAGAACGACCTTGGCAGGTGGCCGAAGGGTGCGTCATCGTGCGCGTGCGCGTCGCGCCGAAATCGTCCAAAGATACAATTGACGGGGTCGAACCGACCGCCGGAGGCCCGGGCTTCAAGGTCAGGGTCCGGGCGGTCCCGGCCGAAGGGGAAGCCAACGAGGCCGTGACGCGTCTGCTCGCGGACTGGCTGGACATCCCCAAGAGCCGCGTCACGGTAGCCTCCGGCCACCGGTCACGGGTGAAATCCATAAAAGTCACGGGTGATGCAGCGAGCTTGGACAGCCTGCTCGCAGCGCGCCTGTTGCAACTGTCCTGACGCCTGATCGAACTGCGCTGATGTGATCACCGCAACAAACCGAGGAGGAATGATCTGATGCAATCGCGTGTCATCGACGGCAAGGCCGTCGCCGCCGACGTCCGCGCCGGCGTGGCCAGGGATGTCGCCGCTCTGAAGGCCGGTCACGGGTTGACTCCGGGCCTGGCGGTGGTTCTCGTCGGCGAAGATCCCGCGAGCAAGGTCTACGTCAAGAACAAGGGCGAGCAGACCAAGGAAGCCGGCATGAACTCCTGGGAGTACAGGCTTCCAGCCGAGACGAGCGAAGCCGAAATTCTGGCCGTGGTCGAAAAGCTCAACAACGATCCCGCCGTCAACGGCATCCTGGTGCAGTTGCCCCTGCCCAAGCACGTAAACGCCGAACGCGTGCTCAACACCATCGACCCGAACAAGGACGTCGACGGTTTCCATCCCGTCAACGTCGGCCGCCTGTGGATCGGCGAGCGCACACTCGTTCCCTGCACGCCGACCGGCTCCGTCATTCTGGCCAAGACCGTACAGCCCAACCTTTCGGGGATGAATGCCGTCGTCATCGGCCGCTCCAACATCGTAGGCAAGCCCGTCGCCGCGCTGCTGCTTCGCGAAAACTGCACGGTGACGGTCGCGCATTCGCGCACGCGCAACATCGAAAGCGTCGTGAAGGGCGCTGATCTGCTCATCGCCGCGGTCGGCATTCCCGAAATGGTCAAGGGCGACTGGGTGAAGCCCGGCGCCATCGTGATCGACGTCGGCATCAACCGCGTGCCCTCGGCCAACGGCAAGACCAAGCTCGTCGGCGATTGCGACTATGAGAGTTGTGCGCAGGTCGCAGGCGCCATTACGCCGGTTCCCGGCGGCGTCGGTCCCATGACGATCGCTTGCCTGCTGCAGAACACCGTGGAAGCCGCCAAGATCCAGCGCGGCATCAAGTAACCGCCCCGGCGGTTGACCGCTTGAAGAGGGGCGCCCGCGTGGGCGCCCTTTTTTACGGCCACTCCACGGGTCGCCACGCCGCAGGGGGTTACGCCGGGGATCGGCCCTGGGGTAGTCTGTCAATATCGCGAATTGAAACCGGTCCAGGCCACAGGAACACCATTGAAACCCCTTGGACTATGGACGCTGCCGAACGCGATCACATGGTATCGCGTCGTCGCCGCCATTCCGATCATACTGCTTCTGGTGAGCGGATCGACGACGGGGCTTTGGGCAGCCCTCGTGCTAATGGCGATTGCCGAAATCTCCGATGGCATCGATGGCTGGGTCGCACGCCGCTACGGGCAGGTCTCGGCCGTGGGCAAAATCCTCGATCCCATGGCGGACAGCCTGTACCGCGTCTCCGTGTTTACCGCCTTCGCCGCCAATCGGTGGATGCCCGTGTGGATGTTCCTGATCATGCTTTGGCGCGACGTCAGCGTCTCCTACCTGCGCGTGGTGGCCGAACAGAAAATCGGAACGCTGGCGGCTCGCCAGAGCGGCAAGTGGAAGGCCGTGGCGCAGGGGATCGCGCAAATCCTGGTCGTGGCGGTCTACGCCTGGTGGGGCACAAATCTCCCAGCGAACATGAGTTGGCTGCTCTGGTCGGCGCTGTTGGTCGCCACGCTCGTTACGGCCTGGTCCCTGGTCGACTACGGCCTCGCTGTCTATCGCGGCCTCCGTCAAGGCTGACCGGCCTCGGGCGGTCCTTGCCTATCCTATTGATCAAACTTGGCCTATCCTCCCCGACCGGTTGCGCAATGAAGCAGGGTGCGCACGCGCGAAAGCTATGGCAGAAAGTCCGAAGCACGGGCCTTCGGACTCCCTGACGGGCCGTGGCCGGACAGGATACGCATGACCATGTCGAGCGGGCCGGGCGTCGGGCACAGTCGCACCACCAGCGCCCTCGCCACCATACCCAATCTCCTGAGCCTACTGCGCGGTCTGCTTGGACCCGTGGTGCTGGCGCTCATCCTGGCCGAAACACCCTGGGCTCTATGGACCGCCCTCGCGCTGATGCTATTCGCCGAAGCGACCGACTACATGGACGGGGAGGTCGCGCGCCGTTTCGATCAGGAATCCGAGCTCGGCCGTCTCGCAGATCCGGTCTGCGACAGCGTCTATCACCTGTCGGTCTTTCTCGCTTTCCTCGCGATGGGCTGGATGGCGGCCTGGATGCTCTTCATCATCTACGCGCGAGACCTGATGGTTCCCTACCTGCGCGCATTCGCTCGCCAGTCCGGCCACGAGTTGCAGGTTCTCGCATCGGGCAAGGTCAAGACCGCGATCCACGCGACGGCCCAGATCGGCATCGTCGCCATTGCCCTTGGACTATTCGGACCTGCGATCCGCATGGATGGCCCCGCGCCCACCGTACTTTTGCTTGCCGCGATCGCGGCATCCATCTACTCGCTGGCAGACTATGTGGCCGAGGTTGGCCGCCTTGTCCGTCACTGAACCCGCCGTTTCTCAAGGTAGCGTTTCCCATGCAGCCGCTGTCGTCCGCCGCACGGGATGTCTTTGCCAACGTCGACTTCGTGCTGACGGATCTCGACGACACTCTCACCCTCGACGGGCGATTGCCAGCTCGCCACTCGAACGATGCTGCGGGCATTCCAGCGCTCGGACGCGGAACGGGCCCGCGATCGCACTCGCCTGGACGAGATCTTCGCCGGCATCACGGCGCGCTATCCCGATGTTCGCTTATCGGCGGATCAGGCTTATCGTGTGAGCGATATTGCCGTCGACTTCTGTGAAGACGTTCCCCGTCTGGACGAGGGTACGATCGCCGATATCGTGCGGATGTTCGAGGCTGGCGGCGCGACCGCGAAAGTCTCGTCCATCCACATCAACGCGTGGATCGGCGATTTCAGCAAACTGGAAATGTCGCTTCAATTGCTACGCGAGAGATTTGTTTCCCGCAGCGACCCTCGGGAGCGCGTGGTCTACGTCGGCGATTCCCCAAACGACGAGCCGATGTTTGCCTACTTCCCGCTTTCCATCGGCGTCTCCAACCTTCGGCCTTTCGCATCGTCCCTTCGCTCTCCCCCTAGGTGGATTACCGGAGAGCCAGGCGGATTGGGCTTCGCAGAGGTGGTACAACGCCTTCTGAAAGTCTGACCCTGATCAGTCGAAGGTTCACTTTGATTTGAAGCAAACTTCTTTTCCGGCCTCCCGCCATCGGATACATTGTCAACGGGAGTAGACAACGGGTGCTGCTGGTTTGCAGGCCCGGCGCGCTTAAAGGGGAAGAGACGGCTGCACTGGCTTAATTTCAAGCGGCGGCCGTCAGCGCGCAAAACCCCTGCGTTTAGCAAGCGCCAGAGGTCGAGGATCGCATGGGAGAGCATTTGCTTCGCTGTGACAGCTGCGCGGTCCGCCACCGTGCTGTTTGCGGCGCACTCGAGCGCAACGAGATCGAGCGGCTCAACGCCATCGCTCATCATAAGTTGCTTCCTCCGGGACAGGTCATTCTCCACGACAACGCGGAGATGCATTACTTCGCGAACATCGTCTCGGGCGTTGTCAAACTGACAAAGACGCTGGCCGACGGCCGCCAGCAGATTGTCGGGCTTCAGTTCGCTTCCGATTTTCTCGGCCGGCCGTTCCGATCGCAGAGCCCCTATCACGCAGAAACAGTGACCGACGTTCACCTCTGCACCTACGACAAGGGCAAATTCGAACGGCTTGTGAAGGAAATCGAGGGTTTCGAGCACCGCCTGTTCCAGAACACGCTCGACGAACTCGACAGTGCGCGTGAATGGATGCTGCTCCTTGGCCGCAAGAGTGCCGGCGAGAAAGTGGCGAGTTTTCTTCTGATGGTCGCCCGCCGCATGGAGACGATCGGCTGCAAGGCAGGAGACGATCCGGATCGTCCCCACTTCAATCTTCCCCTGTCACGGGCAGAAATCGCCGATTTCCTGGGGCTGACCATCGAAACGGTCAGCCGCCAGATCTCACGCCTCAAAGTCGATAAGATCATCGCGCTGGAAGGCAATCGCACGATCTGCATCCTCGACATGCGCCGCCTGATGGCCGCGATGGAGCAGGAACGCGACTAATCAGATCGGCGCGCAAACCGCTTGTTCACCTGCTGCGTGACTTGACAGATCAACGATTGTCGGCCGGCGTCCCGAGAGCGCGTTTTCGGGGTCCCACTCCACCGCGATCTTCTCGAAGCGCGTGTCCTTCGCATCGTAGATTAGCAGATGCCCGGCCAGCGTTTCGCCCGTCCCGGTGATCTCCTTTAGAACTTCCACGGCCTGCAACGTACCGATCACGCCGACCACCGCACCCAGAACCCCCACTTCGGCGCAGTTGGCTACCGTTCCAGGCGGCGGCGGTTCGGGAAAAATACACCTGTAGGTCGGATACGGCGTCCCATCCGGCTTCGCTTCGTGGGGCTTCAGAACTGTTAGATGTCCGTCGAAGGGGCCAACGGCAGCGAACACCAACGTTCTGCGGGAAAGAAAGCACGCATCGGAAACCAGATAGCGCGTCGCGAAATTGTCGGAGCCGTCCGCCACGAGGTCATAGCGGCCGATCAGGTCGAGCGCATTGCCGGCCGTCAGTCGAACCGCGTGTGTCTCCACGCGGACATGTGGATTGAGCCGCGCGACCGCTTCGCGCGCGCTCTCGACCTTCAGCGTTCCGATGTGGGGGGTGTCATGCACCACCTGCCGCTGGAGATTGTCGAGAGAGACCCGGTCGTCATCGACGATCCCGATCGTCCCGACACCGGCAGCCGCGAGATAAAGCACAAGAGGCGAACCCAGCCCGCCGGCGCCAACGACGAGCACGCGCGCCGACTTCAGGCGTTGCTGCCCCTGACCGCCCAGCTCCTTCAGGACCAGATGGCGCTTGTAGCGCTGAATTTCATCGGGGCTGAGCATGACTTCGACCTGTGGCTTATGGGCGACACCCGGATATTTCGCATCTGCGAAACGAGTCCGCGCTGCAACCCCGCGTGACGGACCTGTCAAACACGGATACGCTCGCGGTGGGGAAGATGGCCTGCGCCGCGCCGTACGGGTGAGCCTTTCGATTGCCCTTACGCGTTGTTGTTGAACGGAAAGAGACACGAAAGGTTCTCGCTTCGCAAGACCACTTCATCTTCCCCGCGGCCGTCGAGTCGAGTGGTCCATTCAGGACGAATTGTGTCTATCCGGGCAATCCCGGACAGCACATCAACGGGGGAAGACATGCAGCAATCCAATCAGGACTTGTCTCTTGAAAAACCGTCGCAAGGCGTAACCTACGAGCGCGTGGACGACGCCTATTTCGCGGCACGCGGTTTGAGGCGGCACGCGGGGGTCTGGTCATTATGGGCACTCGGCGTCGGCGCCGTGATCTCCGGCCACTTCTCCGGATGGAACCTTGGCCTTGCGCAAGGCGGATGGGGCGGCATGGCGCTCGCCACGGCCATCATCGCCGTGATGTATCTCGGGCTGACGTTCTCCCTCGCGGAAATGAGCCCGGCAATGCCGCACACCGGCGGCGCCTATTCTTTCGCGCGCACGGCGTTCGGACCCTGGGGCGGATTTCTCACCGGCTTGGCCGAGAACGTCGAGTACGTCATCACGCCCGCAGTCATCGTGTTCTTCATCGGCAGTTATATGGCCGCGATATTGGGCGCGCCAACAGAGATGCAACCGCTCTTCTGGGTGGGAGGTTACATACTGTTCGTCGCCTTGAACTACATCGGCGTCGAACTCTCGTTCCGCTTCTCGCTGATCATCACGCTCCTGGCCCTGGCCTGCCTCGCCGTATTCTACGCGAGCGCGATCGGCCATATCGATTTCAACCGCTGGGCCCTGAACATCGCACCTGACGGCACGGAACTTCCCGAGGGCAACGGTCAACTGATGCCAATGGGATGGTACGGCGTTCTCGCAGCCCTCCCGTTCGCGGTCTGGCTCTTCCTCGCCATCGAGCAGCTTCCGCTTGCAGCTGAAGAATCGGTCGACCCCAAGCGGGATATGCCCAAGGGTATCATCCTCGGCATCTTCACGCTGATCCTGTCGGCCGCACTCGTCGTGTTTCTCAACCCGTCCGTCGAAGGCGTCGGCTCGCACAAGCTCGGCGCGTCGGGCGAACCACTGCTCGACGGCTTCCGCGCGCTGTTCGGCTCCGAACTCGCCAACGTGTTGGCTCTGGTCGCGGTCACGGGCCTGGTGGCGAGCTTCCATACGATCATCTACGCTTACGGGCGGCAGATCTACTCGCTCTCTCGCGCCGGATATTTCCCACGCTTCCTGTCGCTCACGCACGGAACTCGCAAAACGCCCCACGTCGCGCTGATTGCGGGCGCGCTCATCGGTTTGGGCGTCATGCTGGCGGTCTGGTATGCGGTCGGGGCCGACCAGGGTGCGAAGGTGATCGGCGGCACGTTGCTCAACATGGCCGTATTCGGCGCCATGTTCTCCTACGTCATGCAGGGCCTGACCTACATTCAGCTTCGTCGCAGCTTTGCTGAAATGCACCGGCCCTACCGCAGCCCTCTCGGCATCCCGGGCGCAGCGCTCACGGTGATCATCGCCTTGATCACGATCTACATGCAGCTTCAGGACCCGCTTTACCTGCAAGGCATCCTGTTCGTTGCCGCTTGGTTCGCGGTCGGCATCCTCTACTTCGCACTCTTCGGACGCCACAAACTCATCCTCTCTCCCGAGGAGGAGTTCGCCCTGTCGAAGGGAGAGTCGGAATACAAATCGCACTGAACGGCTGCTTCAGTCCCAGAAACAGGAAAGGGCGCCGGTCAACCGGCGCCCTTTTTTCATGACGTCCGAAATTGGGCGTCAGGTCTTTGCGGCCGGCTCGAGGAACAACTCGCTCGTATAATAGCGTTCGGCGCAGGACGGAGCGAACGTCACGACGGTCTTGCCGGTCATATTCTCGCGGGTGGCCACAGAGATAGCTGCCGCGACGTTGGCGCCCGTGGAAATGCCGCCCGGAATCCCTTCCGTCTTGGCAACGAGGCGCGAAACTTCGAACGCCTGTTCGTTCGACACCGTCACGATTTCATCGATCAGCGAGGTATCGAGAACGCCAGGCACGAAACCGGCGCCAATTCCCTGAATCTTGTGGGGACCACGGTTGCCGCCTGAAAGAACCGGGCTGCCGGCGGGTTCCACGGCAACCACCTTGAGACCGGGCTTCCTTGCTTTCAGAACGCGCCCGCAGCCGGTGAGTGTGCCGCCCGTCCCGACGCCGATGACCAGCACGTCGATATTGCCTTGCGTGTCGTTCCAGATCTCTTCTGCCGTCGTGCGAGCATGCACCGCCGGGTTGGCAGGGTTTTCGAATTGGCTCGGCTGCAACGCGCCCGGCGTGGTGGCGACGAGTTCCGCCGCGCGTGCGATGGCAGCAGGCATGCCGCCGGCAGCCGGCGTCAATTCGAGTTCGGCTCCCAGATGGGCCAGGATCTTGCGGCGTTCGATGGACATCGATTCCGGCATCACGAGAATGAGCCGGTAGCCGCGTGCAGCCGCCACGAAGGCAAGACCGATGCCCGTGTTGCCCGACGTCGGTTCGACCAGCGTGCTCTGGCCGGGGGTGATCTTGCCCTGCGCTTCCAGCACGTCGATCATCGAAACGCCGATACGGTCCTTGACGCTGGACAGGGGATTGAAGAACTCGAGCTTGAGAAGAATGTCCGCGCGCGCGCCGGCCTGCTTGGCAATCTTTCCGAGCCGAACGAGCGGCGTATGTCCGATGGTCTCTGTGATGTTTTCATAGACGCGGCCGCGGCCCCACGTCCGGGTAGCGGCAAGAGTCTTGATCTCTGGAACCTCGGTCATGGCCGTAGCGCTGCCTTCTGTTGGTCGAACTCATCGATCTGTGGGAATAACCTTCCGGCGTGAACGCCGCAACGCCCTCGTGAGAGAATAATCTTTCACCGCGCCGTCCAACGCCGAAACGGAAATGTCTCCATCATATCGGCCTCGGACGGTTTCCGCTTAGCGGGAAGTTCTTACGGGCAAACCTTTCTTTTTGGCCCTGCCGGACGGGCGGGCTGCCTTGCCGGTCGAACCGAACCCGCCGGCCCCGCGCCGGGTTTGCGACAGCCCTGCCACCGGTTCCAGTCTCACCTGCGCATGAGCGCTGACCACCAGCTGAGCGATCCGCTCGCCGCGCCGGACCGAGAATTTTTCTTCGCCGAGGTTCACCAGCAGAACCTGCACTTCGCCTCGGTAATCGCTGTCGATCGTGCCCGGGCTGTTGAGCACCGTCACCCCGTGCTTCATGGCAAGGCCCGAACGCGGCCGGACCTGCGCTTCCATCCCCAGTGGCAGTTCGAGTGACAGACCGGTCGGAATGAGAACGCGCTTTCCGGGCGGGATCTCGACGGGCATCACCGCATCGACCGCCGCCACCAGGTCGAGCCCCGCCGCCCCCTCGGACTGCGCCTCGGGTAAAGGCAGCCCCTCGCCGTGCGGGAGAACTTTCACCCGGACCGCAACCCGGGCCGTTTTGGTTGACTTGGCCATCTAGACGTCGACCTGCTCACTGGCGAGCCACGCGGCTGCCTGCTCCATTAATTGCCGCCCAACCGCTTCCTTGGACTGCGGCGGCCAGCTTGCCGTGTCTTCGCCCGTCACGAGATGCACCGTGGTCCGGTCGCCGCCGAAAGTTCCGGTGCCGGGAGAGACATCGTTGGCGACGATCCAGTCCGCGCCCTTCTCCTTGCGCTTCTTCTGGGCATGCGCGACGACGTTTTCGGTTTCCGCCGCGAACCCGATGACGAGCGCGGGCCGTCGCGAACCGCGTGCCGCAATCGCCCCGAGAATGTCGGGATTTTCGGCAAGCGACAGAACCGGCGCCACGGTGCCCTTTGCCTTTTTGATCTTCTGATCGGCCGCCGACGTCACCCGCCAGTCGGCCACCGCAGCGGCAAAGACGGCAATGTCCGCCGGCAGCGCAGTCTCCACCGCCGTCAGCATCTGGGCGGCCGTCTCAACCTTCACGACATCGACCCCCTTCGGATCGGCGATCGTCACCGGACCGGACACCAGCGTGACCCGCGCGCCAAGGGCCGCGGCTGCCGCCGCGATCGCATGGCCCTGCTTGCCGGATGAACGGTTCGCAATGTAGCGGACGGGATCGATCGGTTCGTGCGTCGGCCCGCTTGTGACGAGCACATGCCGGCCGGAAAGCGGCCCCTTCGCCGAGGGCACCACTCCGGCGAGAAGACCGAACACCGCGTCGGCGATCTCTGTCGCCTCCGCCATGCGGCCGACCCCACCTTCGCCGCGTTCGGCCATTTCACCCGTCATGGGCCCGATAAGATGAATTCCGTCGCTTTGAAGCTGCTGGACATTGCGTCGGGTGGCCGGGTGATCCCACATTCGCGGGTTCATGGCCGGCGCCGCCAGCACCGGCTTGTCGGTCGCCAGCAGGACGGCGGTGGCCAGATCGCTCGCCTGCCCTGTTGCCATTTTCGACAGGAGATCCGCGGTCGCAGGCGCGACGACGATAAGGTCCGTATCGCGCGCCAGACGGATATGGCCGATCTCGCGCTCGTCATCGAGATCGAAAAGATCGGTGAACACGCGGTCGTTCGAAAGCGCCCCGGCCGACAGCGGAGTCACGAATTTTTCCGCCGCGCGCGTTAGCACGGTGCGGACCGATGCACCCCGCTCCCGCAGCCGCCGTATCAACTCCAAACTTTTGTAGGCTGCAATGCCGCCGCCGATAATGAGAAGAACCCGCGTCACGAAAGCTCCGGCACCCTTGATGGTGGTTAATGCAGGCGGACGATCATCCGCTGCAAAAGGAAGCCTTCATTACCATGCTCCCGGGCGCCATGTGTTAAATGCGTCCCTGCGGGAAGCCATTGCGCCGAGCGATTTGCAGCACTAGCTACACGCAGTCATCAACGGAGACGATTAGAACATGACACGAGGGATCTGGCTTGGCGCGCTTTTCGTCCTGTGGGCACCGGTATGTGCCATGGCCGACGAATATGAAGCCGGCGGCATAACGGTCGCGCATCCATGGGCGCGGGCGACACCAGGCGGGGCGACGGTTGGCGCGGCCTACGCGCAGATCAAGGCAAAAGACGGTGAACCCGACGTTCTCGTGGCGGCGTCGTCCCCGGTGGCCGGCCGGGTCGAAATCCATACGCACTCCATGGACGGAGGCGTCATGAAGATGCGCCGGATAGAAAAACTGCCGATCGCCGGCGGCGCCTCGGCCGTCCTCAAGCCGTCTGGCGACCACATCATGCTGTTTGACCTGAAGGAGCCCCTCAAGGAAGGGGCCCTTCTGCCGATTACGCTCGTTTTCGAGAAAGCAGGTGAGGTCAAGATCGAGGCCACGATCGAACCGCCGGGTGCCAAGGGGCCGCACGGATTGGATGACCAACCCGGCGATCAGGGTCATTCCGGGCACGACAAACACTGAGTTGTGCTGACCACGATTGGAACAGAAACCGGTTTCAACCGATTTTGCTGTTGCCCTGTCGGAACTCGAAAATTTAAGGGTCCCGACCTCTTCAAGTGCTTGACATGCGTCAGCGTGTCCAACATCCTCCGCGCCGTCGGGAAAGGACGACCCGATCCGAAAAAAACGCTCTCGTTATAGCTCTCGAATCGCCAATGCGAGAAAACGCGATCAAGGCCAGGATTGCCGCTGGCAAGCCCGTACTCAACGCGTGGTGCTCCATCGCGAGTTCGCATGTGGCGGAAGCAATTGCCCACCAGGGCGTCGACAGTGTCACGATCGATCTGCAGCACGGCGCCATCGACTTCGCTGCCGCGTTCCAGATGTTGCAAGGTGTTTCGACCTCGCCCGCTGTTCCTCTCGCGCGCGTACCCTGGAACGAGCCGAGCATTATGTCGAAGGTGCTCGACGCGGGCGCCTTCGGCATCATCTGCCCGATGATCGAAACGCAGGCCGAGGCTGAAGCCTTCGTAGCGGCCTGCCGCTATCCACCGCAGGGCTCACGCTCCTACGGCCCCAACCGCGTCTCTTTTTACGCTGGACCGGATTACGCGCGGCACGCCAACCGTGAAATTCTGCTGCTGGCGCAGATCGAAACGCGCCGGGCCGTCGAGAACGTCAATGCTATACTCTCGGTCCCAGGCCTCGACGGCATCTATGTCGGTCCGGGCGATCTGTCCCTCTCCTATGGCGCGGCGCCCAGCATGTCACCCACCGATCCGGTCGTCTTGAAAGCCATGGGCGAGGTGCGGGAGCGGGCCCGCGCGACAGGCCTGATCGCCGCGATCCACACCGATGGCGCCGCAACGGCGAGACGCCGGTTCGAGGAGGGTTTCCAGTTCTGCTCTCTCCCGACCGATGTGCGGCTTCTGATCGACGCCGTCAGAGCCGCGGTCCACACCGCCAAGTCAACCGTCCCCTGAGAAGGGCTGCGTGCTTTGCGCACCGGGCGACATTTGACTACTGTCGTCCCCGAATCTCGGTCCCGGAAACCCGGAAAATTGCCATGCGAACGCTCGAGGCCGCTGTTGGCCTCCTCATCATGGTCGCGGCAGGCCTTCTGGCAGGCGGCGCGGCATCCGCGATTGCGCCTCTCGCCCCGGCGGGACTGGGGCCGACACTGGCCCTCGCCGGAGCCGGCGCCACGATAGCCGCCCATGGAATGACGGGGCGCTTCGCACAACGCTCGTCCCCGCTTGCCGCCGGCCGCTGGCGCGCACTCTTCTATGTGCTGCTCGTCATGACGCTTGCCGCCGCTCTCCCCCTGGCCGTCGAACTTCTCGATCTGTTCTCCATCGCGGGCTTCCCCGTCGGCTACTATCTCGCAGCGCAAGGACTGCTCATTGTCTTCGCGATGATTGCATTCCGCGCCTCCTACCACCCGGAAGAAACGGAACCCGATGCGGCGGAGATGACTACGGCCGGGGACGCATGATGTTATCGGGCATCTCCTTGCTCATTCTGAGCACCTTTATCCTGCTGCTCGCGATACTGGTGCTGGCGATCGTTGCTCGGTCGTCCGAGTTTATCGCTCATTGCCGCGGCAGCGGCGGCGCAGGCCCGCTCGCAGGCGGCCTCTCCATGGCAGGATTGTTTGCGCTGTCGGTGACGGCGTTTCTGCCGGGTCTCGTATATCAGCACGGGTTCGATGCGCTTTTGCCTTCGGCGGGAATTGCCGGCGGACTGCTGATCCTCTCCGTCCTGGTCGGTCCGGCATTGACGCGCCGTGATGCGGCGACGCTGCCTGAACTCGTCGGACAGCGCTTCGGCCGCATTGCTCGAGCTCTCACTTTGCTTGTTTCCGTGACTGCCTCGGCAGGACTGCTCATCGGGGCGTTGTCCGCGACCTCATCGCTAGCCGCCGGTCTGCTGCATTTTCCCATCGTGACGACTGCGCTGGCTTTGGCAGCTGCCATTTCGTTGATTGTCATGCCCGGAGGCTTGAAGTCGGTCATTTCCGGCAGCCGCCTCGTCGCTTTTCTTACGGGCCTTGCGCTGCTTGGCCTCTTCGGGATCGTCTGCGCCGTCTTGCTTGGCAACCCGATCCCTCCTCTCGCCTACGGCAAAGTGCTGTCCGAAATCCGTCCCGCCGAAATGGCTCTCATTGAACAGGGCGCTGTCGATTTCGGCGTCTTCAAGCCCTTCATGCGAGCGTTTCTCACGATCGATCGCCTGAACTGGGCATTGCTCGCCATCAGCCTGATGGCCGCGGTGGCCGCGCTGCCGCCACTGGTTCAGGCGACTGGCACCTTCCTGCCGGCCAGCGCCCGTCGCGGCCTCGCCTGGACATTGACCTTTCTCGTGATCGCGCTCAGCACCGTACCGGCCCTATCGGCGTTGGCTCGCCTCGAAACGTACCGCGTCGTGGCGGCCAGCGGCAGCTTCTCCGATCTTCCCGATTGGATCCGCCGCGGATCCGAAGTCGGTGCGGTCGAATTGCATGGAACTTCGCTCGCTCTGGTCGACGCTGTCGCCCGGGACGTCGCCTCGGGCGCCGAGAGTATCGGTGGCGTTTCCACGGCGCGGGCGGATGCCGGAATCAGGGCGGAAGCACATTGGCAACGCCTCGACCCTGCCGTGCAGGAGGCCGTGCTCGATCTCGCCCGCCGTGTTCAGACACAGCCGGCGGCCCCGTTGCCGGACCGCTGGACCGTCTACGTCGATACGGTCGTGATGGCCGCAGCGACAGCGGCGGGAAACATCAGCGGCAAGCCCAACCTCGCGTCCATTGCCATCCAACCTCAATATCTGTTGCTCGCACTTCCTCACGCCGCAGGCTTTCCAGCCATCGTCTCGATCACGGTCATCGCGACCATACTCGCTGCGGGATTGATTTCAGCGGCCGCCCTCGTCTCCGTTCTCTCGTCGATGCTCGTGCGCGATGGTGTCACGGTTCTCACCGGCACCCACCTTGGCAATGGCGCAGAGGTTATGGCCGTCCGTTTGACGTCGATTGCGCTCGCCTTCGCCTTCTCGTTGGCCGCGGCGCTGATCCCTCTGACGGCCGATGTCCTCTTTGTCGTGAGCCTGACGCTGTCCGCCTGCGTTTTGTTCCCCGCGCTGGTGCTGACGCTCTGGGTCCCGCGCTGCAACGCGATCGGTTTCCTCGCCGCACTGCTCACCGGTCTCGCCATCGGCACCTATTATCTCGCGGGCACGGCGATCTACAGTGTGCCGTTCTATGAGACCTGGGCAGAACTCTCGAGCGCCGGACCCGACGCCTTCGCCGAATACGAGGAGGCCCGCGACATCTGGGTTTCGGCCGAAGGCGACGAGCGCTCGGCTGCTTTCGCCGATCTTGCCGCTCGGACCACAGGAAGCCTGTGGAGTCCGGGGCTGGCGAATTGGTTTGGCATCGCGCCCGCTGCCGTGCCCGTCATTGCGGCGCCCATCGCGATCCTAGTCGGGATTCTCCTTGGCTTCGCCGGCGCATTGAGGCGCCGTCCGGTGAAGCGCGCGGAAGACAGCATTCCCGCTCCATCGTCACGGGTCCGGCTGTGATGACAAACGCCGTCTTCGATCTTCTGGTCGTGGGTGGCGGCATCAACGGAGCCGGCATTGCCGCCGACGCGGCCGGCCGGGGACTTTCGGTCTGCCTCGTCGAAATGGGCGATCTGGCCAGTGGGACATCCCAGTGGAGTTCGAAACTTGTCCATGGCGGCTTGCGATACCTGGAACATTACGAGTTCCGCCTTGTTCGCGAAGCACTGGCCGAACGCGAGATCATGCTCTCACGCGCCCCGCATATCGTTCGGCCTTTGCGGTTCATCATGCCCCTCGCGCCGAGCGCGCGATCCAGCCTCAAGATCCGGGCGGGCCTCTTTCTCTATGACCATCTGGCGCGGCGCCGCCGCATCCCGCGCTCGCGGCCGGTCGATCTTTCGTCGGACCCGGCAGGCCGCGCCCTTAGCCGCCAATTCCATCACGGTTTTTCCTATTGGGATTGCTGGGTCGATGACGCACGTCTCGTTGTCCTCAATGCGCGGCTTGCGGCTTCTCTCGGCGCGCTCATTCGGACCCGAACGCGGCTCGTCAGCTTCGACCGAGGCGCGGATGCATGGTCCGCCACCGTTGAAAACTCCGGCCGGCTCGACACCTATCGCGCCCGAGCGATCATCAATGCCGCGGGGCCTTGGGCCGGCGAAGTCGCCGCTCTTGAACGATCCAATATCAAATCGGAATCGACGAATGTCAGCCTCGTCAAAGGCAGTCATATCGTGGTGCCGCGGATCGCTGGCGGCGATGACGGGTACCTCCTACAAAACACCGATGGCCGTGTCGTCTTTGTCCTCCCGTTTGAAGATGCCTTCACGTTGATCGGAACGACGGATGTCCCGGTCGACGGTTCACCTGCCGAAGCGGTCTGCACCTTCGAGGAGGAGGACTACCTGCTGGCCGCCGCCAACCGTTACCTGGCCACGCCGCTGACGCGCCGCGAGATCATATGGCGGTTCGCGGGCGTCCGACCTCTTCAGACCGGCCCGGTTGGAGTAGAGCCGTCGTCGCTCAGCCGAGACTATCAGTTGGTCCAGTCGGGAAGCCGGCACGGCGAGTTCATGCTATCGGTGATCGGCGGCAAGATCACCACGTACCGAGCTCTGGCCGAAGCCGCGGTCCGGCGCCTGGAACCCCTTTTCCCCGGCCTCGCGCCGAATTGGACGGCGGCACGCCCACTGCCCGGCGGCGACATTCCAAACGAAGACTCCAGCCTTTACCTGGAAGGACTGGCCCGGCTCTACGCGTGGGTTCCCGACCCCGTCATGCACGCCCTCGTCCGCCGCCACGGTACGCTCGCACGCGAGGTCATCGGCGACGCCCGCAGGCTCGAAGACATGGGGCGCTTTTTCGCTGGAAGCCTCAGCGAACGCGAGGTCGCTTACTTCGCCGAAAACGAGTGGGCAAAGACCCCGGAAGATGTCCTCTGGCGAAGAACGAAAGCCGGCCTTCACTTCGCATCGCAGGACGCGCGGGCTGCGGCATCGGCAGCGATCGAGGCTCAATTGTAGTCCTGGCCTGCAAATTAGGCGGCTACGGATGATTTTTCCGCTCAACTTGGCTACAACTTGAACGTCAGACAGCGCCACAAGTCGTAATGCGTCCGAAAGGGTGCCGACGCAGTCTTTTTATTTCTCACTGACATTCCACTTGGTGGAGCCAAGCCAAAAAAATGCAAAAATTACTTAAGGTCCAAGCATAGCCAAGATAAGTAGAAATAGAAAATGAGAGGAAACGCAAAATATATCTTCGTTTTAACCAATGATTAAATTTTAGCTCTGGATGGATTTGATCCGCGTGTAGGCAGCCTCGGCGATACAAGCGCTCTACGGTCCCTGTACAGGGGCGTGGCAGACCGATCGATGGGGAGCTCAAGTCATGCGTCGAGATGTACTGGCCAGCATTCGTGCGGCCGTCTCCGTTCTTGCCGGCATCGTGCTGGCCTTCGCGTTTGCCGAAACCGCAGCTGCGAAACCCACAGGCTGGCAGAGCGAGAGCGAACTTCGCAAATCGGGTCCGAACGCATGGGCGGGCTACGGTGAATCGGGCTACGTCGCCCGTCCGAAATCAGCGACCCGAGCGAACCGGGCCAAGTCCAAGGCATTCAAGGCGTACGGCTCCGCTTACGGCTCCAAGTCGAAAAAGTCGGTCTCCAAGGCTAAGCCGAAGAAGTACGCTGCCCTCGATACCGGCGCGATGGTCGATGCGCTCCCGCCCGCCAAGAGCCTGACCGGCGGCGGGGTTCGCTGGGCCGCGTCAGCCTCCTGTCTCAACGGAACGCTGAGATCTGTCGTCGAGCAGGTCGCGAGTTACGCCCGCGTCACGGTCAACTCCACCTGCCGCAGCAAGTCGCACAATCGTAAGGTTGGCGGCGCGTCGAAGTCGCACCACCTCACCGGTGATGCCGTGGATTTCCGCGTCCACGGTAATGTCAGCGCCGTCTACGCCTTCCTGCGCAGCTCCGGTTCCCTAGGCGGGGTGAAGCATTACGGCGGTGGCCTCTTCCACATCGATACGGGACCGAAGCGGAGCTGGTGACACCCATCGCCCACGGGTAGATCAGCCGCTGCCGGATCCGGGACGGCTGCCCGAGATGGTCCGGTGCAGCATCAAAACCGGCACAAGACCCACGAGTACGATAGCCAGCGCCCCGAGCGCGGCCCTCTCGAATTGTTCCAGAGCCGTCAATCCGTAGACGTGGGTGGCCAGCGTCTCGAAATTGAAGGGGCGGAGCAGCAGGGTCGCCGGTAACTCCTTCATCGCGTCGACGAAGACCAGCAGGCCGGCGGCACCCATTGCCGGTAGAAGAAGCGGCAGGTGCACGCGACGAAGCGCCGAAAACGGAGTTTCGCCCAACGTCCGCGCCGCCGCATCGAGATTGGGTGAAACCTTCTGCAACCCGGCTTCGATGTTGCCCAGCGCCACCGTCAGAAAGCGCGTCGTCAGCGCGAACACGAGAGCGAAAATCGTACCAGACAGGATCAGCCCGGTTCCAAAGCCGAACCTGTCGCGCATGAACGCATCGATGCCGTTGTCGAACGCAGCGAACGGGATCAGGACGCCGATCGCCAGCACGGTTCCCGGAAGGGCATAGCCCAGTCCCGCCGTACGAAGAGCGACGGCCACGAGGCGTTGGCTCGATACCCGTCCCGCATAGGCGAGCAGCAGTGACAGGAAGACCGCGACGGCCGCGACCGCGCCCGCAACAAGAATGCTGTTCATCGCCGCCGGCAGGAAACCATCGGCAACTGCGTCTGCGGCATGGGTGATGGCGTGACGGGCCAGCACCACAACCGGCACGGCAAAACCAATGATCACCGGCAGCGCGCAGGCTGCCGCCGCCATGTAGCCGCGCCAGCCCTCGATATCCTGGAATGCAATGGCTCGGTAACGCCCCGTCGTGTGGTGAAACCGGCTGTCGCCGCGTGCCAGACGTTCGAGAACGAGGACCAGGACCACCGCAAAGAGCCCGACGAGGGCGATCTGTGTTGCACCCGGAAGATTGGCGCGCTGCAGCCACGTCACGTAGATGCTGACCGACAGCGTCTCTACGCCCAGGTACTGCACGGCTCCAAGATCGTTGAGTGTTTCCATGACGACAAGCGCACAACCCGCCGCCAGAGCCGGCCGCGCAAGAGGCAGGGCAACCCGCCGAAACGTTCCCAGAGAACTCTGTCCGAGTGTCCTCGCCACCTCGAGCACACACATGGATTGCTGCACAAAACTCGCCCGCGCCGTCAGATACACATAGGGATAAAGAACGGCGGATAGCACCGCGATCGCGCCACCCTGCGATCGGATGTCGGGGAACCAATAGTCGCGTGGCGTTGCAAATCCGCCGATCGATCGCACAGCGCTTTGCACCGGCCCACCGAAGTCGAGGAGTTCAACGTAGCAATACGCGACGATATAGGTCGGAATCGCCAGCGGCAGTACCAGCAGGCGGTCGAACAGCGCCCTGCCGGGGAAGCGATACATGGTGACCAGCCATGCTGTCGCGGTTCCTACGACCAGTGTCACCGCACCTGTTCCACAGACGAGTACAAACGTCGACCACGCGGCGACCGGTAGAACCGTACTCAGTAGATGCGGCCATTCATTGTTGGTCGAAGAAAGAGCAAGAGCGCAAATTCCGGCGACGGGCAGCAACATGAGCGCTGCCACGCCGAGCGCCAGTACAGTCCAGAACGGCTGATCCGAGCTGCTCGAACGAAACATGCCCGACGCGGACCGCCATCCGCCCGAGCGCCGGCGCTGCGGAGGCTCGGACCGGCCACCCGTGGGAAGCGGCGTCAGGACCGCCTCAGGCATCACAACGCATCCAGTGCTGCCCGGACGGCATCAACGCCAGGGCATTGCAGATGAAGTCGTTTGGAAGCGTGTGTCCCGCTTCGCGAAGCGCGTGGCTGAACGTCCCCGCCGAGCGGATGCAGGGATCTACATTAGCGCAATCGATCAGCGCAAAGACGCAGGCCCTCAGCGCAGGGCAGGCACCGGTCTGGGATGCCGCGACGACGGAAACAGCGAGGCACTCATCCCGGCACAAGCCCGGACAGGCCTTCGGGAGAACCTCGATCCGGCGTGCCGCCGAAGACTCCACGCAGTCGACGAACTGGCCGAGAACCGACAGCAGGCGATCGGCTTCATCCGGACCGGTGACGCCGGCGATTTCCTGCCATGCAAAAGACCAGCCCAGATCGCGCATCTCGCGCCGCGCGAGAATTCCATAGCGGAAAGACCGGCCGACCATCTGCGCCACGCGGGCGCCGTCTCGCGATGGCCCGCCGTCCGTCGTTCGCTTGTCTCCAGGCCACATGAACCGCCCCTGCGTTATGAACCTGGACCCGCATCGAACTGCACCTTGTCGACGAGCTCGGACGCCTCTTTGCGAAGCCCGCCGATTTCAGCCAGCGGCAGGCTGTCCGGCTTCAGCTCGCCCCAACTCTTGACAAGCGGGCTCGCATCGATCCCTGGCACCACGGGGTACTCACCGTTGCTCGCTGCATAAAGTGTTTGCGCGGATGGCGAGACGAGATAGGCCATGAGCTTCTCTGCGGCAGCCTTGTTCGGCGCGTGTGCGGCAAGCGCCATCCCGGAGATGTTGACGTGCGTGCCGCGATCTTCGGCGTTGGGAAATACGATGCGCACCGCCTCGGCCCACGCCTTCTGATCGGGATTCTTCAGCATCGCGGCCATGTAATAGGTGTTCCCGATGGCCACGTCGCAAAGACCGGCCTGCACATCCCGCACCGCTTCGCGATCACCCCCCGCAGGCTTGCGCGCGAGATTCGCCTTGACGCCTTGTAGCCAGGCTTCGGTTTTTTCCTTCCCGTGGTGGGCGATCATGGACGCGATCAAGGCCACCGAATACGTGTGCTGTCCCGACCTTGTGCAGATTTTCCCCGCCCACTTGGGGTCCGCGAGTTCTTCGTAGGTCATCGCGGTTTCTTTGACGCGATCCTTGGAAACATAGAAGACCCGCGCCCGCCGCGTTAGCGCGAACCAGTGGCTTTCGGGATCGCGCAGGGTGTCCGGGATCGCTGCAACGAGTTCGGGCGATGTATTGGGCGCCGTGACACTGGCTTCCTTTGCGCGGGTCAGAAGACCGAATTCCGGCACGAGCAGCACGTCTGCGGGACTGTTCGCGCCTTCCGCCTGCATGCGTTCGATGAGACCGTCCTTCGCGTAGATGAAGTTGACCTTGATCCCGGTGGTCTTCGTGAAGTCTTCCAGTAGCGGCTTGATCAGATCCGGCTCGCGATAGGAGTAGACGTTGACCTCGTCGGCGATCGCCGCGGCGGGCAAGAAAATCGCCGCGCAGCTGAGGGCGGCGAGAACACGGCGCGACAGTCGCGCCACACGGGACATGGGCATGAGCGGCTCCAATAGTCCGGGGGGCAAAGCCCCGGCATCGGTTAGGATGAGCAGCCGCGCCAGATGGCGGATGCCCGGCGAATAGACCAGCAGGACTGCCGCCGGTCAATCGAATAGCGGCGCCGGAAATCACATTAGAAATGGTCTAATTCCAGAGAGTTAGCTGGCTTGATCGACGCGTACCGACGGCACCGCTGTAACCCGCGCATCATGCGGCAAAAGTCACCGTCACGCGCGTCCCGCGGCCCGGCGCGCTGTCGATGGCGAGCGTGGCGCCCATCTCTGCCGCCAGCGCGCGCGTGATCGGCAAACCCAACCCTAGACCGCCTCCGTCTCTCACCTCCGGCACTTCCGACGGCAGTGGCAGCATCGCCTCCGCAATGGCCTCAGCCGACATCCCAAGTCCGGTGTCTTCGACAGCAAGCTCAACACACTGAGCTTCGCGGGAAGCCGTCGACACACAGATCGTTCCACCCGCAGGCGTGAACTTGATGGCGTTGGCGACGAGATTGAGAATGATCTGCCTCAGAGTGATGGGGTCCGCCGACACAAAAACCGGTGTAGCGGGATGCCGTTCTTCGACTGTCAGCGCTTTCACGGCGGCCAGAGGCCGAACCGTCGAAAGGCACGCCGCGACAAACGCATCGAGAGCGATGGTCTCGACGGTCTTCCCGGCGGAATGCAGTGATGCTGCCTCGCTGCGATGGTTGAGCATCCGCTCCACAAGGTCCAGCGCATACCGGGCGCTGGCATGGATGTCCGCGATGTAGCCTGCGTAGCGCTCGTTGCCGATCGTCCCGAAGCGGCCCTCAGACATGATCTCCGAGGCAGCCGCAATGGCGCTGAGAGGCGTCTTCAGTTCATGTGCCAGTTTTGCCAGATCGATCCCGCGAGGCAGCGCGCCCGTGGCGTCGGTGAAGAAACCGTCCGCTTCGCCAAGCCCCGGCATCGCAGCCGGATCGATACCGGCGGCGCTGTCGTTCCCGGTGCGGGTCGCATCCGCCGCCACCCCTGCGGCAGCGGGACGGCCTGGCGGTCGGTTCTTGGGCGGCTTCATGCTTGAAAAATAACACATCCGCGACAGTTTAGGCGTGCCTCCTCCCGGCCGGGATGAAGAACCCACCGGAAGATTTCAGAAGGCGGGTGATTGCGGGGTTCCGGCAAGGCCCCTGATAGGCCGGCCAGACCGGCGGTTACACCTCGGGGCGGCCCCCCTGCAAAAGCCAGTTTTTGCTTGACGGAACGTGCCGGTAGCGGTTCTTACGGGGTCCGCGCCAACGGCGCAGGTCCCGGGCCGCCTTAGCTCAGCTGGTTAGAGCGCTAGATTGTGGATCTAGAGGTCCCCCGTTCGAGCCGGGGAGGCGGTACCACCCCGATATACTCGGACCGATGATGGCCTTCGGTTCGTCCTGCGCTGCCTTGCCTCGCCGCAAGCGTCTGTCGTGAGCCCCGACCCTACAGCCGCCCCTCTCGCTGCAGGATCATCATGTAGGTATCCATCGTGTGCTCGGAGAGCTGGTGCCAGAGGTATCCGTCGCGGCGCACCTTGGCCATCGCCTCGTAAGCCGTCTTGAAGTCCGCGTTCTTGGCGGAGAGTTCTGCATAAACCGCATTGGAGGCGGCAAAGCAGGCGTCGAGCACCTCCTTTGAAAACGGCCTGAGCTCGGCACCGTTCTTGACGAGCGAACGGAGCGCCGGCGGATTCTGCATGTCGTAGCGCGCCAGCATGATCGTGTTGGCCGTCTGCGCGGCGGCCGTCAGCACGGCCTTGTAGCTGGCCGGCAGTTCGTTCCACTTCTGGAGGTTGAAGAAGAAGTGCAGCATCGCCTGCCCTTCCCACCAGCCGGGATAATAGTAGTACTTCGCCACGCGGGCGAACCCGAGCTTCTCGTCGTCGTAAGGACCCACCCATTCGGCCGCATCGATGGTACCCTTTTCGAGCGCGGGATAGATGTCGGCCGCTGCAATCTGCGTGGGAACCGCACCCAGTTTCGCGAGCATGGCGCCGCCGAAACCACCGATGCGGATCTTAAGACCTTTCCAGTCGTCCGGTTTGTTGATCTCACGACGGTACCATCCGCCCATTTGCGCGCCGGAGTTGCCGCCGGGCAGGCCGTAGATGTTGAAGCGCTGATAGAAAGCGTTCATCAGCTCAACGCCGCCGCCTTCCCACATCCAGGCGTTCTGCATGCGTGAGTTGAGACCGAAGGGCACGCCCGTCGCGAGGGCGAACGTCGGGTCCTTGCCCCAGTAGTAGTAGGAGGCGGTATGCGCGCATTCGACTGTGCCGTCGGTCACCGCGTCCGCGGCCTGCAGGCCGCCCACGATCTCGCCCGCCGCAAAAACCTGAATCTGGAAGCGATTGTCCGTCAGATCCGCGACCGTTTTTGAAAAGACCTTGGCGGCGCCGAAAATGGTATCGAGCGACGGAGGGAAGCTGGAGGTTAGCCTCCATCGGATCTCGGGGCGCTCGGCGGCGACCGCCGGAGCCGCCGGTTCGGGCTGATCGCAGGCAGCGACGGCCAGTCCGGCCCCACCCACCGCAGCGCCGGCAACGAACTTGCGGCGGGAAATGCGCGTCACGAATGAATGTCCCTCTGCTTCCACCCAAGCCGGCCTCGCCGGCCCGGCCCTTATAGCGAGGCATGCCTCCGATCTCAAAGCACCGATAGGGCCAGCGATCGAGCGGCATGATCAGGCATCCCGCTTGGCGTCCATGACACCGGAGTCGATTTCCGCGCGGATCGCATGTGAATTCACTATTGTCCGGCCACCCGTGAAACGTAATTCACGCAGACCATGGAGACCGGCGTCCCAAAATGCTGGTCCGGGAGAATATCGAACGGTGAAGCCGTGAAAGCGCCAATACCGAAGGCTGCGACGGCCTGCCGGCCAGCCGTCCTGGCCGCGACCATCGCCGTCCTCGCCGTTGGCGCTCAGGCCGCCGATCCGAAAGTGCCGCCTGCCGTCGAGACCGGCAACCGCGTTCCGGTCGCAATCATCACCCGGGGCTTTGATTACACGCGCCCGGACATTGCGCGGCTGCTGGCGCGGGATGGCGAAGGGGAAGTCATCGCCTGGGACGTCACGGGCGAAGACCGCTTTCCATATGACGCCGGCGGCGACACCGCGCTGATCTCGGAAATCGCCGCGCACATCGGAAAGGACGCATCCATCTCACTGCTCGCCGTAAAGGCCGATCCGGATGATCCCGTGTCGATGGCAAAGGCTCTGGCGTTCATTGCGCGAACACCCGCGCGCAGCACTATTGTGCCGATGTGGTCGTCACAGCGTCGCAACTGGGAACCGTTCGAGAAGGCCGCGCGGCACTTCAACAAGCTTCGAATTGTGGTGCGATCCTGTCCGGATCTGCCGGCAGATGGGCCGGACGCGGTTTACCCGCGCGACCTCGAACTGCCCAACGTAACCCTGTCGTCAGACCCCGCTGCGACCGTGGAAACCTTCGTCGCCGGGTTGCCCTGCCGGCGTCCGTAAATCCGGTACGCAAGCACGCCGAAGCCGGCGAACCCCGCCAGGCTCAACAGGACCGCCCGCAGAAAGTGGTCGCGAATCTGCCGTGTGGCGTCATCCGTCTGCACGAGCACGCGGGGGCGGATCATTTTGCCGGCACGCCCGTCGTCCTCGCTCACCGGCGGTTGGCGCGGCACAACCTCAAAACGTGGTTCCGGTGAAGCGCCGCCCGCCGGTTCGAACGCACCCGAAAGAAAAGAGTTTTGGGCGCTCAGCAAGGCCGCCGCCACGAGTGCCAGTGCGCCGTATCGATACGCCATCATTCCGCCGCCTCACCGGTGACCGGAGGAACTGCGGCATGTCCGTGTTCTAATGGAACAGAACCAGCGCCTTTTCCACCGTCTTCCAGACACCCCAGGCAAGGGGAATGCCAACGAGCATCCAGAACGCCGCGGCCTTGGCATCCAGCCCGCCTTTGCCGATTCCGAACGATCCGGATTGGGCGACCGCCGACTTCTCGTGCAACTTCGCCCGCTCTTGCGCCAGTTGCTCCTCCGTCATGTGCCACTTGGGATTGACGGGCCGCACGAGCAGATTAGCCACGAACCCCACGACGAGCATCCCGGCGAGAATGTAGAAGATCGGCCCGTAAACCTGATCGGGCGCTATGCCGGACGCCAAGCGAGTGTCGTGCAAGTAATTCACGATAACCGGACCGACGATCCCGGCCGTCGACCACGCAGTGAGGAGCCGACCGTGAATGGCGCCCACGAACTGTGTGCCGAAAATGTCCGCGAGATAGGCGGGGATGGTCGCGAAGCCGCCGCCGTACATCGATGCGATGATGCAGAAGGACGCCACGAACAGCGCAAGAATCTTCCAGTCCGCCGCAAACGACGCGAGGACATAGAGCGCGCCACCCAGGACAAAGAAGATGAAGTAGGTCGCCTTGCGCCCGAGCTTGTCGGACGATGACGCCCAGGCGATCCGGCCGAAGATGTTGAACAGCGAGATCAGACCGACGAAGCCGGCACCGACAGCGGCCGCAGCCGCAGCCAGCGCAACATCCTTCTTCATATCGAGATAGCCGACGCCTGCCGCACCGGCGAGCGCACCGCCAAACGTTTCCTGCAACATCGGCGAAGCAGCACCGATGATGCCGATGCCAGCCGACACGTTCATGCAGAGCACCAGCCACAACAGCCAGAACTGCGGCGTCTTGTGCGCGTTGTCGAGATGCACGTGCTGCGATGAGATCATCGCGTTGGAGTTCGCAGGAGGCGTCCAGCCTTCCGGTTTCCATCCGGCCGGCGGAATTCGGTACCCGAACGTTCCGATCAGCATGAAGACGAGATAGATCGCCGCCAGCGCCAGGAACGTTTCCCAAACACCCGGGTTAATATCGGTCTTGAAGTTATTCATCAGCGCTGTGGCCAGCGGCGAACCGATCATGGCTCCACCGCCGAAGCCCATGATGGCCATCCCGGTCGCCATGCCCCGGCGGTCGGGGAACCATTTGATCAGTGTCGAGACCGGAGAAATGTAACCCAGACCCAAGCCGATTCCGCCAATGACACCGGACCCGACCCACAGCATCCACAGTTGGTGCAGGTAGATGCCCAGGGCCGAGATCAGCAGTCCGCCGCACCAGCAGACCGTTGCGACAAAACCGGCCTTCCGTGGACCGGCCCGTTCCAGCCACCCGCCCCAGATCGCGGCTGAGACGCCAAGCAGCACGAAGAAGAACGTGTACATCCAGCCCAGGTCGAACTGGCTCCAGTTGCAATCCGTGGCCGTTAGCGCCCTGAGCGTTCCCGCTGCCTTTTCTGAAAAGGTCGTGGCGCCCGCCGAGCACAACGGCAGGGCCTTGCCGTCCGGACCGGTCAGCACATTTTCAAGCGGCTTCCAGAAGACTGAAAAGCCGTAGGCCATTCCGATACATAGATGGATACAGAGGGCCGCGGGGGGAACCATCCATCGGTTGAATCCGGCCTTGGCAACGATCCGCTCGCGATCGAGCAAACCCGCACCGGCCTCTGCCGGCGCCGCCCGCGTCTCTGACATGCGTCTTCCCCCTCGTCCGGGCGCGTCCCACACGGGCCATTGACCGGATCAGTTTGCCTTTTTGGGGCGTAGAAGTACCGTGATGGGTATCAGGCGACAAGCACCGGTTGCGGCCCCTTGTGCCGTGAGGGCCTCCCGCGACAACCCCGGCACCGCCTCCGACCCTTGCAACCAGGGCCCGCCTTGCTAGATAGAGGGCATCCCCGATCCAGGGGCTCACCCCCTGTTTTACGGCAAGGCTTCCGGTGGACATCGCTCCGACGCCCGATTCACGTACCTCACCACTGATCGACCCCTTCGGCCGGTCCGTGTCCTACCTGCGCGTATCCGTTACCGACCGCTGCGACTTCCGCTGCGTCTATTGCATGTCGGAGCACATGACGTTTCTGCCCAAGCAGGATCTTCTCACTCTGGAAGAGCTTGACCGGCTGTGCTCGGTCTTCGTGCGGCGCGGCGTCCGCAAGCTTCGCATCACGGGCGGCGAACCGCTCGTCCGCAAGAACGTGATGTGGCTGTTCCGCGCCCTGTCTCGCCACCTGGACGATGGCTCGCTGGACGAACTGACGCTGACGACGAACGGCAGCCAGCTTGCCAAGTATGCCGCTGAGCTGAAAGCCTGCGGTGTCGAGCGCATCAATCTTTCGATGGACACGCTTGACCCCCGGAAGTTCAAGGCCATCACCCGGTGGGGCGATCTGGCCAACGTCATCGGCGGACTCGAAGCGGCCGAGCGGGCCGGGCTCAAAGTTAAGATCAACGCCGTCGCCCTCAAAGGCGTCAACGAGCACGAGATCGACGATCTCATCCGCTTCGCGCATGGCCGCGGCGCCGACCTGACATTGATCGAGACCATGCCGCTCGGTGATATCGACGGCGACCGGACCGACCAGTACCTGCCGCTCTCCCGGGTCCGCGCGGACCTGCTCGACCGGTGGACATTGGAAGATATCCCGTATCGCACGGGTGGCCCGGCACGCTACGTGCGGATCAAGGAGACCGGCGGCCGACTCGGGTTCATTACCCCGCTGACGCACAACTTCTGCGAAAGCTGCAATCGCGTCCGCCTCACCTGCACCGGCACACTCTATATGTGCCTCGGCCAGGACGACGCCGCCGATCTTCGCGCGCCGCTTAGGGCCTCGCTGGAAGACGATATGCTCATGGAGGCGATCGACGCTGCGATCGCGCGCAAGCCCAAGGGGCACGACTTCGTCATCGACCGCACGACGCAGAAGCCGGCGGTGGCGCGCCATATGAGCGTCACCGGTGGGTGATCGGCGAAGGAAACCCTGCCCGTGATGCACGGTACCTTCGATGTCATCGTGGCGGGTGTGGGAGGTATGGGCGCCCAGACCTGCCTGCGCCTTGCCGAGCGTGGCCAGCGAGTTCTGGGCCTCGAACGCTTTGACATTCCCCACGCGATGGGCTCGTCGCACGGTGTCAATCGCATCATCCGGCTCGCCTATTTCGAACATCCGAGCTACGTGCCTCTCCTGCGCCGCGCCTACGAACTCTGGCGCCAGCTGGAACAGCGCGCCGGCGAGCAGCTGCTCTACATCACCGGCTCGATGGACATCGGCCCGAGCGGGTCCGCCGTTCTCTCCGGATCGCTCGCCAGCTGCCGCGAACACGATCTTCCCCACGAAGTTCTGAACGCCGCCGAAATCGTGCGCCGGTACCCCGGATACCGGCTGCCGAACGGCTATGAAGCCGTCTACCAGGGCGACGGCGGGTTCGTGGCGTCGGAACGGGCTATCGTCGCGGCCGTGGGTCTTGCCATGAACGAAGGCGCCGTCATCCGCGCCCGCGAGCCGCTGCTCGACTATGCGCCGCTGCCCGGCGGCGGTGTACGCGTCCGAACGGCAAAAGGTACCTACGAAGCAGGCCGTCTCGTCCTCTCGTCGGGAGCCTGGATCGGCGAGCATGTTGCCGCGCTGGCAACAACCGCAGTCCCGGAACGGCAGGTTCTAGGATGGTTCCAGCCGCGTCAGCCGGAGCACTTCCGGCTGGGAGCATTCCCTGTCTCGAACTTGAAATGCGATCTCGGCCACTTCTATCAGTTCCCGGTCTGGCATGTGCCCGGCTTCAAGATCGGCCTCTACCATCACTTGCAAGAAACCGGGACTGCCGATGCCTTGTCGCGCGAGCCGACCGCTGCTGATGAAGCCATCCTGCGCGAGGGCCTGGCGCGTTTCTTTCCCGGTGCCAACGGCGATCTGCTGGCCGCGCGCGCCTGTCTCTTCACGAACACGCCCGACGAGCATTTCATCATCGACACTCTGCCCGGCTTTCCCGAGGTCGTCGTCGCTTCGCCTTGCTCCGGTCACGGCTACAAGTTCGCAAGCGTCGTGGGCGAGATCCTTGCCGATCTCGCGACCGGCAGGACGCCGCCTTTCGATCTCACGCTCTTTTCGTTGGCACGCTTCGCAAAGACTGCAAACTAGCCCGTCAGCGCCTTGATCCTGGCTCGAATGTCATCGATCGAGCACGGCTTCGTCAGCGTCTCGACATGCCCCGGAATCTCCGCCTTGCCGCGATGGAGTTGCTCGGGAAACCCGCTCATCAGGAGAATCTTGAGGCCTGGCTGCTTCGCCGTGAGGGCCTTGGCGAGTGTGATGCCGTCGATACCCGGCATATGAACATCCGTCACCAGCACGTCGAACGGGCCGCTGGTCTCGGCCCATGCCAACGCTTCCTGACCGTCTTGCGCGATGAACACCTGGTGGCCACCGGCCGCCAGCACCCGCTCGAAAAGATCGCGCACCATCGCATCGTCATCGGACAGGAGGATGCGCGCCATGGTGTTCCCCCATTGAATCAGGGTTTTGCGGGCTTCTATCAGTGCTTTGTAATGCGCCCCACGAACGGCAATTCCCGGTAGCGATGCGCGACATCCATGCCGTAACCGACCACGAACTCGTCAGGACACTCGAAGGCGGCATAATCGGCTTCGACATCCACCGCCCGCGGAACCTGCTTCTCGAGGAGTACGCAAGTTCGGATAGCGGTCGCGCCGCGCGCCGACAGGAGGTCTTTTGCAAACGCCAAAGTACGCCCGCTGTCGAGCACGTCGTCGACAATCAGCACGTTGCGGCCCTCGACGCTGAGATCGAGATCGCGCAGGATTTCGACCCGGCCCGAAGACGTCTTGCTCTTTTTGTAGCTCGAAAGCGTCAGAAAATCGACTTCCGGCGACAGGCCGGCCCGGTGCAAGGCCCGGATCAGGTCCGCGGCGAAGACAAAGCTGCCCTTCAAGATCGCGACAACCAGGAGATTGCGCAGCCCCGCCGATTTGATCTCCTGCGCAAGATCCTCCAGGCGCCGGGCGATTTCATCGTCCGAATAGACGACTTCCACGCCGCTATCGCTGGTCGTAGTGGCGTCCACAGTCATTCCCGGTCCTCTCCGTTGCTTAACATTCTGACTCGACTATGAAGGTATTGGGGTGCCGGCCGCAATCCACAAGCGTCCCGGCGGCAAAAAGCGAGCGTATCGAATGCACACGACGCCGCCACAATCCTGGTCGATGGAAGAGTGGGGACCCGGTGCCAGACACGGCCACCCTCACCCGGAATCTATCATCAATATGGCGGGAAACTGATACGTGATCCGGCTCACGAATGTCGCGCTCAATTACGATCGTGGTCCCGATGTTCTGTCGGATGTGAACATCGACTTGAAGCCCGGGTCGTTCCACTTCCTCCACGGTGCTTCTGGCGCAGGAAAATCGTCTCTGCTGCGCCTTTTGTTCATGTCTATTCATCCGACCCGCGGCCGCATCGAGATGTTTGGCGAGGACATCAGCAACGTCGCCCCGGCGAAACGCGCTCAACTGCGTCGCCGCATCGGGATCGTATTTCAGGATTTCCGCCTGCTCGACCACCTCACGACTTGGGAAAACGTGGCCTTGCCTCTGCGAGTTGTTGGAAAGCGGGTCGACGATTATCGCGAAGATGTGACGGACCTGTTGCAATGGGTCGGGCTCGGTGATCGGATGCACGCCTATCCTTCCGTCCTGTCGGGCGGCGAAAAGCAGCGTGCCGCGATCGCGCGCGCCGTCATAGGAAAGCCGGAGGTCCTTCTCGCCGACGAACCGACCGGCAACGTCGACCCTCAGATGGCCCGCCGGCTGCTGCGTCTCTTCATCGAACTCAATCGCCTCGGTACGTCCGTCGTTATTGCAACTCACGATCATCAGCTCATGCGGCAGTTTAAAGCGCCGCGCATGGAACTTCATAACGGCCATGTCCGGATCATATGAAAAAAGCCCCGGGCGTATGCCGCACGGCACCTATCCGGTGGACCCCTATTACGAGGACGACCCCGCCACGGCCCCAAGCCCTCAGGCGTCGCGAACCTATTCGTCGGCATTCGAGGACACCGGCTATCCGATCCATCAGGAACCTTCCCTATCGCGGCTGGAATCCGATCGTCGTATCGAGCCCGCGGAACCTGTGCGGCGCGGCAAGGCACAGGCCAACGCCCCGATCGTGCCCGCCGGCTCCGTCACCGGCCGCTCGCTGACGCTCGTCATCTCCATCATGTGCTTCCTCGCCTGCCTGACGGCGGGGGCCGTCTACATGATCAAGGAGTCGGCAGACGCCTGGCTGAAGGACCTTGCCAGCGAAGTGACCGTGCAGGTCTCGCCGCGGGACGGCAGCGACATAGAAAAAACCCTGCGCGATGTCTCCACCCTGCTGACGGAGACCGCCGGAGTAACCAGCGTGCGCGTTCTGGCCCTGGAGGATTCGACGGCTCTGCTCGAGCCCTGGCTCGGCAAGTCCGACGCCTTGAAGGCGCTTCCCGTGCCCCGTCTGATCGCAGTCGGTGTCGATCGGGACGCCGCTCCCGATCTCGCCGCCGTCAGCCGCTCGCTATCGGAGAAATTCGAAGGCGTCAGCCTCGACGACCACAGGCAGTGGCAACGGCAGATTCGAACCGTGACCCGTTCCCTGGCGCTTGGCGGAATCGCGATCCTGGTACTCGTGGCAGCGGCAACGACCGCCATCATCGTTTCAGCCACAAAAAGCTCGATGGCTTCCAACCGCGAAATCGTGGAAGTGCTCCATTTCGTCGGAGCCACCGACCGGTTCATCGCCCGGGAGTTCGAAAAGCACTTCCTGAGGCTGGGAATTCGCGCTGGCTTGGTCGGCGCCGGTCTGGCCGCTTTCGTGTTCATCTCGATGCCAATTCTGCTCGAGATCATGGGCGGGGGCCCGGTCGTGATGGCGGAAATGCAGAGGATGATCGGAAGCGGCAGCCTCGACACGGCCGGCTTCGTGCTTCTCGGCATCGTCGTCGTTATCATTGCCGCGTTGTGCATGCTGACGAGCCGGTTCGGCGTCTACCGGATTCTGCATGCGCGACGCTGACGCAACCACAGCCAACCAGCTGTTTTTGTTGATGCCGCTCCTGTGAGGTACCGCACCAAGATTTGCAGACACAGAACCTGGCAAATCGGATAGTATTCACGAATTCAAACCGAGGGCGAAAGCGAGCCAAGTACGGCTCCCTGCAATCCAATGTCACGCTTGTGGAAGACGATAGCTGTTGTCGCAGCGGCGGGTCTCTCTGCCGGCGTACTCGGCTTCGCACTTTTCGCCGCCAGCGTGATGCGTACGCCGGTTGCTGCTGACGAAAAGGCGGACGGAATCATCGTCCTCACGGGCGGTCAGTCGCGGATCAAGGAAGGCGCCCGGCTCTTGAAGGACGGCTATGGCTCCCGCCTCCTGATTTCGGGCGTCAACGCCAGAACGGGTCAAGCCGATCTCATTCGATTGTCCGGCCTCGACTCTCAGATGTTCACCTGCTGTGTGGACCTCGGCTACACCGCGCTCGATACCATCGGCAACGCTTCGGAAGCTCATACGTGGGCACGCGCCAACGGCTATCGCTCGCTTGTCGTCGTCACTTCCAACTATCACATGCCCCGTACCCTGGTGGAGCTGTCCCGCGCGATGCCCGACGTCCGGCTCATCCCGCACGCCGTAACCCCGGCCGGCTTCGAGACACAGACTTGGTGGTGGTCTCCACTCGCGATGCGGAATTTGGTTGCGGAGTACGTCAAGTTCCTGCCTTCTGCCGCTCGTCTGGCTCTGCAGCTGGCGGTGACCCCCTTCGAACGTGGATCGGTCGCCACCGCCAACGGCAACAACGACCACAAGACCTGAGCCCGGCGCATCCATCCACCGCTCCTTCCCTTACAGACGGTCATGCTGCGCTCGCTGATTTACGCTGCCGCGTTCTACACCGTGACCGGCGTCATGCTGATCGGACTTTCATGGCTGCTGCTGGCGCCGCGAAGCTGGGCTATGGCCGGCCTGAAACTGCACGCGCGCATCGCGGTGTGGCTGCTGGAAAACATCGTCGGCACAAAACTGGAGGTCCGCGGCCGCGAGAACCTTCCTGCTGGACCGGTCCTCGTGGTGGCCAAACATCAGTCCACATGGGACACCTTCGCGCTGATCCCGCTATTTGCCGACCCTGCGATCGTCCTGAAGGACGAACTGAAGTGGATCCCCTTCTACGGCTGGTTCTGCGTCAAGTTCCGGCACATCCTCGTCAAGCGCGACAAGGCGGCCGTCGCACTCAAGGCACTGGTCGCCGAGGCCAAGGACCGGATCGCTCATAATCGCCAGGTGGTGATCTTCCCAGAGGGAACACGCATGGCACCGGGCGCGCCGCCCGACTACAAACCGGGATATCTGGCTCTGTATGACGCTCTCGGCGTGCCGGCAGTGCCGCTGGCTCTGAACTCCGGCCTCTTCTGGCCCCGCCGCCAGCTGATGCGATATCCCGGCACGATCGTCGTGTCGTTTCTGCCTCCCATCCCGCCGGGTCTGCCGCGCAAGCTGGCCCGCGACCGCATCGAAACCGCCATCGAGACGGAAACGGCCGCCCTCATCGCTCAGGCCCGCGATGCCCGGGCCGGCGACGGAGCGGTTCGCGGAACATGACAAGCCGCGCTTGACACTATTGAGAACATAAATAAAACATAAGAAGAACATTTGTTGACATATCTGGTTCGCTTCACTATATTAGCGATTAGTTTTTCTTGAAGCCCACCCGTAGGTTAGCTGAAGCGGGTTTTGAGTTTCGGGTCCATGACGAAGCGTTCCGCGTTCCCGGCTCCCATCTCGCATGAAATCTGGGAGCGGAAGTACCGGTTCAAACCGCCGGTTGACACTGGCCGTGGCCAAGTGCCGGGGCTGGCCGGCGATGCCAATCTTGACGACACGTTCCGCCGCGTTGCCGAAGCCGTCGCGGGCGCAGAGACCGGAAAAAAGTCGCGCCAACGCTGGGCTGCCGAATTCTTCGCCGCCATTGCAGATTTCGGTTTTCTTCCCGCCGGCCGCATTCTCGCGGGTGCCGGCACGGGCCGCGAAGTCACGCTCTTCAACTGCTTCGTGATGGGCCGGATCGAGGACGATCTCGCCTCGATCTTCGACAACGTGAAAGAAGCGGCTCTGACCATGCAGCAGGGCGGCGGCATCGGGCACGATTTCTCGACACTGCGGCCCAAGGGCGCCCTCGTCCGGTCGATCGGCGCCGACGCCTCGGGGCCCGTAAGCTTCATGGACGTGTGGGACGCCATGTGCCGCACGATCATGTCGGCCGGTGCGCGGCGTGGGGCCATGATGGCCACTCTGCGCTGTGATCACCCCGACATCGAGACGTTCATCGAAGCCAAGTCCGACGCCACGCGCCTTCGTAACTTCAACCTCTCCGTTCTTGTCACCGATGCGTTCATGGAAGCGGTCGCAGCTGATGCGCCCTGGCCGCTCGTGTTTGGCGGTACGACCTACCGGGTCATCCCGGCAAAAGCACTTTGGGAGCGCCTGATGCGCGCGACCTATGACTACGCCGAACCGGGCGTGATCTTCATCGATCGCGTCAATCGACGAAACAATCTCGCCTACCTTGAGGAGATCCACGCCACTAACCCATGCGGCGAGCAGCCTCTGCCGCCTTACGGGGCTTGTCTTCTGGGATCGATCAACCTGACCCGTTTCATCCGCCGGCCGTTTTCGGATGCAGCATCGCTCGACCTCGCGGCTCTGGAAGAGAGGGTGCGTGTCGCCGTCCGGTTCCTCGACAACGTCGTCGACATATCCGGCTATCCGCTGAAAGCTCAACGCCGCGAAGCGGAATCCAAGCGCCGCATCGGTCTCGGCCTGACTGGCCTCGCCGACGCGCTCATCATGCTCGGCGTCCGTTACGGCTCTGACCGGGCAGTGGCTTTGAGCGGTCAGTGGATGCAGGCGATCTCGCGCGCAGCGTATCTCACCAGCAGCCAGATTGCTTCGGATAAAGGCGCTTTTCCGCTCTTCGACTGCGATCGGTATCTGGACCGGCCGCACATCGCAGCGCTCGATGCCGATGTCCGCAAGGCAATCGGGCGTAATGGCATCCGCAACGGCTGCCTGACCTCGATTGCCCCCACCGGCACGATTTCTCTTTTCGCAGGCAACATCTCGAGCGGTATCGAGCCGGTTTTCGATTTCAAGATGCGCCGCCGGATTTTGGACGCCTCCGGCAAAGCTTACGAGGACATTCTGGAAGACTTCGCGCATGCGGAATATGTGCGCAATGGCGGCAACCCGGATGTGCTTTCCGAAGCCTTCGTCACAGCCGGTGAATTAACGCCGCGCGAACATCTTCGGATGCAGGCCGCTGTCCAGGCTCACGTCGATAGTTCCATATCCAAAACGATCAATTGCCCGGAATCGATTTCCTTCGATGCCTTCATGTCGGTCTATCGCGAGGCGTATGAACTGGGCCTCAAAGGCTGCACCACCTATCGGCCAAACCCCGTGACGGGCGCCGTGCTCACACCCGTTGAAGAGCCTGCATCACAGCCCCCCGGTCCTGCTGCAATTGCCCCACCGCCGATCGTTCCGGCCGCTGCGCCGCAAACATCCAGAGCCGCTTCCGGCGCTTCGGGTGATATCGTTTATCTGTCCAAGCCCTTGGAACGGGCGCCCGTGCTCACGGGTGCGACTTATAAACTGCGCTGGCCCGATAGCGATCACGCCATCTACATCACGATCAACGACATCGAAGTCGACGGTGTCGAACCGGGACAAGCCCCGCGAAAACGCCCGTTCGAAATCTTCATCAACACACGCAATCTGGAGCACTATGCCTGGACGGTTGCGCTGACTCGAATGATCAGCGCCGTATTCCGCCGTGGCGGCGACGTCTCCTTCGTGGCGGAGGAGTTGAAGGCCGTCTTCGATCCACAAGGCGGGCGTTTCATCGGCGGGCGGTATGTCCCCAGCCTGCTTGCCGCCATCGGCGACGTTATCGAGACTCACCTGCGCAACATCGGATTCTTGGCCCCCGGGGCGACGGCTTCATCCTCGCCACCGCCGCCAGAAGACGCCCGAAAAGTGGCAGGCGGCCGGGCCTGTCAGCGCTGCGGTCATCCGACACTGACCCGGCGCGAAGGCTGCTGGGTTTGCAGCACGTGCGGATTCTCCCGCTGCGGCTGAGACTTAAGGCCAGGGCGAGCAATGCCGGCCGGGCCGCGGATCGACCGTCCGACAACGGATTCCACGCACGGAACAGCCGCTAACCGGACTTAAACCTTGCCACAAATTCTCAAAGGTCGAGCCACACTTCATCCAGACTTTTCTGGGAATGTTGGCTCCAGTGAATTCGAGGCGCATCACAGGCCGGTCAACGGCTGGATTCGAAATCGGCAGGGCAGCATGGCAGCAGAAATCATCTCGCTCGCAGACTACAGATCAGGCCGGAATACGTCCGGCGACCGCGGCGTCCAGGCTGCTGTCCAGCGCGGCGCGTCGAGCCTGGCGGATCGCTTTCAATTCTGGAGCGGCGCATCCGGCCGCCGTTATGTTCACACGGTCTATAGCCTGTTCGAGTGCCCGGCGATCCCTGCCGGCAACTACATCCTGATCCATCGCGACGCCGAGGGCCGCCGTCTGGTGCTTGCTGTCGGCCGCGTCGGCCATTCGGCCTCGTCGTTGAACCTTGCTGAAATCCGCCGCCGTGGCGCGGCTCTCGGAGCCAACGAAGTCCACGTGCATCTCCTGGCGCCGAACGCCAAGCTGAGCCGTTTCATCGAGTCCGACCTTCGCGCCGGCCTCTGCGCGGGCGTCGTTTCGGGCTTTGCAGCCGGAATGTGAGCATCACGCGCTCAAATTGAAATTCAGGAAACGGCGGTCCCAAGTGGCCGCCGTTTTCGTTTGTCACGACGAAAGGCGGCGCCGGTAGGAGAATGCATGACGCCGGTCGTGTCTGACCGGACTCGCCCTGCACCCGCGCAGATGCCCGAACGCCCGGCACCGTCCCTCCATCACGCCGGCCGCGGCCGTTTCGGCGTAGGGCCCGCCGACCCCGGCAGCGATGGCCAGACGTTCCAGGTCGGCCTGCCGGATTCCCAATTCTCGCAGCTTGCGTAGCGTCGCGACAAAATAGGCGAGGTTGCTTCCGGACTTGCCACGCGCGGCTCGGATGATGGCCGCTCGCCGCGCCAGGGGGAGAACGCCTGCGAAACTAGGATGCCCCGCCTCTGCGATATAGGTCAGCACGTCGACGCACTGATCTTGCCCCGGCCCGATCAACTCGGCCGGCACCATGGTTTCGCGATAAACTCCGTAGATCAGCTCACGCGCGTGCAGGTAGGCTCGCACCGAGGCGGCCTGGCGCGCCGCAATGCGAAACGCCACGCCTTCGCACGTGCCCCCGCGCTGGAGACCTAGCACCAGCCCGGGCCTCTCCTGGGTGCCGCGATAATGCAACGAGTAGATGCAGAAGGCCCTGTGATAGCCCTTGAGCCGCGCTCGCCGTGCCTCTTCGTAGGCAAACCCCGGTTGCCACATCAGCGACCCGTAGGCAAAAACCCACAGCGCGGGCGTGTCTCGCCGTGCGGTCACGCTTACCCCGCGCCTGTCTTGGAAGCCGATGGCGCAGGCGTGCGTCCGAAGTTCGGCGCGGGCGTATCCTGTCCGGCCTGGATCACCCCACGCCGGATCGCACGCGCATCTCCGAAAAGCTTCTGCAGGGTTTCCCCGTCGCCAAACCGGATGGCGCGCTGCAGGGCGGTCAGGTCTTCGGTGAAGCGCCCGAGCATTTCCAGCACCGCCTCCTTGTTGTTCAGGAAGACGTCGCGCCACATGACCGGATCGGACGCCGCAATACGCGTGAAATCGCGAAAACCGCCGGCCGAGAACTTGATCACCTCGCTATCCGTCACGCGCTCCAGATGCGCGGCCGTATTGACGATGTTGAACGCAATCAGATGCGGCAGATGCGAAGTGATCGCCAGAACGAGATCGTGATGGTCGGGCGCCATGACCTCGACGTTCGAGCCGAGCTTCTGCCAGAACACGCGCAGCTTCTCGACTGCATCAGGGTCCGTGTGCGCTTCGGGCGTCAGAATGCACCAGCGCCCGTCGAACAGTTCCGCAAAACCCGATTCCGGCCCGGACTGTTCTGTGCCCGCGATCGGATGTCCTGCAACGAAATGGACCCCCTCAGGCACATGAGGAGCCACATCCCGCACGATCGAGCCCTTGACGGACCCCACATCCGTCAGGATCGCGCCACGCTTCAAAACCGGCGCGATCTCCGCCGCGATCGGTCCGCACAATCCTACGGGAACGCACAGAATGACGAGATCGGCCCCCGCCGCCGCTTCCCGGGCGGTTGCGAAGCCTTCATCGAT
>JALOTA010000013.1 GCA_025458125.1 Hyphomicrobium sp.
CTTCCCCGCCTTCCTGCGGTCACCCGAATCGCGTGACTGTCCGCCGGTTGTATCGGCGGATCGGAGCGGGATATGTCAGATCGCGGGGCGGTTAGGACATCGGGCAAAAAACCAGGATCGGGCAAAGCCGCCGGTGCGGGGACAGGCTCGCCTGTATCGCCTGCGTCCGGTGATGCGGGCGATCCGGGACACGCCGGTCTGTCGCGCGGCGGCTTTCCGAAGAAAATCATCGCCCTCGTCTATGACTTCGACGGCACGCTCTCGCCCAGGCCCATGCAGGAATATTCGTTCCTGCCCCAGCTCGGCATCGACCCACAAGATTTCTGGGCTGAATGCACGCGCATTGCCCGCGAGCGCCAGGCCGACCCGCTCATCACCTACATGCACCTCATGTACAAGAAAGCGAAGGAGAAGGGTCTCGCAGTGGACCGCGACGCGCTTGTCCGGCAGGGCGCGTCGGTTGCGCTTTATCCTGGCGTGCGCGACTGGTTCGACGAGATCGGCGCTTATGTGCGGCTGCGAGCAGAGACGGCCGGCATCACGCTGCGCCACTATCTCATTTCGTCGGGGCTTGCGGAGATCATCGAGGGCACGCCGATCTTCCCGCACTTTCACAACGTGTTCGCCAGTGAATACTGGTTCGAGCCCTACGAGACACCGTTCCCCAAGCGCGTCATCACCGACACCGGCAAGACGCAATATCTTTTCCGCATCAACAAGGGCATCGAGGACCTGGGAGAGAGCATCAACGGCCACATGCCGGAAGACCAGCGGCCGATCCCGTGGGCGAACATGATCTATTTCGGCGACGGCGAAACCGACGTGCCCTCGATGGCGCTGATGAAAAAGTCCGGCGGGGCCGCGATCGCGGTCCATAATCCGGACCTGTCGCCGAAGACGTGCGAGGAGTTGTTTCGCGCGGGCCGCGTCGACTTCTACGCCGGAGCCGACTACCGCCGCGGCTCGGATCTCTTCAAGCGCACCTGCCTTCTCATCGACCGCATGCTCGCCGACATCCGCGTGCGCGAGGAGGTCTGGGGGTTGGGGAGGTAATAACTCCCGCGCTGCTGCGCGGCTCATGGAGGCGGGATTGGACAAGCGTCGCAGGGCGGACGCGAAGACCGCGTCCGACTGTGCTCAGCGGCGCTCACGATGGCTGACGGCCACCAGTGAGATTTGCCAAACACAGCGCCCAGGCGCCGGACCGGTTCCGGCGAAACGGGATCAATCCCAGTCGCGCCTTTGTAAAGTTGCGAGGACCGCCCCCGTCGCGTCTTTCAGGATCAGCGTCTTGTGGCTGGCTTCGGCGGACTTCGCAGCCTGGAGGATCTGGAGCACTTTGTTTTCGGTTTGCATTTTCTCCGGCGGACACGCCATCCGCGTCGTCGCCAGCGGACCGAATGTCAGCGCACCGCCGTCGAACGTATAGGTGCCGCGGAACCGGTTGCAGCCCGCGAAACCCGAGACATCCTTTTCCTTGAACTGGACATGAGCATCGCCCGCGTCGGGGAAGCCCCATTCCGAACCGTTCAGCGAGGCCGACGGATCAGCAGCGGCGGCCGTCATCGTGGCGGTGGTGAGAGCGACAGCGGCAAGGGCCAAGCGTAGCGTCTGCATTGCATTCCTCATGAAGCCTCATGGCGATCGTGTCTGATCCGTCCCGCCGGCATTTCCATGGAGCGATCCCCGGCCAATGACTGGTTCTCTTCGAACGCCAAAAAAATTGCCCCGGACACGCTGAGCGCGGCCGGGGCAGTCTACCTATGAAGAACCTGGTATGCCATGCACTGCTGAGGCCCGGCCGCAACCGTCCGAAGGCTTCAGCCCTGGACGAGGCGGGCGGGAATGAGATCGGCGCTAAGCGATGGCGTCTCCACGAGCGATATCGGCGTGCCCTCGCGAACGGGCTCCACCGCCATGCGATAGAGATGCCATGTGGAGTGGCCAATGATCGGCAACAAAACGATGAGACCCAGGAAGGCCGTCATCACCGACAGCGCCACGATGAAGCCGATAAAAACGGCCCATGCGAGCATCGTGATCGGGTTCTTTTCGACGAGGCGGACACTCGTGACCATGGCGGTGATGAAGTCGGTATCGCGATGGTACAGCATCGGGAACGAGATGACCGTGATCGCGAAGACGGCAAAGCCGATTGCCGCGCCAGCGAAATTACCGATGATGAGCAGGATCAGTCCGGCGGGACTGTCGAGCAGTTTCGATAGATAACCGCTGTCGAAGGTGTTCACTCCGCCGAAAGCAAAGGTGAGAACGGCGGCGATTTCGAGCCAGAGGATGAGGGCCAGGAACGTCACCAGCGCCATCCATCCCAGGTCGCGGCGATGGCGCTCGCGGTTTAGACCCTGAATGACAGCGGCGGGGGTGACCGCTTCGCCGCGCTCGCGCAGGTCGCTCACCGCATAGAAGGCGCCGGCCGCGAACGGCGCCACGAGGGCGAAGCCCATGGCCAGCGGATAGATCAGGAACGGCAGGCCAAGTTCTGCAAGACCCAGGAACAGGATCCAGCCGGCGATCGCAAATGTGAGGCCGATCACAATTCCATAACCGGGATGGGCCCGGAAATCGGCGATACCGGCGACAACCGCCTCGTTGAGGTCGTCGAGCGAAACGCTGCGAACCTCGGGCCAATCATGCGGTTTCGGCGATGCCATTCGTTTCGCTCCCAATCGCGCGGCGCTGCGCCGCACTTATTGCAGTGCGACATCCCGGCGCAGCATCCTAGCGGCAAATTGAGCCCCGTCAAATGGAGCCGGGGCGGATTGTCCGGGAAAAGTCTGACATAGACCGCATTCAAGATGCGCCTCTTAACACTCCCAGGTTGCATCAAACGCTGATGGCCCTGGCTTTCTGACGCGTTGATACCGGGCGGGCCCTCGACGCGCGGAGTGAAATGCTCCGAACTTTCCGAAGCCTAGCGCATCAGATCCGGCGAATTGTTCACGGTCTAGTGCCTTGCAACCGATGGCGCGGATTACTAATTCTTGAAGCTATGGGGAAGTGCACGGCTTCTAAAAATAAGGAGAAGGGCATGAAAATGAAAATGGCCGTCGCGGCTGCCGCACTCTTGGGTGCGGTCGCGTTTACGGCCCCCTCAACCGCCGCGCCGCTTGCCGGCGCCGGCGCCGCGACCAGCACCGCAAAGACGGACGCAAAAGCGACGGAAGCGGTTCGCTATCGCCGCTACTATCGCAGGCCATACTACCGCAGACATTGGCGTCCCTATCGCCCGTACCGCTACTATCGTCCCTACGGCTTCTACCGCCCGTATTACGGATATGGTCCTGGCTGGTACGGACCCGGTTGGGGCCCAGGTTGGGGTTACCGCCGGCCTGGCGTCTATCTCGGCTTCGGCTGGTAGACGGCGCGGCGTTGGCAGGTATGAGAGTAAAATGGGCCGGACGAGCAATCGTCCGGCCCTTGATTTTTTGGGCAGGCTGACGTGCGGAGGTGTCCCGCCTACTTGCCGTCAGCGTCGGGAGCGCCGGCATGCTTCGCCTTGATGCTGTCGAAGCCGGCCTTGAAAATCCCGTCGATTACCTTGCGCGCTTCCTTGTCGTCCTTGCCGTTGGCGTCGTACGTGGCGGACCACATCACGTTGATCTCGTCGAGATCGTCGTCGTCGGGAGCGACGGAAAACATCGCGGTATAATTCTTGACCGGAAGCGGGCTCTCGATGATCTCGTACTTGTAGCTCGTGGTCCCTCTCTCGAGCAGCTTCTCCTTGATCACGCCGCCGTCCTTCAAGGTCAGCGTGCGGAACTCGGTGTCGCCGTCCTTGGAGTCTTCGCACTTCGCTATCGCGGGGTGCCACTCGGCAATCGCGCACCAGCCTCCAATCTTTTCCCACAAGGCGGCCCGCTCGGCCTCTGCCTTGGCCTCTTCGACGTTGATCTCGAGTTTCTTGGCCGAAACCAGCGACGCTGCTCCGGCACCCGCCATCGGCAGCCCCATCGCAAGGCCGGTGACCAGTGCTGTTGCGAGAAAATGCTTCATATTTCACTCCCAAGGTGCTGCCGTTCGGCAGCTGTTATTGCGGACACGCCGGTTCTTGTAACTATGTTACATTTGATGCCCGATGGCGGCAAGTCCAGGGAGTTGCCAGCATGATTTTCATTCGAGTGGCGACCGAGGCCGACATTCCGGCGCTCGCCGATCTTCTGGGGGTTCTGTTCGCTCAGGAGCGGGAGTTTTCTCCCGATCGGACGGCGCAGATCCGTGGTCTTGCGCTGTTGTTCGAGCGTGGGGAAGCCGTGCGGATCATGGTGGCCGAACAATTCGGGCAAGTTGTCGGGATGGGTGTCCTTCACTATTCCGTCTCAACCTACCTCGGCGCCAAAGTCGCCATGCTAGAAGACGTGATCGTTGCAGCCGGCGAGCGCGGACGTGGCACCGGTAAACGGTTGATGGCAGGCATCATCGAACAGGCGCGCAGCGACGGCGCACGGCGCATCACGCTGCTTGCCGACCATGACAACACGACCGCCAGATCATTCTATGAAAGCTTCGGATTCGCGCGTTCGACGATGATCCCGCATCGCCTGATGCTTGCAACGACGTTATCGGCGTAGATCAACGCAGGGGTCCCAGGTCGCCGCCGTCGCCGGGATCGCGCATATCGCAGATGCCGTCGTACGGCATCGTCATCACGGCAATACCCATGGCCACGCTTCCGAAAGTGAGCGCGTTGAAGGCATAAAGCAGGAAAATCGCGATGAATGGTTCCTGCGCCTCGACCAAAAGATCCTTGAGGCCGGCGAGATTGGTGAAGATCATCAGAGAGGCGATGAGAACGCCGACCGCCAGTCCGCTCGCCATGTGCAAGCCGAGGAACCGCAGAAGGTGCGGCACCCGCGCTTTAGGCTTCACTGCCGAGCGGTCAGGCTCCTGAGGTCCAGAATTGGTCTGCATCGGGAATCCTTGCGCGGCTATTTCTAGAGCGTAGTTCGGTTGACCGGGCGATGGCAATGTCCCACAAGCCGCAGTGACTTCTCCCGTCATCGTTCCGCTGGTTCCCAATGTCCGTCCCATTCCGTGCCATCACGGCTCTCGCCGTTCTTCTAATGACTGCGTGTACCTCCTCGCAGGAACCAGCATCGGTCGCGACGGCAGACCTGCCAACCCAGGATGCTGCGACACGAACCGCGCCCGTCGTTCCGGGCCGGCCCGCACGCGTCTTCGTCTTCGCCGGTTGGGACAATAATTGCGCGGCGACCGCTGCACCGGTGGTGACCGTCACAAAACAACCGGCACAGGGCGATATAAGTCTGCGCCCGGGTCAGGAGACCACGATCGCGGCGTCGGCAGTTGGCACCTGTGCGGGGCGCAGCGTGGCGGGCACGGGCGTCTATTACACGGCCCGGGCGGGAGCGACCGGCACGGATAGCTTCAGCGTCGAAGCCAGGCTTGCGTCGGGGGAAACCAGCCGTCGCAACTTCGAAGTCACCATCGCGAACTGAAGGTGGTATTCGAGGCTTGTGGCATGCCTGATCTCGCGGCGCTTCCATGTCCGAGCGCCGGACACGGCGCAACACTTCACCAAACGGTCCGCCGGTGCCATATAGCGCCGTCCATCTCTTACCCTGGAGCTATCCGAGACATGGCCGCGCCCAATCTGCCCGCCGACATCCACACGCCGGCCTATGTCCTGGACGTTGCGAGCCTCAAAAGGAATCTGGAGACGGCCGCGCGCCTCAAGCGGGAGACCGGAATCAAGGTTCTGCTGGCCACGAAAGCCTGGGCCATGCCCGCCGCATTTCCGCTGATGCGTGACATTATCGACGGCACAACCGCGTCGGGCGAATACGAAGCCCGGCTCGGGCGGGAGGAGTTCGGCAAAGAGGTGCACGTCTACGCACCGGCCTACGGGCCTGGCGAGGTGGAGCGTCTCGCCGCAATCGCCGACCACATCTATTTCAATTCTCCCGGGCAGCTTGGCCTGTCGATGGCCACGGCCAAGGCCGCGGGGCGCAAGATCGGCGTTCGCATCAACCCCGGCTACTCGATGGCGACCCTCGGCGGCGAGCTCTATGATCCCTGCGCGCCCGGCTCACGGTTCGGAACCACCAAGGCTGAGTGCGCTCGCATCCCGTGGGGCGAAGTCGATATTCTCCACGCACATGCGCTTTGCGAGGCCCGCGAGGAGGGCTCGACCGGGCTTATCCGGCATGTCGCGGAACACTTCGCCGAGGAGATCCGGCAGGTGAAGGCCGTTAACTTCGGCGGCGGGCATTTCATCAATCGCCCCGGCTATAAACTGGAACCGCTGATTGCGGCTTTGCAGGATTTCAAGCGCGCCTTCGATGTGGACATAATCCTCGAGCCAGGCGCAGGTCTCGTCGTCAACGCCGGCTGGCTTGTCGCGACCGTCCTCGACCTGCACTGGAACGAGAAGGACATCGTGATCCTCGACACGTCGGCGTCGACGCATATGCCGGACGTGCTGGAAGTGCCCTACACGCCGGTCATCATCGGGGCGAAGAGGCCCGGTGTTCTGGCGCACTCCTATGTGCTCGGCGGCAAGACCTGCATGACCGGCGACGTCATCGGCGAATACTCGTTCGCCGAACGGCTGAAGGTGGGCGACAGGCTCGTTTTCACCGACATGATGCAGTATTCGTTCGTGAAGAACACGACCTTCAACGGCACGCCATTGCCGGATATTGCCATGCTGCACGAGAACGGAACGTACGAGGTCGTGCGATCCTACGGATACGAGGATTTCCGCCGCAGGCTCGGGTAAATACTCACGCGACGTCCAGAAACTGAAGCAGGCGGGCGGCGGTCTCTTCCGGGAACTGGTCGGGAAAGAAGTGGCCTCCGGGAAGCGTCGCGAACTGCGGCTTTGCCAGGCGCTTTTCCCATTCGGCCTCCATGTCGAAAAGCTGATGCATGAGGCCGGCCGTGCCCCAGAACGCGAGCGCGGGACAAGCGACCTTGCGGGCGATATCGGCGGTGTCGTGCGCCAGATCGACACTCAGCGCCGCACGGTAGTCGGAACACGAACCGTGAATGTAGGCCGGGTTGCGCCACGCTGTGCGATAGGCCTGCAACTGGACGGGATCGAACGCGTCGAGAGGAACCTTGCCCCACCCGACGAGGCAGAACTCATAGAAGTAATCGGGATCGCGACCGATCAGGGTTTCCGGAAAGGGCTCCGGCTGAGCGAGAAAGTACCAGTGCCAATAGGCTGCCGCGAGCTTGTGGGTTGTATCCATCAGCATGGCATAGGTGGGTACGATATCGAGAACGGCGAGTGAGAGAACACGATCGGGGCAGTCGAGTGCCATGCGGTGCCCGACGCGGCCTCCGCGATCATGTCCGACGGCGTGGAAGCGTTCGAAGCCGAGGCTCCGCATCAGTTGCAGCTGATCATCGGCCATGGCCCGGAAAGAATAATTGGAACGATCCGGCAAGCATCTGGGCTTGGAGCTGTCGCCGTAGCCGCGCAGGTCCGAGGCGATCACGGTAAAGCGTTCCGCCAGTAGCGGGGCGATCCGCGCCCACATGGCCATGGTCTGCGGATAGCCGTGCAGCAGCAGCACGGGGGGGCCGCTCCCTGCCGTCACGTAGGCGATCTCGATCTCGCCCACCAGCGCGCGGCCTCGTTTCCAACCTTCGAACATCGTGTTCGCTCCGCTCTAGCCGATCAGCGCCAGGGTCGATGCCAAAGTATCGGCTTCTTCCGCCGGCTTGTCCCATCGAATTCGATGGACGCGCGGGAAACGCATGGCAACGCCGGACTTGTGCCGCGTCGAACGCTGAACGGCATCGAACGCGATTTCAAGAACAAGCTGCGGGACAACCGCGCGGACGGGACCGAAGGTTTCGGTCGTGTTGGCCCGGATGAAGCGGTCCAGCTCGCGCAACTCGGCGTCCGTGAAACCCGAGTAGGCCTTGCCGACCGGAACCAGTTCGCGTTGATCGCTCCCCTCACGCGGACGCCAGACGCCAAAGGTCAGGTCAGAGTAGAGCGACGAGCGCTTGCCAGAACCACGCTGCGCGTACATCAGCACGCAATCGAGAGTCAGAGCTGCCCTCTTCCATTTGAACCAGTGGCCTTTGGGGCGGCCCGACAAGTAGGGACTGGCGCGGCGCTTCAACATCAAGCCTTCGATGCCGGCCTCGCGGGCACCGCGCCACAGCTCCTCCAACTCGGAGAAGCTCGAGAATGGTACAAGAGTGCTGAGGTCGGTAACGACCGGGCGTTCGCGTGCGTGCCATTCTTCGAGCCGCGACCGTCGCTCCTGGAAGGACAGCGGCCGCACATCATCGCCGCCGGCAAACAGAAGATCGTAGAGACGCAGGTGCGCGGGATAATCGCGCAACATCTTGCCGGCTACGGTCTTGCGGTTCAGGCGCTGCTGGAGGTCATTGAAAGGCGCGACAGTTCCCTGACGCACGACGAGCAATTCTCCGTCCGCCACCACCTCGGCATTGGTAAAGGCGGCGCGAATATCGGGAAACGCCGGAGAAATGTCATCACCCGTGCGGGAGTAGAGACGCACGTCGCCTGCCTTGGCTGCGATCTGAACCCTGATCCCGTCCCACTTCCACTCCGCGGCAAAGTCGTTCGGATCGAGCGCGGGCCAGTCTGCGTCTTCGATCGGATGCGCGAGCATGAGCGGCCGGAAAACGGGGACTGCGCTGGAGTCGGGGCGCTCGGCTCTGCCTTCCATCCAGGCGAAAAGTTCCGTGTAGGGCGGATTCAGTGCATGCCAGACTTCCTCGACGGCAGATACGTCCTGCCCGCCGGTTTCGGCAACGGAGGTTCTGGCAAGCCGGGCCGAAACGCCGACGCGCGGCGCCCCGCCGATAAGCTTCAGAAAGGCCCAGCGCTCGCGCACGTTGCAGCTGTCGAGAACGGTGGCGATGATGTCCGCGTGTTGCGCCGGTCTGGCGCTGAGAAGGCGCTCGACGATCTCGCCAAGCCGCGGCGGCGTCGCGGGCGAAGCGACTGCCGGCCATAGCAGCGAGACGGTTTCGGCCGTGTCTCCGACAAAGTCCCTGGACAGCCTGAAGAGCTCGGCATCGACCCGATTGATCATCAGTTCCGAAAGAATGCGCCGGAACGCGATGCGAAGGGGCAGGCCGTCGGTCAGCGCGGCCAATGCCCAGCCGCGATCAGGATCGGGCGCCGACCGGAGATAATCGGACAGGAGTGCCAGCTTGCCGGTTCGGCTCGGCGTCGTCGAAAGGCAATCCAGAAGTTCGGCGAATTCACGCATCGTCCACTCTGGCGCTACTCGGCATCATCCTCGTACCCGACGAGCGCCAGCGCGCGCGACCGGCGGCCCATAAGGCTCAATTGACGGACCAGTGCGTCCTCGCGGCCATGTGTCACCCAGACATCCTCGGCACCGGTCTCAACGATCGTATCGAGCAACTCGGGCCAGTCCGCGTGATCGGAGACGACGAGGGGCAGTTCAACGCCGCGTTGACGCGCGCGGCCGCGCACGCGCATCCAACCCGACGCGAAGACGCGGACCGGGTCATCACCCATGCGTCGCGACCAGCGATCCGATAACGCCGATGGCGGACACATCACCAATGCTCCCTTGAGGTCTTCGTCGCGCGCCGTGCCGACCGGGCGGCAGTCGCCGAGATCGACTCCAAGTCGCTCATAGAGCGACGTCAAGGGAACAAGCGCACCATGCAACCAGATGGGCTGATGATAGCCCTGCTGGCGCAGCAGCGCGATCATCCGCTGACACTTACCAAGACCGTAGACGCCGAGCAGATGCGTGCGCTCGGGATTGCGCTCGATCGAGCGGACCAGGCGGCGCGCTTCGTCCTCGGCGCGTTCGTGACGAAACACCGGAAGTGCGAATGTCGCTTCGGTGACGAAGACATCGCATTGAACGGGCTCGAACAGCCGGCAGGTGGGGTCAGCGGCGCGCTTATAATCGCCGGACACGACAGCGCGGCGGCCAGCATGTTCGAGGATTATCTGAGCGGAACCGAGTATGTGACCGGCGGGCGCCAGACGGACGCGAACCCCGCCGATATTTCTCTCAGTCCCGAGAGCCGCCGCTTCGAACGTGACGGCGCAGTTCTCGCCGTAGCGGACTTTCATGATTTCGATCGTCTCGACGGTTGCGAGCACATGGGCGTGTCCGGGACGGGCGTGATCGGAATGGCCGTGTGTAATCAGCGCACGATCGACCGGACGCGGGGGATCGATGTAGAAATTGCCCGGCTCGCAATAGAGGCCGGCGGGAGTGGGATAGAGCCAATTTTCGACAGACCGCATGCTTCCTCACGCGACGGTCACCGGCGGCGAGGCCGACCGTACTTTTATACGCTTCTCGGCCTCCGGCAGTTCTCGAAGGTCTTGCGCCGGCAGTCAGGCGATGATGTCTGGCAACAGCTGGTCTTCGATCGCCGTGATCTGGTCTTTCAGCGCGAGCTTCTTTTTTTTCAGCCGCCGGATGTTCAGCTGATCGAGGCCGCCCATAGCCTCGAGTGCGACAATTTCCTCGTCGAGCACGCGGTGTTCATTCCGCAGCCGCACGAGTTCCTCCCGCAACTCCCCTTCGTTGTGTCGCACCATGGCGCCTCTTCGCACCTGCACAGGCCGCGTTGCTGACACGGCATCCCCGCGGCGCGTTTTACGCTTCTCTCCTATTTCTGCAACATCTTACGTCGGCGGACGCCACCCAACAGGCCGCAGAAAGGGCCAGTTGAATGGCTGAAGCCGCCGGTTGCCGCGCTCAATCGGTACCGGCTGTACGCCGCGCCGGCCGGTTCTTCACCAACCTGCTTCACAACTTAATGAAGAGGAAATGGAGGGCTCTGCGGACCTTTTACAAGGCGCGTTTTCTCTGGCATGATCCTGAGGCTCAACGATCGAAGGAGGTTTAAATGGCGTTGTCCGCTCATCTCCACGAACTCGCAGAGAAGCACCGGCAGCTCGACCGCCGGATCACGGAGGAGATGGCCAGACCCGGATCGGACGACCTCGAGATCCGAAGGATGAAGCAGCAGAAATTGAAGATCAAAGAAGAGATCGACAGACTGTCGAGCGCCTCTCGCCATTGAGGCTCACGGAGCCGGCTCCAACCTGGGGTCGGCTTTTTTGCTTTCACGGTGACCGCATGCGCCCTCCGCCTGGGAGGACTGCAAGCCGGGTTGTTGTGAAATGGCAATGCTCCAAATCGGCAATCGGCCCGCCAGCATAGGCCGGCGAGCCGGTGTCAATCGCTCTAGCGATGCGTGCGGACTTGGGACTTAACGCATCGAGCTTGGCTCATCGCTTGACGATCCACGGCCGGGGTCGGCTGGACCGTCCGCATCTTCGCTATCACGCCCGAAGCGTTCCCATTTCCCGTGCTTGTGGAAGCCCTTCGAGTGCCGGCCCATTCCGAATTCGGAAATGGCTTTCTTCTGAGCATTGTCGAGAGCGGCGTAGAGTTTCTCAGCCGCCGGGCGGACGGTCTTCAGGCCCTCCAATGTCGCTGTCAGTTGTGCTTCTGCTTCTGCTAGGCGTGCCGTGATATCGTTCGGCGCCGCGACCTGATCCTCGCTGCCAGCCGCACCGGCTGACGATTTTGCCGGGCATGCAGCCGCGACTTTTCCAGCGGCTGATTTTACAGCCGTCTTCAGGTCCTCGAAGGCCGGCTTCTGCGCATCGGTTGGCTTCAGCTTGTATTCGAGACGAACCATCATGAGATCGGCTTTCTCGGCGGCGTTACCGTGGCACAGAGGTCCCGCAAGTCCCATGATCCCGGGTGCGCCGCGCCAGCCGTGGTGATGTCCCTGATGCCCTCCGGCATAGCGGTGGGCCACGGCGGCGGCCGAGCCCAGGGTCAGGATCGCTGCGGCGCCTGCAAGGATCTTACCGTTTCGTGTCATAGGGTTCTCCTTCTTCAGTCCGCGACGTGTTCAGACCGCCCTTTTGGGGTGGGGGGAGCGGCACCGAGGGCTGGTGCCCGGCGGTCCGAACCACGCCGCGTCACACCCTGAAACGGTGGAGAAGGCAAAACCCGTCGCAGATTTTTAAGGAGATGGTCAGGCGTTCTTGGCCAAGTCGCGAAGCCGGAACTTCTGGATCTTGCCGGTGGCCGTCTTCGGGATCTCGGCAAACACCACGTGGCGCGGCGCCTTGAAGTGAGCGAGGCGTTCGCGGCACCAGGCGACGATCTCCTCCTGGGTCGCTGACATGCCCTGCTTCAGTTCGACGAATGCGCAGGGGGTCTCGCCCCACTTCTCGTCGGGACGGGCGACGACGGCACAGGCCGCGACGGCTGGATGCTTGTAGAGGACGTCCTCGACCTCGATGGATGAAATGTTCTCGCCGCCGGAGATGATGATGTCCTTGGAGCGGTCCTTGAGCTGGATGTAGCCATCGGGGTGCATGACGCCGAGGTCGCCGGAGTGAAACCATCCACCGGCAAACGCTTCCGCCGTCGCATCGGGATTCTTCAGGTATCCCTTCATGACGATATTACCCCGGAACATGACCTCGCCCATGGTCTCGCCGTCGGCGGGCACGGGAGTCATCGTTTCCGGATCCATGACCGTCAGATCCTCCAGTGCGACGTAGCGAACGCCCTGGCGAATGCGCTTCTTTGCCCTGACCTCATCGTCGAGTTCCTGCCACTCGGCCTTCCACTCGTTGATAGTTGCCGGACCATAGGTCTCGGTCAGGCCGTACAAGTGCGTGAGATCGAAACCGGCGGCCACCATCGCGTCGAGAACGGCTTGCGGAGGCGGTGCCGCGGCATGATTAAATGCGACGCGGTGGGAAATGATGCGCTTCTCTTCAGGTTTTGCGCCCAGAAGCGTCGCCATCACGATCGGCGCGCCTGAAATGTTCGTCACCTTGTGCTCGACGATGGCGTCATACATCGCCTTTGCGCGTACCCAACGCAGGCATACGTGCGTACCAGCGACCATGGCCAGCGACCAGGTGAAACACCATCCGTTGCAATGGAACATCGGCAGCGTCCAGAGATAAACGGGATGCCGCCCCATGCCGGTCGCAATGGTGTTCGCGTAGCACATCAGCGCGGCGCCGCGGTGATGGTAGACGACCCCCTTAGGGTTTCCCGTCGTGCCCGATGTGTAGTTGAGAGATATGGCTTCCCATTCGTCCTCAGGCATGCGCCAGGCGAACTCCGGGTCCGAACTCGCGAGCAGCTTCTCATAGTCGAGATTTGAAAGAGCCCGGCCGCTTTGGGGAAATTCCAAGTCGTTGTAATCGATGATGATGGGGCGGACCTTGGCCAGCGCCAGCGCCTCCGACATCACATCGGCGAACTCGCGATCCGTAATCAGGATCTTGCTCTCGGCATGATCGAGCTGGAACGCAATGATCGGCGCATCCAGCCGCGTGTTGATCGAGTGAACGACGGCGCCCAGCATCGGCACCGCGTAATGAGCTTCGAGCATCGAAGGGGTGTTGGACAACATCACTGAAACAGTGTCGCCGGGACCGATCTGAAGCCGGGCCAGCGCGGATGCCAGCCGGCGGCAGCGGTCGTAGAACTCCTTCCATGAATAGCGGAGACGCCCATGAACGACCGCAGTGTGTCCGGGATACACCGCCGCCGCCCGTTCCAGAAAAACGAGTGGGGTCAACGATTGATAGTTCGCGGGATTCTTTGGGAGGCTCTGGTCGTAGGGAGAAACGGTCATCGGACGTTGCGCAACCCTATGGAGGTCATTTGGTCAGACGCTAGACAATTGCCGGCAAGAGATCAAAGGTGTTCACGGACCGTCCTCATCTCCGTTCGGCGGAGGACCATCCGGCTTGCAAATTGCTTAGACAATTCGGGAACGGGGTGTAGTTTGAGCCGGAAGGTGTGGTTTTAGGTTGAAGAGGTCATGACCGAACCTCGTCTGCAAGCCGTCGCCTTGTGGGTGCTCGTCATGCTGCTCGTCGCGCTTACTCTCGTGCTCGAGCTGACATTGTTCGAAAAATAGGCGCAAACGGCCACGCATCGCCGATCGTCCAAGCAGCGCTCTTGCCCGGCGCGGCTGATCGCGCGGTTGCGGCCGGGTTCCGTTCCCGGCAGGCTGGCATCGTCAGGCGCCGGATGGTTCTCTCCTCTCCCCCAACGCCGGACGGCGATTTTGCGATCGCGCCCTTCCCATCTGGAGCACCGGAAATCCGCATGTCCAAGTCTGCCCCGCCCAAACAACTGCTCCACCTCGTCTTCGGAGGCGAACTGGAATCCCTCGACGGCGTCACGTTTCGCGATCTCGCGCATCTCGATATCGTCGGGATCTATCCGGACTACGCGGAGGCGCATGCCGCCTGGAAGTCCGCCGCTCAGAAGTCCGTCGACAACGCGCTCATGCGATACTTCGTCGTCCACCTGCATCGCCTGCTCGACCCGGCAACCCCCGGAGACTGACGTTCACTCGCGGCGCAGCAGTCCATCCACGATGCGATTCGCCCAGCCGCGGCTGCGGAAGGTTTTCTTGAGTTCCTCGGGGTCGTAGTAGGCATCCACCCACGCGAAGAACTCGATGGGATCATGTTTCGAGTGATCTAGATAGCGATCGAACAGAGCATCCAGAACACCCGTATCGGCCTGGCGGACGTGCCCGTATCGCAAGCTGAGTTGCCGTCTTGCTTTTGCAATCGGTTCACCTTCGACAAGATGCAGGTAGAGAACGCTCGCCAGCCCGGCACGGTCGGCGCCGGACTTGCAATGCAAAAGGATGGGATGTTCCACACTTTCGAAAAGCTGCCGCAAACCGTGCAGTTCCGCCTTGGTCGGGGCATCGCGGCTGCGCAGGCGGTAGTCGACGTAAGTCAGACCGAATCGATCGCACGCCGCGCGCTCGAATCTCGCCGTCGCCTGCTCGGAGTTGCCACGCAGATTGACCACGGTTTTTACACCGAGCGCTTTGATTTTACGCAGCTGGAACGGAAGGGGCTGGGCAGCCCGCCACGCGCGGCCGGTCAACCTGTGGCGATTGGGGAACAAAACCCGTATGAACAGATGATCAAAAAGCAACATGTCGGCATAGCCGACGAAAGGCGCCGCGGCCCGGCGGACCGGCGCCGGAGCGCGCGCAGCCACTTGCGACCGCAGATTCATGGATCGCTTGCGCAGACTTCGCTTGAATTGCTTAATCCGGCTGAGCGGCATGATTTCGGATCAAATTGTCCTGAAGGCTGATCGCCGCTCCGCTCGAACGCTGCGGCACAGCAGCTGGGCCGCCGTTGATGGCCGGGCAACCGCTGCGGTCGATAACTCGCTCAGAGCCCATAATTTCGGTTGATATGCGATGCTCTCACCTGAGACAAGGGGGCTTGAGCACGCGTCTGCAACTGCCCGCGATGAGAACGATTTTCAAGGCCGTGGGCTGCGCAGGCCAGGATTTATCCAGGCTGGGACACAAGTGTCGATGGCACGCACGCCGACCGGTGGGGTGACCGCAGCCAGACTGGCGGGGGCACAACTCGCCCGCTTCATACGTTTCGTCGAGCGGACTTCCGACATCGTCGCTGAGCCGGCTGGAATCCTTGATAGGTTGCGGACAGACCATCCCTGCATCGTCGCCATATGGCACGGGCAGTTCATGATGTCGGGATCCTATCGTCCGGACGTTCCCGTCGCCGCCATGGTGGCCCGCCATCGCGATGCGGAATTAATCGGAACGACGATGGAGCATCTCGGCGTCGAGCTCGTTCGCGGGGCCGGATCAGCGGGCCGCAAGAAGGATCGCGGCGGTGCCAGTGCGTTGCGTGCGGCCTTGCAATGTCTGTCCCAGGGCAAGTCGTTCGTCATGACCGCCGACGTTCCACCAGGGCCTGCGCGCCGCTGTGGCGAAGGCATCATCACGCTGGCGCGGATGAGCGGGCGGCCGATCGTCCCACTGGCAGCGGCGACGTCACGTTTCAAATCACTCGATACGTGGAGCCGGCTGACGATCAATCTGCCTTACTCACGGCTTGCGTTCGTCTATGGCGATCCCATTTTCGTGCCGCGCGACGCGAGCGCGCAGATGCTGGAGGACCTGCGCCAGCAGGTCGAGCGCGACCTCAACACCGTCACCCGCCGCGCTTACGAACTCGCCGGGGCGGATGTGTCACGAGCTACACCCCGGTCTGCGGATCCGTCGATCCCGCCCGCGCGACCTGGTCTGGCCCTGAAGACCTACCGGTCGCTAACGCGTGCGCTCGCTCCTTTTGCCCCGCTTGTCCTCGATCACCGTGGGCGGCGCGGCAAGGAGGATGCCGCGCGTCGGCCCGAACGTCTCGGAATTGCCAGCCGGCCGCGCCCGGATGGCCCGCTCGCATGGGTTCATGCCGCGAGCGTAGGCGAGTTCAATGCCGTGCTGCCGCTCATCGAACGCCTGACAGAGGCGCGGCCCGACCTGCATCTGATCGTGACGACCGGGACCGTCACGTCTGCGGCGATCGCCGCGGCGCGGCTGCCGCAGCGTGCCTTTCACCAGTATTCACCGATCGACACACCGCAAGCCGTGAAGTCCTTCCTCGATCACTGGCGACCCGACCTCGCCGTATTCACCGAAAGCGACATCTGGCCCAACATCATTATGGCTCTCTCGGATCGGCATACACCCTTGGCACTGGTGAACGCCCGCATGTCCGGGCGCAGCAGCCGCCGCTGGAGACGGCGCAGGCGTATCGCCCAGCAATTGTTCGGCCGGTTCGACGTCGTACTCGCGCAGAATGCTCAGCTCGCGCGGCACTTTGCGTTGCTCGGTGCTCCGCGCACCGTCGACGCGGGCAACCTGAAAGTCGACGCTCCGGCACCACCGGTCGACAAATCCGAACTCAGTCGCTTGAAGGGGATTACCGGTAGCCGACCGCTCCTGGTTGCGGCGAGCACGCACGACGGCGAGGAACTGATCGTCGCCCAGGCTCATCGCATTCTTCGCCAGCATTTGCCCGAACTGTTGAGCATCATCGCCCCGCGGCATCCCGGTCGTGGCGGTCAGGTGGAGGCCGAACTTTTTGCGGCGGGCCTGGACGTGACGCGGCGTTCCACAGGCTCCGATCCCGCAGCCTCGACGGACATTTATCTCGCCGACACGATCGGGGAACTTGGACTTTTCTATTCGCTCGGTGACGTCGTTTTTCTCGGCGGTTCGCTCGTTCCCCGTGGCGGACAGAACCCGATCGAAGCCATCCGGCTGGGGTGCGCGGTGATGAGCGGACCGCACCACCAGAACTTCGCGGAGATCTACGGGCGCCTTCAGCGGGCCGGGGCCGTTGTGCAGGTGGGCGACGCGCAAGAGCTTGCAGCCGCCGCGTTGCGGCTGCTTACCCATCAATCGGCTCGCGACGAGGCGCTCCGCGCAGCAGACAGCGTCCTCCAGGCGATGGGCGGCGCGCTTGAGAAATCGCTCAACACTCTCTTGCCATTGCTTCCGGCGGCCGAGGCTGCGCCTCTGCCGGCCGGCGAGAATGACCTGGCAGCATCGGATGCACCGGTCGCGGGGCTGCGGCGTGCCCTTTCGTGAGCCAACGTGGTGGTATGCAGCGTCGCCTTCTGCCGCAGAACGCCTTCTGACGCCACTGTCAGGAATCTTCGGCTACGTATCCGCGCGACGCATGACGCGTGCGCCGGCGTTCATCAGCAAAGTCCCCATCGTCTGCATCGGAAATTTCACGGCCGGCGGAACAGGCAAGACTCCTCTATCGTTGTGGATTGCCCGTCGCCTGCAAGAGCACGGACTAAAGCCCGTGTTCCTGACGCGCGGCTACGGGTCAGCGGTGCGAACTCCGACGATGGTCAACCCCGAACGGCACTCGGCGGCCGACGTGGGAGATGAAGCTCTGCTTCTTGCCCGCGTGGCGCCGGTCATGGTTTCCCCGGATCGGGTGGCCGGCGTTCGAGCCCTTGCCCAGGCTGGCGTTGCGGCGGACGTCGTGCTCATGGACGACGGATTGCAAAACCCTTCTGTGGCAAAAGACCTCTCGATCGCCGTTGTCGATGGCGAGCGGCAATTCGGGAACGGACGCGTCTTTCCCGCTGGTCCTCTCCGTGCGCCGCTGGACCTTCAGCTGTCCAAGACCGACCTTATCGTCGTGAACGGCCGGCGCGAGGATCGAGACAGACTCGCAGCGATGATCGCGGACCGCTTCAGTGGCGCCCTCGTGGTGGCGCGGCAGCGGCCGGCCGGGGCGACAGCGTGGCTTAACGGCGCGCGCGTGATCGCATTTGCAGGGATCGGGAACCCGGTGCGTTTCAGGCGGCTTCTAGAAGGGAATGGCGCGTCGATCGTTTCATGGCGGGTCTTCGCCGACCATCATGCTTTTACCGACGAGGAGGCTGGCGCGCTTCTGCAAGAGGCCGAACGCTCGGGTGCAATACTGGTGACGACCGAAAAGGATTTCGTCAGGCTGGCATCCGTGGGTCTTCAGGGCGCGTTGAAGTCCGCCGCGAGACCATTGGGGGTGTCGTTAGTGATCGAGGGAGAGGATGAGGCCATTCTCACCGATCACCTGCTGACCGCGATAGGGCGGCGCAGGCCATGGGCATCTCAACCGCCGGGGTGAGTTTCGAGATAGCGCGTCATCGATGCTTCCGGCGTCGCGTAGGCTTCCTGGAGTTCAACGCTCCAATACCTCAGGTTCTGCAGGTCGATGCGCGCACCCGTCACGGCGCAACGCACGTAGTCGCCGGCCGACAGGACCTGGAACTCGCCGGCGAGATACCGGACACGTGCTTCTGAGCCGCCGCCAAACAATCGTTCAAGCCTGTTCATCATGACGCCTTCCCGGGGATGCCGGGGCTTGCTTCTGAGGGGTATGTAAAGAGCTTGGAGCGAGACGGCAAGACGGCTGGCCCAGACCATCGACGGTGTGGGCGTCAGAGCAATGAACCTTGGGGCGGATCGCCCTTTTTCTTACGTGCCGGGCGGCCGGGCGCGGCCTCGCCTCCGGGCTGAGAGGTCTCTGTCCCGCTCTTAACCTCAACGGCCGTCTTACCGTCGGCAAATTGGATTTCCAGCGGACTCCCGGCGCGAAGATCGCGCGACCGGCGGACCATCGTGCCCTGCTCGTCGCGGACGATGGCGAAGCCGCGGGCGAGGACACTCTGATAGCTGTAGGAAGCCAGAAGCTTCGCACTTGCTTCCAGTGAGGTGCGTTTCTGGTCCAGCCGGTTGGCGACGGCCTCTATCCGCAGCCGTCCACCGATCCGCTCAAACCTCATGCGCCGCTCCGAAGCGATCCGGGTGAATGCGACGCGGGCGCGAGCGTAGACGTCGTTCAGCCGGCGGTCGCGGCGTTCAACAAGGTTGATCAGCAGGCCGGGTGTCAGCCGTCCCGCGATCCGCACGTGACGGACTCCATGAGCCCGGGTGTTCGCCAGCAGCGCGCGCGGCAGCCGCTGATCGAGCGCATCGAACCTTTGCCTTGCCGGACCCGTGAGGTCCTCAGGACGCGGCAGCCCGCGAGCGGCGGCTTTCAGGTTCGTCCGTGATGTTTCGATCGTACGGCGGCAGGCGACACGAAGGCGCGAACTGAGATCGGCGATGTCGGCCATCAATTCGGAATACATGGGCACTGCCCACTCGGCGGCCTTCGTTGGGGTCGGTGCGCGGGCATCGGCGACGAGATCGATAAGCGTCCAGTCGGTCTCGTGCCCGACGGCGGATATCAGCGGAATACGGCTGGCGGCAGCGGCGCGCACGACTGCTTCGTCGTTGAACCCCCAGAGGTCTTCAAGGCTGCCGCCTCCACGCGCGACGATGAGAACGTCGGGCCGCGGCGGACTGCCGCCTGGCGGCAACGCATTGAATCCGCGGATGGCCGCAGCGATTTTTTCGGAGCTGCCTTCACCCTGGACAGGCACCGGCCATACCACGACGTGCGCGGGAAAGCGCTCTGCGAAGCCATGCATCATATCGCGTATGACTGCCCCCGTCGGCGACGTCACGATGCCGACGACGCGGGGCAGGAACGGCAGCGGCTTCTTGCGGGATTCGTCGAAGAGACCTTCCGCCGTGAGCTTGCGCTTGCGCTCCTCGAGCAGCGCCATCAGCGCACCTGCGCCGGCAGGCTCAAGCGTCTCGATGACGATCTGGTACTTGGAAGAACCGGGGAAGCACGACACCTTGCCGGTGACGACCACCTCCATGCCTTCCTCGGGCTTCACTTTCAGGCGGCCCCAGTTTCCCTTCCAGACGACCGCATCGATCTTGGCTTTGTCGTCCTTGAGGCCGAAGTAGCAATGGCCCGACGAATGGGGACCGCGATAGCCCGACACCTCGCCGCGCAGGCGGATGTGTCCGAAGCCGTCTTCAAGAGCGCGCTTGATCGCGTTGGACAGTTCGCCAACCGTGTACTCCGGCGCGTTGCGCAACGGTCGAGGCGTGAGATCTGCCACCGGGAACCCCTCGTTATTTTGAGGTGATCTATACGCGGGTCTCGAGGCAGGCAACAACAGACTCGAAGGAATGCGACCTGAATTGGCCGCGTTTTCCGGAACAATGCAACAGTGCGCAGGACAACGGCCCAGGCGGCGCCAAGCCACCCGGACCGTTTTTTCCTGTTCGTGCTACTTAACCTCGCCGCTCGGCCGCGGCGTAGCAGGAGTCTCCGATGGCAGCGCCGGAACCGAGATTTCAGGCATTTTTCCAGTGAGCGCATTCAGGAAGGCGGTTATCTGGTTCACGTCCTGATCCGTCAATTCCTGACCGAGCTGCGAACTGCCCATGATGGCGACGGCCTGCTTCAGGCTCCAGACCTTGCCGGAATGGAAGTACGGCGCGGTGAGCGCGACGTTGCGAAGAGGTGCGGCGCGGAAGACATACTCGTCCGACGCCGAGCGGCTGACGGCAAATCGCCCCTTGTCCTCCACCGGAAGAACATCACTGCCGGGCTTCTCGACAACGCCGAACGGATAATAGCCTTGTCCGCCGAGATTAACGCCGCCGTGGCACGACGCACATCCCTTGTCGATGAAAAGCGCGAGGCCTTCCTTCTGATCGGCGGTCAGAGCGTTATCGTCACCTGCAAGATAGGTATCAAGGGGCGACGGCGTGAGCAGGGTTGCCTCGAACGCCTCGATGGCCTTGGCCATGTTATCAAATGTCACGGGGCGCGCATCATCGGGGAACGCCGACTTAAACCATGTCACGTACTCCGGCATCGTGACGAGCGTCTTCTCGACCTTTGCCTGCGTGTTCGCCATTTCGACGCTGGCCTGGATGGGGCCTTTCGCCTGAGCCTTCAGATCCTCCGCGCGGCCATCCCAGAACTGCGCTTCGTTGAGAACTGAATTCAATACGGTCGGCGAGTTACGCGGCCCTTTCTGCCAACCGTGACCGATAGACGTTTCGAGATTATCGTCTCCGCCGGTCGCAAGATTGTGACACGAATAGCAGCTGAACACCCCCGACGCCGATAGACGTGGATCGAAAAACAGCGCCTTACCGAGCGCTACCTTCTCCGGAGTGACTTTATTGTCTTTCAAATCCGTGACAGATGCGGGCAACTGTTTGAAGACAGCGGACGCCTTTGCGCGCAGATCCTCTGCGAACGCCTGCGAACTGGCCAAAATCAGCACCGTTGCGATTGGCCAGGCTATCGGATGCATTGAACTCTCCTTGTGTCGTTGCGGATGAGTTCAGTGAGAACATATCGCGCAGCCTTGCATTGCGGTACGTCAAGCACCTGGGCGGTTAGCGGACGATACGGCCGTCCACGATGTGCAGTTGACGATCGGCGCGGGCTGCCAGTCCGAGATCGTGCGTGACCATCACGATCGAACGGCGGGTTTCGTCGACGAGACGCCGCAGAACGCCCAGCACCTGTTCGCTGGACGCGGAATCGAGATTGCCGGTGGGCTCGTCGGCCAGAATGACCTGCGGTTCGTTGGCCAACGCGCGCGCGATGGCAACGCGCTGCCTCTGACCGCCGGAAAGTTGCCCAGGCAGCTTCGACGCATGGGCTTCCAGACCCAGCGACGTCAACAGCGCCATGGCTCGCGTCTTCATGGCCGCATCGCTGAGTTCGCCAAGAGCCCGCATGGGCAGCATCACGTTCATCAAGGCCGAAAACTCTGGGAGCAGGAAGTGGAACTGGAACACGAACCCGAGAAGCTTCAGGCGCAGTCGCGCACGCTCGGCCTCGTCGTCGGGCGGAACGCGCCGGCCCTGGATCAAAACCTCTCCGGATGTCGGGGCATCCAGAAGCCCGAGTAGGTAGAGAAGCGAACTCTTGCCGGAACCGGACGGGCCGGTTATGGCCACGAACTCGCCGGGTTCGATCGCCAGATCGATATCGCGTACCAGTGTCGTTTCGACGCCATCGCCGATGGTCTTGGTGACGTGGCGCAGCGCGATCAGGGGCGCAGTCGGTTGAGGTTCGGTAATCACGATGCGCCCCGGATGATTTCGACCGGATGCACGCTCGCCGCCTTGCGCGCCGGCAGGTAGCCGGCGATCCCAGATGCCGCCATGGCGACAAGTCCCGCGAGGAGGTAATGCGCCGGTGAGTAGTAGAGCGGCAGGTGCGAGACGTCCATGAACGGGCTCTTGAACTCGATCGTTTCAAGCATCCGGCACAGCGTATAGCCCAACAGCCAACCGAGCAGTGTGCCCGCCAGTCCGATAATCATAGCTTCGAGAAGGAAGATCGAGCGGACCGTGCGCTCCGTGAACCCGAGCGATTTCAGAATCGCGATGTCGCGTGTCTTTTCGTGCGTGATGGTCGAGATGATGTTGTAGGTGCCGAAGGAGGCAACGAGCAGGATCGCGCCGACGACCGTGTACATGATGAAGTTGCGAATCTCGAGCGCAGAGAGAAGGTCTTCGTTGGCTTCCTGCCAGGAGACCGACTTGTATCCGGTTTGCGCCTCGATGCGCTTGGCGACATCAAAAGCCGACATGACATCAGCCACGCGAATTCGCATCGCGTTCACGAGACCCGTCTGGCCGGCGAGGATCTGGGCGGTCTTGATGAGAGTAAAAGCCTGCGTTTCGTCCGTCTGGCTGATGCCGGAGTGGAGCAGCGCGACGACGTTGCAATAAACGACGCGGCCCGTTCCCGACACGACCGCAATCGTGTTTCCGACCCGCGCGCCGATCTTGTCAGCAAGCCGGTCTCCGAGAATGATCGCGTTCGACGAGCGGTAGAGATCCTGAAGGGTTCCATAGCGCAGTTGTTCGGGGAGCTTCGAGACGGCCGCCTCGCGCTTCGGGTCGATGCCGGTCACGTTGGCAGCGGTATCGCGGCTGGCATAGCGGATCACCGCCCGCGCCTGAACCGACGGGGCGACGGCGCCTTCGAGCCAGCTGTCGAGCGAAGCGATGATTGCATAGGGATTCTTGATCCCCGGCCTCGTCGCCTTCGTGCTAAGGCCGGAATACGCAACGACCTGATAGAGATCTTCCGCCGGCTGCCGGGGCGGCTGACGCCGCTCGTCGGTCATGGTGATGTGAGGCAGCGCGTCGACCAACTGCGTGACGAAATCGCGCTGCGACCCTTCCATGAGGGCCGCCATCATCACCGAGAATCCCACTCCCATCGCCACGCCGAGAAGCCCGACCAGCGTTTGGCGCAGACGGGATCGCACATGCGTCAAGGCAATGTCGAAGACGAGCCTCACCGCGCCTCCTCGTCCGCGCGCACCGGGCGGACGTGGGCTCCGTCGTCCAGATTTGCGACCGCGGGTGACACGACCAGATCACCGGCCGCGAGAGCGCCTTTAACCGCCATTCGGTCGGTGCCGCGAATCGTGACTTCGACTGGAACCTTGGCGACCGTTCCTTCTTGCACCTTCAAGACATGTCCGCCGCTCACGGCCTCAGCCGGAACGATCAACGCATCGCTTGCTTCCGCGACAACGATATTCGCTTCGACACTCATGCCGACTTTCAAAGGGGTGTCATCCGGCAGAAGCAGATGAACGCGAAAGGTTTTCGTTTCCGGATCGCCTTTCGGCGTGATGCGCTCGACAGTCGCCGGCAGTGGCGATCCGGTGTGGCCCTCGTGACGCAGCAGTACCTTCTGGCCCGGCGTGACCTTCAGGATGTCGTCTTCATTGACCTCGGCGATGATCTTGAGCGGATTGGGCTCCCCGACCCACAGCAGGGTGTCATTTTCCCCAATGCCCGCGATCTCCCCGATCTCGCCAGTGCGCCGCATGACGATGCCATCGAGCGGAGCCTTCAGCGCCAGGTCCGCGATGCGATCCTTCTGCATCGCGACCCGCGCTTCGGATTCACGAACCTGCGTGAGTTTGTCGTCGAGAGTGACGCGCGAAACGCTATTGCGCTTGACCAGCGTTTCCAAACGGCTCGCATCCTCGCGGTATCGTTGCAGCCGCGATTCATATTCGGTGAGGACCGCCTGTTCCTCGTCATCGTCCAGGCGCACCAGAACATCGCCCTTCCTGACCGCCTGACCTTCACACTTGCAGATATCGACGATGCGCTTGCGAACAGGCGCCGTCACCTTGGCCCAGTTGACGGGCTCCACGATCCCGGTTGCGTAGACGACCTCCGCCGCGTTGCCGGTGCGGACGGCGACGACCTTGACTTCCGGCCCCCGGTCCCACCACCACCACCCGACGATCACGGCACAGCCAAGCAGGACGAGCGCCAGCAGCCGCCGTTCGCCGCCGGAGAAGCGCCGTTGCGGCGGCTCCGGTTCGTCTTCTTCGTCCCGGTAGCCGAACCAGCCGCGAAGCTGAGACGGCCAATCCTCCCATGTCCTGACCAGAGATCTGGCGGTGAAGTCCTGCATCCGCGAGGCTCCTGGCTGACCGTGATCGAGGTTGAGCGGCCCTGGCGTTGCCTAGCCCTGCCGTTCCGCTCTCGCCAGCTTCCTCTTAGGGGGTTGCAACCGGCGCAAGTGTGATTTCGATCAACGTGCCAGCTTGGCGGCGGTCAGATCAACCCCTTGACCGCGACGAGCAACCATAGCACTCACCGGGCATGAACGTCCTGCTTATCGGATCGGGCGGCCGCGAGCATGCCCTGGCGTGGAAACTCGCGCAGAGCCCCCTGCTTGGCACGCTCACCTGCGCGCCCGGAAATCCGGGAATTGCGGATTTGGCGGCGTGCGTTTCGCTCGATCCGTCCGACCACGCCGCGGTGATCCGCTTCTGCCGGGATCATGCCATTTCGTTCGTGGTCGTCGGACCCGAGGCGCCCCTGGTCGGCGGCCTGACGGATGCCCTGGCGGAATCGGGCATCAAACACTTCGGGCCGTCGCGGCGGGCCGCCATGCTGGAAGGCTCCAAGGGGTTCACGAAGGATCTTTGCCGCGAATACGGGATACCGACCGCCGCTTATGGCCGCTTCGGCGATGCCGCCGCGGCGAAGGCGTTTCTCGGCACGCAGCGCTTCCCGACCGTCGTCAAGGCGGACGGCCTCGCGGCCGGCAAGGGCGTGGTGATCGCGGGTAGCCGGGCGGAGGCGGAAGCGGCCATCGACGCCTGTTTCTCAGGAGCGTTCGGCGCGGCCGGCGCGGAAGTCGTGATCGAGGAATTTCTCGAAGGCGAAGAGGCGAGTTTCTTTGCCCTGTGCGACGGTGCCGCGGTCATTCCGATGGCTTCCGCGCAGGATCATAAGCGCGTCGGCGAACATGATACGGGACCCAATACTGGAGGCATGGGAGCCTATTCTCCCGCGCCCGTCATGACCGAGACGATGACCGCGCGCACCATGAACGAAATTGTGCGGCCGACCGTCGATGCCATGGCCGCCCGGGGAACGCCCTTCAAGGGCGTCCTGTTCGCGGGCCTGATGATCACGGCCGATGGACCGAAGCTGATCGAGTACAACGTTCGTTTCGGCGATCCCGAGACGCAGGTGCTGATGATGCGGCTCAAGTCGGATCTTCTGGTTGCCATGCTGGCGACCGCCGACGGCACGCTCGGGCAAGTCGAACTGGAATGGTCGGACGATGCGGCGCTGACGGTCGTTTATGCGGCGGAGGGCTATCCGGGTACGCCACGAAAGGGAACCGAGATTCGCGGCATCGACGCCGCAGGCGCGCTCGACCGGGTTGAAGTCTTTCACGCAGGCACCAAGGCGGTCGACGGCCGGATCGTTGCCGACGGCGGACGCGTTTTGGCCGTGACGGCCACCGGGCGAACGGTAGCCGAGGCACAGACGCGCGCCTACGAAGCGGTCGACCGGATCGACTGGCCGGGCGGTTTCTGCCGCCGCGACATCGGCTGGCGGGCCATCGGCCGGACCTGATCGCGGGCGGCCGGCGTCAGGCCCGCTTTTGCTCACGAATCGAGAAGCGCCTTGCACTCCTTGACGCAAGCCGCGCAGCTCTCCATGCAGGCCTTGCAGACGGCGTGCTTCTCGGCGTGCTTCTTGCACTCGGCTTCGCAATCGGCGCAGACATCTTTGCAGACCGCGGCGAGTTCCTTCAGCCGCTTGGCATCGAGCGCGGCAAGGCGCACGAGCGCCGCGCACATCGGCATCATGATCGATACCGACTTCATGCAGTCGGCCATGGCCGTGTCGCCGCCCTTGATCAATTCGATGCAGTGGGCGACGCACACTTCTCCCTTGGCGATGCACGCGGTGGCCGTGTCGATCAGACCT
>JALOTA010000087.1 GCA_025458125.1 Hyphomicrobium sp.
CCCAGATGAAATCCGGCGCGCTCGATGTCGCGGGCGACGGCGCGATAAAGAAGCCCGGTATCGAGGACGTGGAAGCCGAAATGGGCCGCCAGTCGCTTGGCCAGCGTGCCCTTGCCCGACGCGGCCGGGCCGTCGATGGCGATGATCATGGCGCTTTTCCTCCCCCGGCCCCCATCCAGCCACTGCCCGACGGGCGGCGTCCGGTCAAGCCGGGACCCAGGGGGCGCTGGTCCTGAACGGCCCGCCTGGGGGCAACGTCGCTGCGGCTGGGGGCAAGGCGTCCGAGCCGCTTGCATGGGCTGAGGTCCCCGCCGACGATCTTTCGCATCGATTCGCTTGTGCGCCGCGTCTCCCGTTGGAGTTTTGGCACAACCAGGGCCGCGCATGTCCGCCGACCGTTGCATCATCGTTGCCATTCTGGCCCTAGGCGTATCTGGCGCCGTGCTGCCGGCGGCCGCGCAAATGGTGGCCAAGCCGCCGATCGATGCCAAAGCGGCGCAGGACACCAAGGCCGCCGATGCCGCCAAGGCGCTCGCCACGGGGACGAAGGCCTTCGAGAGCGGGCGGACGGATGCGGCTGTGGCGGCTCTGACCACGGCAATCATGTCGGGCGCCCTCAAGAACCCCGAGCTCGCCAAGGCCTTCTTCTATCGGGGCGTCGCCCAGCGCACGCAGAAAAAACCGGGAGCCGCGCTCTCCGATCTGAACGCGGCCGTCTGGCTCCGCGACGGGCTGTCGGCGACCGACAAGGCCGTGGCCGAGGATCACCGGCAGGCGCTGCTGCGGGAAGTGGCCGGCGGGGCGGGAGCACCACCCGTCACGGCGGCCGCCCCTGTCGAAAGCGCGGCAGCTCCGGTTGCGGCCGTCGCGGCTGCGGCACCTGTTCCGGCTGCGAACCCTCCGCCTGCGCCAGCGCCCGCCGCCGTGGAAGCACCGGCGCAGAGCGCTTCGCTGTTCTCCTGGTTGACGCCGGACCCGGCTCCGCCTGCCGTTCAGGCGCCCGTGGAACCGGTCCAGCCTGCCCCACCGAAGCCGATTGCGCAGACTGCGGCGCCAGCGGAGCCGGCTGCGTCGCCCCCGGTCGAGGACAAGCCGCTGCCGTGGGCCGCCCCGGAGCCTGAAGCCAAGACCGCTCCCGAGCCGCCTGCCCCCGTGGCGGCGGCGCCTGAGCCTGCAGTGCCAATGCCAGCGGATACCGTCGGCGAGCCGGTTGCGAGCGTCGCGTCCGTCGAACGCGGGACGATTACGCCCCTGCATGCGGAGCCGGCACCGCCCGAAAAGCCTCTCCCCTGGCAAGTCGCCGCCGCCGAGCCTGAAATCAGCAAGCCTCTACCGTGGGCGTCCGGAAGTGCCGACGCGCCAGCCCCGGCACCTGCGGTCGCTGCTCCGGCACCGTCCGAACCCGTCGCGGCGGCCGCAGCTCCCGATCCAGCGCCGCCGGTACCGCCCGCTGCGAGTCCGGCGCCACCTGTCGATATCGCTTCTGCCACGGCGGAGACCGCCAGCAACGCTGTCGCGGCAGCGTCCTCGAGCCTGGCGAATGCGGGCCAAACCGCCACCCAGTTCCTGGGTTCATTGTTCGCAGGGGGCGGTGGTGACTCGAATTCGACACCTCAGGCCTCGGAAGAACAGACCGCCCCGGCAGTTCAAGCGGCTTCCTTGAACGATGCTCCCGCGTCTCCGCCAACTCCTGCCACTTGGCCGGCAGAGACGACGGCCGCACCGCCTCCGGCCCGCATCGAAACGGCCTCGATAAGCACGCGTGTCGAAGCCGCCGCAGCAAACGCCGAGCCTGCATGGAGCGCTGAGACAAAGTCGCCGCCTCCTGCAGCCAAGCCGGCGGTGCTCGCGGTGGCCCAGCCCGTCGCGGAGCCAGTGGCTGCGCCTCAGCCAACACCCACCACCGATGTTGCGCAGCCAGCCGCCATGCCAGGTCCTTACCGATTGCAGATCGCCGCCGAAAACTCGCGGGAAGAAGCGGAACAGACGGTCACCCGCCTTGTGGCGAAGCACAAGACAAGCCTGAAGGGTCTGGAGCCTGTGATCGAAGAACCGCAGACCGGCAACGTGCTGTTCGGCAGCATGGGGGCCGCCTACCGGGTCAGCCTCGGCCCGTACCAGACCGCCGTCGAACCGGGGCGTCTGTGCAATATCCTGCAACCGCACGGCTTCGATTGCCGTGTCGTCGCCGTGACGCCCTGAGACTGCGATCGGAACGAAGCGGGCGGCGCACTTTCAGCGGTAAGATGCGCCAAGCCGCTGCATCAGGGAGCGGAACTCCGGGAAACTGGTGGCGATCATATTGGTGTCGTCCACCGCGACGGGAGACGCGCTGGCCAGCCCCATCGTCAGAAAAGCCATCGCGATACGATGGTCGAGATGCGTGGCAACATATGCTCCGCCTGGAACGCTACCGGTTCCATGAACGATGAGCGTGTCACCTTCAACGCCGGCACAAACTCCGTTGGCGAGAAGTCCCGCCGCCGTCGCGGCGAGCCGGTCGCTTTCCTTCACCTTCAGTTCGGCCAACCCGTCCATGCGCGTGTCGCCCTTGGCAAAACCGGCGACGGCAGCAAGGACGGGATACTCGTCGATCATCGACGGGGCGCGTTCGGCCGGGACGTGAACACCACGCAACTGCGAATACCGTGCCCTGATATCGGCGATCGGCTCGCCGCCCTCCTCGCGTTCGTTCTCGAAGGAGAGGTCGGCCCCCATTTCCTGCAACGTCGTGTAGAGCCCGGTCCGGGTTTCGTTGACCAGAACGCCTTCGACGGTGACATCCGATCCAGGCACAAGAAGTGCGGCGCAAATCAGAAAGGCCGCCGACGACGGGTCGCCAGGAACCACGACGTGGCGGCCTTCCAGTTCCGCGTCCCCGTGGACGGTAACGCTGGTCAGGCCGTCATGCTGCCGCGTTTCCACCCGCGCACCGAAGTAACGCAGCATGCGCTCGGTATGATCGCGCGTCGGTTCTTTCTCGATGACGGTGGTCTCGCCGGCGGCCATCAGTCCGGCAATGAGAATTGCGCTCTTGACCTGCGCGGATGGCACCGGCAGCGGGTATTCGATCGGGATGAGGTGCGACGACCCCCGCACGGTCAGAGGCAGCGTGTCACGATCTTCCTGCGTGACGAGGCCCATCTGCCGCAGCGGCTTCAGAACGCGGCCCATCGGGCGGCGCGACAAAGATGCGTCACCTGTCATGGTCACGGTGATATCGTGGCCGGCGACCACCCCCATCATGAGGCGGGTGCCCGTACCGGAATTGCCGAAATCGAGCGGCGCTTCCGGCTGCTTCAGCCCGCCAACGCCGCGGCCGATGACGGTCCAGACGTCACCTGTTTTGCTGGCGGGAGCACCAAGCGCCGTCACGGCTTTCGCGGTGTTCAGAACGTCTTCCGCTTCAAGTAGTCCGGTGATCGTCGTCCGGCCGGTCGCCAGTGCCCCGAACATCAGCGCACGGTGAGAGATCGACTTGTCGCCTGGGACCCGGACCCGGCCGGTCAGGGGGCCTTGCGGGCGGGTCGCATTGAGCGGCCTGGGGGCCGCGGCATGAACGCTCGAATTGGACACGTCTGACCCCCTCGCCCGTGAAAAAGTTATGCGCCGCCGGGCGTGGCGGATAGACCCGCTCGCGCTGGCGTTGTCAACGGCCTGGCCCTGCAGCGCGCTTTCAGCCCGCAGGCTGAGTTGCATGCGGCGGGATTTGCTTTTGACAGCCGCCCATGGCTATGGCAGACCCCCTTCCTTCCATTCATTTCCGGGGTTGTCCATGTCGACCAAAGCCGCGCGCGGGACCAAGCGCACCTGCCAGAGCAACGAATGCGGCGCGCGCTTCTACGATCTCAATCGGGAACCGATCGCCTGTCCGATCTGCGGCACGATTTATCAGATCGCCCATTCCACCGGACCAATTGTGGGCCTGATCGAAGAAAAGCCGCGCAAGCCGAAGAAGGAGCTGGTCGCCGACAAGGAATTGGCTCCCGAAGCCGGTGCGGAGATCGAGGGCGACGAAGCTCTGGTCGACATCGAGGAGGCAGAGGATTTGCCGGCCGACGACGACGAGACCTTCCTGGAGGAAGAAGAGGAAGAGGGCGGCGATGTGACGAACATCATCGGTGGGCCCGTCGCCGAGGGAGAAGAGGAAGTCTGATCCCGGCCGCCGCGGTTGTTTTCCCCTGTGGCGTCGACTTGGCACTTGCAGTTTCATAGGTTAGCGAATAGAGAGCGGGTCTCGCACCAGCGCGCCCCTCTCCAGAGCTGCCGCCGGTGCCACCCAGGTTACAGACCACCCGTCTTTCGGGGCTATAGCTCAGCTGGGAGAGCGCTTGCATGGCATGCAAGAGGTCACCGGTTCGATCCCGGTTAGCTCCACCATTCTCATAACCGGCGCCAGCTTACTGCGCTGACGCATTCCGACGATTGCCCCGGTTGACCAGGCCCGGACTTTCCGGGACCGGAGTGCTTATTCATGTTGCCAGACAGATGGAGGTCCCATGCCGCTGCTGCGTGTCGATATCTACGAAGGCCGTTCGAAGCGGCAGTTGAAGGATCTGCTCGACGCCCTGCACCGCGCCATGCTGGAAGCCTTCAAGGTGCCGGAGCGTGACCGCTATCAGATCGTGCATGAGCACAAGCCGTCGCGCATGATCATGGAAGACACAGGGCTCAATATTCCCCGCACGAAGAATTTCGTGTTCGTGCAGGTGACGACGCGGCCGCGTTCGCGCGAGATGAAAGAAGCCTTCTATCGCCTTGCGGTCGAGGAGCTGGAGCGTTCGTGCGGGATCGCGCCGTCCGACGTGATGATCAACATGGTGACGACGACGGATGAGGACTGGTCGTTCGGCATGGGCCGCGCCCAATTCCTGACCGGCGAACTGTAAGGCGGGACAATCGCAGACATAGAAGAGGCCGGGGTGTGACCCGGCCCCTTTCCTTGATCGCATTTCGCAGCACTCAGAATTGCGCGCGTACGGTGACGAATGCCTGACGCGGTGCGCCGGGCGAGATGTTGTTATTGTTGTGCGCCGAGGCGAAGTACTCCTCGTCCAGGATGTTCTCGATATTCACCTGCGCGTTCCAGGTCTCGTTGATGTCGAAATAGAAGGCCGCATCGACACGCGTAAACGAGGGCAGTTCGACCTGGTTGTCGAGGGCTGCGAAACTGGAATCCTGGTGGATGATGCCGAGACCTGCTCCGAACATCTGCGTGAACTGGTAACGGTTCCAGAGCGAGTAGGTGTTGTTGGGTACGAACGGCACTTCATTTCCAATGGTGGCCGGCGCCCCGTCGATCACGCGCGCAATCTGGTGGCCCCAGCCGGCAGAGATCTGCCAGTCGTCGGTGACGTAACCTACCAGCGCAAGTTCGCCGCCGCGCGTGCGGGTCAAGCCGACCTGTTCGCCCGACTGAGCACCGGTTGTGATGATCTGGTTCGCCCGGTCGAGCTGGAAGATGGCCCCGGTAAAGAAGAGACGCGGTGAAACCTCGATCTTGAAGCCGATTTCGTCATTCTGGAATTCTTCGGGTTCGAGGTTCGCGACGGTGAGTCCTCCCTGCGGATCGAGATTGATGAACTGATCGCCGACACCGGGCAGGAACGAGTTGGAGGTCGCGATGTAAACCGAGGCTGTTTCGGTCGGCTTGAAGACCGCTCCCACGCGGTACGACCAGACATCGTCAACGCGCTCCAAGTCGAGAACATTTGCCGGGTTCGTGGAATTGACTGCCGAGACATCGAATCGATCAAAGCGCAGACCACCAATCAAATCGAAATACCGCGTGATCTCCAACTGATCCTGGATGTAACCGCTATAGGTCGCGATATCCGTGTCCCAGCGGCGCTGCGGATTGCTGAACGCAAGATCGGTGAAGTCGGTCGGGGCGCCGACGGGAACGATGATGCGTCCGCACGCGTTTCCGTTGCCGTCCCTGCACCGCATGGGATCCGTCGGGTCGAATACGGCGCGGTCGCGATCGAGCTTGGTATCCTGCGATGAGAATTCCATGCCCGCCAGCAATGTGTGGCGAATGCCGTTGCCCATATCCCAGCGGTACGTCGCGTCGGTCTGGTTGATGAGGCTCTGGCGATCCGTTCCCACCGAATAGCCTTCGATCTCGTAGTTCCCGTTCGCGGCGACCGCCGAGGCGGCGTAAACGTTGGAATAGAACTTGTCGTAACTGGCGAAAAACGTGTGATTGCGGAAGTTCACGCCGCTGTCGAAGCGGTGTTCGATCGTGGCGGTCGCAGTATGTCCGGCAAAGTCCGAGTTGCTGACGTCGGGATTGCCATAGAAAGATTCGATTGGGCCGCGAAACGGCCGCCCGTTGAGCGATGGCACGCCGCGATCCACAACGCGATCGTCGGAAAAGTATTCGTAGCTCATCATCACCCGAGTCTGGTCGTCCGGGCGGAAGGCCAGGGTCGGATTTATTCCGTAGCGCTCGAGCTCGAAGAAATCACGGAAGCTCTCGGAATCCTCGTACATCGCGTTCAAGCGGAACGCGGCGTCCGGCGAGATCTTGTCACCGACGTCAATGGTGGTTCGCGCGCGTTCAAACGAACCCGCCGTTGCCGTCACTTCGCGAATGCGTTCGCCATCGGCCTTCTTTGTCACGCGGTTGACCACGCCACCGCCACCGCCACGCCCGAAGATCATCGCGGCGGGGCCCTTCAAGACCTCGATAGCCTCGACGTTATAAAGGTCGCGGAAATACTCGATGTCGTCGCGCACACCATCGACGAAGAAATCAGCCGTCGTAACCTGACCACGGATGGAGATCTGATCGCGATGACCTTCGCCCTGTGCGACGGTGACGCCGGGGACATAAAGCAATGCCTCACCGACCGTTTCGCTCCCGCGGTCGGCGGCCTGCTGTTCCGTCACAATGGTGATCGACTGCGGGATGTCCAGAATGGGCGTATTGGTCTTGGTTGCCGTGGAGGTGCCGGTTGCGATGTAGCCGTCGATCCCGGTTGTCCCGGTGCCAGGAACTCCGGGCGCATTGGAATTGGCATTGGCGGGCCAGCTATCAGCTGCGGTCACGGACGCCTCGGCTTCGGCAGCAACGACGTCCGGAGCGGGTGATGGAGCAGGCTTCGGCTTGTTCGCGGCCGCCTTGGGTTTCGCCTGCGAGGTCTGCGCGGCCGGCTGCGCGGGCGAGGCCTTCGGTTGGGCTTGCTCCGGTTCTTCGGCCGGCGTGATCACCTCGACTTCGGGCAATTCGCCGGCCGGTGGAGCCGCGTCCTGAGCGAAGGCTCCGACGCTCATCAGCGCGATGACGGCAGCCGAGGCCGAGAGCTTGGCCGCAACCATTACAGTGACAGTGGGATTTGCGGCAGGTGCAGTCCGGCCGCCGGTAAAACGCTTCATCGAACAACTCCTAATGGTCGAGATTCAAGGTCTCGAAATCAGGCGTCCGCATTATCGCGGACGTGGCCGCGATTGCGGCTTTTTAAATTCAGCGACTCTGTGCGCGCCTGTCAAAGCTCTTAGTTTGCAACAATTACAAAGTTCGAGGAAATTGTTCCGAATCTCGCGGGATTCGCACATTTCTCACTGCGGCTAGCAAGAAATTGCTGTCCACGTGCTGCATTTCGGCAACCGTAGGCGGGCGCTGTTTAGAGCGATTTGACAAACGCGAGGAGAGCGTCGCGTTCTTCACGGGAAAGATTGGCATAGGCATCGCGGGCATTCTTTGCTTCGCCGCCATGCCAGAGGATGGCCTCCTCGATCGAACGCGCGCGGCCATCGTGCAGAAAGTTCGTATGCCTGCTGACGGCCCCCGTCAGTCCGATGCCCCAGAGCGGAGGCGTGCGCCATTCACGGCCGTTTGCGCCGCCTTCCGGCCGGTTGTCCGCAAGATCATCGCCCATGTCATGCAGCAGCAGATCCGTGTACGGCCAGATTTTCTGGTTGGAGAGGTGAGGCTGGCCTGGAATGTCACCCGTCTGATGCGATGGCGTGTGACACGACACGCACCCCGCCGTGGTGAAGAGCGTCTTTCCAGCAAGGGTCTGCGGATCGTCCGTGCGGCGGCGCGGCGGCACCGCCAGATTCTGCGAATAAAAAACCACGAGATCAAACAATTCGCGCCCGATTTCGTGACCATCCTGCCTGTCGCTATCGCCGTGAGGCGCAGTCACGCAGACTTTCTGATTATCTGTGCAATCGCCGAAGGACGCCGTGACAATTGGATTCGAAATTCCGATATCGCCGGAAAATGCCTCGGCACTCTGCTGCTCGACGGTGGGATTACCGGCTTTCCATCCGAATCGGCCAAGTCGCGTCGCCCCGTCCTTCAAAGACCAGACTTCATTTATACGGCCAGAAATTCCGTCGCCGTTCTCATCGTCGGGATCGGCGGCGGCACGGATCGCTTCTTCCGGAATGGCTTCGAGCAACCCCAGTCCTATCATCTGCGGCGCGACCCTCGGGGACAGCATCGTTTGGGGGTGAAGCGGTCCGTACCCCAGATCGGTGACGCTGTACCTGGGCTGTTGAAGAACGACGACCGATCCGTCGCCGAGCGTGACCGGTTTGTCCGAGTAATCAATCCGCATGTGTCCTTCAATCGGGACACCCTGGACCGCGAAATTCTGCAGTTGCCCACCATAGGTCGGCTCCGGAATGACCTTTACGCGGCGGTCGGCAAGCAGCTGCTTTTGTTCCTCCGTCTCAGGCGGGATCGAAAGGCGCAGGAACATGGAAACCGCCGTATCGTCCGGGAAATTGGCGGACGGCGGCGAGCCGCGGCCGTCTTTCAGGTGGCAGTTCTGACAGCCGCGCGCATTGTAGAGGTGTCACCCACAGCTTGCGAAAGATCGAATTTCCGATGCGGAACCGACCTTCATTCTCGAAGCTGATCCCCTGCGATGGCTGGGAGAACACATCGCGGTTGACGCGGCTGCGCCGGGTGGTCGCGCCGCCGCCCGGGCTCTCTTCGCCGGGTTCCACCTTGGATTGGGCAGCGAGTTCCAGAATGCGCGCACTGGGTTCTTCCAGAATGAGCGTATCTGTCGTTTCGCTTCTGCCGGCGGTGACCGCGACCGCGGTTCCGGCCGCGAGCGGCGCGAGACGATCCGCGAAAGTGTCTGTTTCATCTTCTGGGTTTGAACCGATCAGTAGTTGACGGTCGAGCGAACGCCGAGAACCAGGGCGTTCTCCACTTGTCCCGTTCCGTCCTCATCGGGCACGCCAGCACCCGGATTCCAAAAGTATTGAAGATCGGGCTGGATGGAGAATCCGGGGACAATCACGGCCGTGTAACTTGCTTCAAGAAGTGCCTCGTAGTTGCGGACGACAGGAAGACCAGCGTCGCGGTCTGCCGCCACCGCGGCGTCCGATATGCCCGTGTATGCGAAACCGATACCGAACAGATCATTCGGACGCGATGCGAGCGGGCCCGTAACGGTCAATCCGCCCTCGGCATAGAAATCGACTTCGTTCTGGTCGCCTGGCGCACCGGCGACGCGGGCAAACACCGCGATGTTTCGCCCTTCGCCGTCCAACTTCGTGACCACTTGGTCCCAAATGGCGTAGATGCCATGATCGCCGGTTTCAACGATGGACGGATCGGCCAGGTTCTCGAATTCGCCGGTATGGTACCAACCGCCGATCTTCACCCGTCCCGGCAACGCGCCGGTGGCGTATCTATAGAAGGCCTCCGCCATGAACAGGGCGCCATCGCCGAAGGGGAAATCGAGACCGTGCGCGTTGCATTGCTGCGGATCCTCGTCAGGCCCGCAATCATCGACGACGTCACCATTGAAGACAGCGCCCATGACGCCGTAGGTCTCGGACGGAGTAATGGCGATGCGTACACCGGGAGCCGGGAGCGGATAGGCTGGGCCGCCGTTGGGAAGATCGGCAGCCGTGATCGACGGCCAGCCCCAGGTTCCATTGAGCAGAGCACTGGCGCCATCCGAAATGATGAACTCGGAGTCCGCCGCGATTTGTCCGGCTCGGATGGAGATTTTTCCGTCGAGCAGGGTCTGCTCTAGATAAACCTCGAACAGGCGAGTCGCGGGCGTGGCTTCGATGAAACTCACGGGCATCAGAGAGCCGACGCTCTCGGCGGTAATGCTCGAGCCATGGATCTGATAGCCGTTTGCATGAAACGTCAGACCATTCCAGCCGGCCATCTTGCCAAGATCTACGTCGACCCATAATTCGAGACGGCCATCGTAGTGGCCATCCTGATTGAGACCACCCGACGCGACGCCGAAGTATTCGCCGATGTAATTTGCGCCGACCAGGATGCCGCGCCGGGCGAGATCACGCCGGATTCCTCCAGGATCGGCAAGGCCGGGCGGCAAGCTCGTGCCGATCGAAACCTCGGGAAGTCCGGAGACGTCATCGCCGGCGACTGCCGCCGAAGCGGGCAACAGGCCGTACGCGATCAGTGAGCCCGCACAACAGATCGCCTCGCGGAAACGGCGCCGTCCTCTCCTGCGCGTATCCATGGCGCCGCTCCTCAGCCTTTGTTTTGTTCGAGAACCTTGCCCGGCGAATCAAGACTGTCCGATCCCATGATAGCGACACCATCGATACCGAGCAGTTGGATTGCCTCCTCGAACGATTTGGCCAAAGCAGCGAGTGCATCGATTGCAGACTGAACGGCTGCGTTGCCCTCGGGATTATCCTCGCCGATCATCTGGTCGTAAGCTTCGACGGTTTCGGCACGCTTTTTGAGGTCGCCCATGCGCTGCATGGTGGTGGCGATCGCCGATCGCACCTTGGCGTCCAGTTCCGGGCTTTTGGCTTTCACGAGATCGGAAACACTGGGACCTTTCACGACGCTGCCGTCGAGGCGGACATACCGCCCTTCGTAAATGTTCTGGATGCCGACCGTGTCAAAGTAGTGGGAATTGTGGGTGTTGTCGGAGAAGCAGTCGTGCTCTTCTTCCGGATCGTGAATCATCAGGCCGAGTTTCATACGCTCGCCCGCCAACTCGCCGTAGGTCAGACTGCCCAGACCTGTAAAAAGAGCGACCAGTCCCGGCTTGCCCCCATCCTTCATCACATCGCGGCGTGCAACGCCAGCGCTCGTCCAGTGGTTCGCCATCAGCTTCAGCTGATCAACGAGTAGTGCGGTGACGACGCGCAAATACTGGGCACGGCGGTCGCAATTTCCGCCCGTACAGTTCTTCACATCAAAATCTGTCGCGGGACGGTTTCCTGCACCCTTGCCGGTCCCGTTGAGGTCCTGTCCCCACAGCAGGAATTCGATAGCGTGATAACCGGTCGCGACGTTGGCCTCGACCCCGCCCGCTTCATGCAAGCTTCGCACAAGCAGTTGCGGCGTGATCTGAGTGGCGTCGATCGTTTCGCCAGCAATTTTCAGCGTTTTATTGGCGATCACATTGATCGCGTAGGCTTCGTTTTCCTGCGTATCGGCTTCGGTGTAGGCGCGCGATACGTAGTCGATCAGCCCTTCATCGAGCGGCCAGGCATTCACCTTGCCTTCCCAGTCATCGACCAGCTTGTTGCCGAAACGGAAGACCTCGGTCTGCATGTAGGGTTCGCGGGCCGCGATCCAGGCGGCTCGGGCCGCAGTGAGGGTCTGCTCATTCGGCTTTGCCAGGAGCTCGTCGATTTTTTTCTGAAGCGCGACGGCGGCCGTGTGGCTGTCGGCAAAAGTCGCCGCGGCGATGTCAGCATAGGTGGACACGACGCTGGCGGCGGTTGGTGGCTCAGCCGAAGCTGGACCGGCAAGAATCAGGATTACAGCAAAGGAAGCCGTTGCGATCGCCGGCCGAAGCGAGTTCATGGAGTCGTCCCCCCAATGGTCGAGATTCAAGGTCTCGAGATCAGGCGCGCGCCATGCCGGCACGCACTATCCCAATTGGCCGACGATGGCTTGAAGCGTCAAACACTATGTTTTCGACTTGTTCCAATTCGAAGAAAAAGATGCGGGTTTTTACTTAGTGTATCCCGACCGCACCTTCGGCCTATTTCGCGGCGACCTTCCTAAAAGTCGCTTGCGTTGGCCGATACGCCTTGCACTGATCTTCCGCCATCTCTCAGACGGAGAACACTATGATCAGGATAGCTTGGGCGCTGCTTGCAGGGACGACTATGGCCGCACTCCTTACGGGCGCGGCATCGGCCGACACGGGTCAGTGGAAATTCAACGTCGTCAACCGGTCGAACCTGCCGATCGTGGAATTCCGCACCAAAGAAGACGGAGAATGGAGCGAGAATTGGATCAGCGACCGCATAGAGCCGGGCGATGACGTGGTCCTCGACTTCGAAACATCCGAAGGAGATTGCATCGTGAGGACGCAGGTCCGCTATACGGACGGTGGCTTCTTCGATGCCGACGTCGACTACTGCAAAGCCAGGACCATCGAGATCCTCGGCGACACGATGATCTGGAAGTAGTCGTGAGGCCGCAACCGAGAAACGTCGAAGGAGCTGCAGCGCCGGCACGGGCGTCCTTTGCAAATGGCGGAAAAAACCCGCCCAGGGGAATGTAAAAACAAAAACGCCGCTCAGTGGATACTGAGCGGCGTTCGAAATCCATGACGAAGAGGGGAGCCGCGCAATCGCGCGTCCTGACGAATTTTGTTTCCACCTCACAACTTTGCAGACCTGGCAGCGACCTACTCTCCCACGTCTTAAGACGGAGTACCATCGGCGCTGGGGCGTTTCACGGCCGAGTTCGGAATGGGAT
>JALOTA010000153.1 GCA_025458125.1 Hyphomicrobium sp.
GCGGCAGCTTTTCAGCGACGGAAAGACCTCCGGAGCGTTTGCGCACTCCGTCAGCGCGCTGTAGACGGCCGCGGCCGGAGCCGGGATCACCATGGTGGCATTCACCTGCCCATCGATCGGGCCGCCTTTGCCGGGCACCACGCTCACCACCGGTTCTCCAGCGTCGAGCCGCGCCCGGTCTTCCGGCGCAAACGCAAACGCAGGCGTCAAACAGGCGGCCAGCAAGGCCGCCGCGGACGCAAGGACCCGTACAGTGGCGTCGATCATGATCACTCCCGTGGATCGTTGAAATGAAAAGCTCAAATGGTCGGTCTTTGAACCGGTTCGGTGCCCTGACCGACGGAGTCAATACGGCCGCCCCCGCCCCTCCGACCACTGGTCGCAAAACCACCCCAGGATCACCACAGTCCCGCCATTTGATCTCACCGTCTGGCCGGGCCATATAAGGCGCGTATGGCGCGACCACCGAAAACTGACGGGCCCAGAACCGCCGAACCGAGGGCACGCCCCTCGCGCGGCCGTTCGGGCAAGCCTCCCGCGCCGCCGCAGGAGACGGCGGCCGGAACGCCGGGATTCGGCGAGGCCCCGCAGACGAGCTTTGTTCCCGGCACGTCCACCCTGCCTGCGCTGCGCATGGCCGGACCTCTGCCGCCGCGCGCTGGCGAGGGCTCGATCTCCGACGCGCTGAACGCCCTTCTCGCCAAACCCGCCGAACGCAGCGATCGCGCGCGCGAGATCCTTGCACGGCAGCCGATGCTGGCCTCCCACCCGATCGTCGCGGGTGCATCCATCGACTTCGTGCCCCACCGTCCCGCGCGCCCCGAAAAAAGCGAAGGCGGCATCCGGTTCGAGATCGTTTCCGAATACGACCCCAAGGGCGACCAACCCCAGGCCATCGCCGAACTCGTCGACGGGGTGAATACGCTCGAACGCGACCAGGTGCTGCTTGGCGTCACCGGCTCCGGCAAAACGTTCACGATGGCCCAGGTCATCGCCGCCACCCAGCGCCCCGCCCTCATTCTCGCGCCGAACAAGACGCTGGCTGCCCAGCTCTACGGCGAGTTCAAGAGCTTCTTTCCCAACAACGCCGTCGAGTATTTCGTCTCGTACTACGATTACTACCAGCCGGAAGCCTACGTCCCGCGCACCGACACCTATATCGAGAAGGAATCCTCGATCAACGAACAGATCGACCGGATGCGCCACGCAGCGACGCGCTCCCTGCTGGAACGCGACGACGTGATCATCGTCGCCTCCGTGTCCTGCATCTACGGTATCGGCTCCGTCGAGACATACACCGCCATGACCTTCGCGGTGAAGGTCGGCGACCGGCTCTCGCGCGATCAGCTTCTCGCCGACCTCGTGGCACTTCACTACCGCCGCAACGAGGCGGCCTTCACGCGTGGAACGTTCCGCGCCCGGGGCGATACCGTCGAGGTCTTCCCCGCCCACTACGAAGACCGCGCCTGGCGCATTTCTCTGTTTGGCGACGAAGTCGAAAGCATCGTCGAGTTCGATCCGCTGACCGGCCAGAAGACCGACGAACTGGCTCTGGTCAAGGTCTACTCCAACTCGCACTACGTCACGCCCAAGCCAACGCTCCAGCAGGCGATCAAGGCCATCAAGACGGAACTCAAGCAGCGCCTCGAAGAACTCTATGCCGTCGGCAAGCTGCTCGAGGCCCAGCGCCTGGAACAGCGCACCACCTTTGACATGGAAATGATGGAAGCGACCGGCTCCTGCGCCGGGATCGAGAACTATTCCCGCTATCTCACCGGCCGCGCTCCCGGCGAACCGCCGCCGACGCTGTTCGAATACCTGCCCGATAACGCCCTCGTCTTCGCCGACGAGAGCCACGTGACCATCCCTCAGATCGGCGGCATGTTCCGTGGCGACTACCGGCGCAAGGCGACGCTGGCCGAATACGGCTTCCGGCTACCTTCCTGCATGGACAACCGCCCGCTCCGCTTCGAGGAGTGGAACGCCATGCGCCCGCAGTCGGTGTACGTCTCGGCGACGCCGGGCACATGGGAACTGGAACAGACCGGCGGCACCTTCTCCGAACAGGTGATCCGCCCGACCGGCCTCATCGATCCCGAAGTCGAAGTGCGCCCGGCGAGAAACCAGGTGGACGATCTTCTCGCGGAGGTGCGGGACGTCGTGAAGAAAGGCCATCGCGTGCTCGTCACCACACTGACGAAGCGCATGGCCGAGGACTTGACCGAATACATGCACGAAGCCGGCATCCGCGTGCGCTACATGCATTCCGACATCGAGACGCTGGAGCGCATCGAGATCATCCGCGATCTCAGGCTCGGCGCGTTCGACGTGCTGATAGGCATCAACCTGCTGCGCGAGGGCCTCGACATCCCCGAATGCGGCATGGTCGCGATCCTCGATGCCGACAAGGAAGGCTTCCTGCGCTCCGAAACGTCGCTCATTCAAACCATCGGTCGCGCCGCGCGCAACGTCGACGGCCGCGTGATCCTCTATGCCGACGGCATGACCGGATCGATGGAGCGCGCCATCGCCGAAACCAACCGGCGGCGCGAGAAGCAGCGAGCCTTCAACGAAGCCAACGGCATCACGCCCGAAAGCATCAAGCGAAACATCCACGATGTGCTCCAGAGCGTCTACGAGCAGGATCACGTCACGGTCGACAACGGCCTCGCCGACCAGCCTCTCGTCGGTCACAACCTCGCCAGGACGATCGAGGACATGGAGCGCCGGATGCGCGAAGCGGCCGCCGATCTCGAATTCGAAACCGCCGCGCGCCTGCGCGACGAGATCAAGCGGCTGCGCGAAACGGAACTCGCCATCGCCGACGATCCCATGACCCGCCAGTCAACCTGCCGCCAGCATCGCGCATCGCGACGGATTACCAGCCCGTCCAACCCACCTACGCCCAATCCTCGTCGCGCATAAAGAAGCCCTCGCTCGACGACATGGGGCCGGGCACCGACCGCGCAGTCCCACGCCGTGAAGCGGCCGGGCCGGCAAGCCGCCCCCGCAATCCCGGCATCGACCCGCGCACCAAGGCTGGCGCATTCGGCGAGAACATCGCCGGGCCGCACAAGCCCACCCTCGACGAAATGGGACCGCATGCATCGTTGGCGGTGAAATCCGGCAAGCCGCTGCCGCAGAAACCGCAGATTCCCACACGCACCATCGAGATCGAAGACCCCGGCGAAACTAAAAACCGCCGCGGCCGCCCGAAGAAGACCGGGCGCCCTGGGCGGTAGATCACCACCGATCGCCTCAGGGAAGCGGCAACTCGATCGTGAAGGCTCCCCGGATGTCACCCGGCTTGAACCCGACGGCCTCGTCGGCCG
>JALOTA010000154.1 GCA_025458125.1 Hyphomicrobium sp.
CGCCATGTTGTCTCCACTGCCGCCGGCTGGACGCCCGCCGCACTTAGCTCATGAACAGCGGCCCGCTATACCGCCTTGCACTCTGGCGCGCAAACGCCCCTCAGCAAGAGCCGCCATCATCAATCTAGCCCCGCGAGCCCACCTTCGTGGCGATACAGGAAATGATCACGAAAGCTTCCGCCAAGGGGTAATCGTCTGTTATCGTTAGGTCTATTCGCGCCGTGTAGCCATCTGGAACGAGGCGCTCCAGGTGGGCGGCGGCTCCCCCTGTCAGCTTGAGTGTCGGGCGTCCGCTGGCAAGGTTTACCACCCCCATGTCTCGCCAATAGACTCCATGCCGCAGGCCCGTCCCCAGCGCCTTGGCACAAGCCTCCTTTGCTGCGAACCGTTTTGCATAGGACGCCGCCCGTTGAGCGCGGCGGTCCGATTTCGTCCGTTCGACGTCCGTAAACACACGCGACACGAACCGTTCCCCGAACCGGGCCAAGGTCTTCTCGACGCGGCGAATATCGATGATGTCGTTCCCAATGCCGATGATCATGGTGCCGCCTGAGAACGACGCGGCTCGGCGCGCGCCTGATCCATGAGCGCCCGCATGTGCCGAATGGCGGAATGCATTCCGCCGAAAATTGCTTCTCCTATTAAGAAGTGTCCGATGTTCAGTTCGACGATCTGTGGCATCCGGGCTACCGCTGTGACCGTGTTGTAGGTCAGGCCGTGTCCTGCATGAACCTCAAGTCCAACTTCATCAGCGAGAGCGGCCGCTCTCCTCAGCCGCTCCACCTCGGTCGCAACGCCCTTCGCGTCGTCTTCAAGCGCCCGCTCGCAGTACTGCCCGGTATGAAGTTCGACGATATCAGCGCCGATCTTTGCCGAGGCCTCGATGGCCTGCTCGTCGGCTTCGATGAACAGCGACACACGAACACCAGCATCCCTCAGACTATGAACTACCCTCTTCAGCGGCTCCCCGCCCCGAACGACGTCGAGACCGCCTTCTGTGGTGCGTTCCTCGCGCCGCTCCGGAACGAGACAGCAGGCGTTGGGCACATGGCGCAGCGCAATGTCGAGCATCTCCTGCGTGGCCGCCATCTCGAGATTAAGCGGCCGCGTCAGCTCCGCCTTCAGGCGGGCGATATCGCCGTCGGAGATGTGCCTCCTGTCCTCGCGCAGGTGCGCGGTGATGCCATCGGCCCCCGCTTCCACAGCCAGATGCGCGGCACGCAAGGGATCGGGATGACGGCCGCCCCGTGCATTACGAATGGTCGCCACATGATCGATGTTGACCCCAAGGCGCAGAAATTTCGAACTGGGAAGCGCGCTGCTCATGTCTGTTCCTTGGATGAGATGATCGGTGACCCGCCGGGGCTGAGAGCCGCGCGCTATTCGAAGATCCGTTCCACGTGAGTGACGATATCTTTCTGCCTCAAGCCTGCAATGATGCGATTGAGATGGGCGAGATCGAAGACCTCCACCTCGATGCGCAGCTCCGTGAAATCCGAAGCGCGACGGATCATCTTGAGGTTATCAATGTTGCCGCCCGCCTCGCCGATCACCTCTGCAATGGCTGCGAGAGATCCCGGCCGGTTAGGCGCTGTAACGCTCAATTTTGCCGGGAAACGCTCCTGCTTGCCCGCATCGATGTCCCAGGTCATGTCGATCCAGCGCTGATGCTCATAGGCTTGCAGCTTGGGCGAATGGATTTGAAAAATGCGGATACCCGTGCCGGGCTCGAGGACGCCGACGATGCGGTCGCCGGGGACCGCGCCTCCTTCCTCGAAGATCACCGGAACGTCATCTTTGAGGCCTTTGAGAGCGATTCCTGACGAAAACTGCGCGGAAACTGCTCCAGTCGCGGGCGAACGAACCCGCAGCCCCGGGATCTTCGTCAGATCGAGCCATCCCTTCAGGGGGTTCTCAAGAACGCTCTGGACCGCAGCCGCTTGAACTGATTCCGGCGCAACGGCTTTCAAAACGTCCCCGGCGGGCAGATCTCCTCTCGCGACTGCAGCAAGAAGTTCATCGAGAGACTTGTAGGGAAACTTCGAGAGTACCCGTTTTACCGCATCATCCGAGTAGGCGAGATGGGCTGCTTCGAAAGCAGCCGACGCCAGACGGCGGCCGAGTTCCACATATTGCCGGCGAACGGCTTCCCGCGCTGCACGCCGGATCGCGCTCTGAGCTCGCCCTGTAACACATAGGCTTTCCCAAGCCGCGGGGGGCACATGTCCTTTCGAAGTCCGGATCTCCACTTCATCGCCATTGCGAAGGCGGGTGTCGATCGGAACATGACGGCCGTTCACATATGCGCCGACGGCAGCGTTGCCGACGTCCGTGTGCACGGCATAGGCAAAATCGAGCGGCGTGGCGCCTCGCGGAAGTGCAATCAGCCGCCCCTTCGGCGTGAAGCAGAACACCTGATCCTGAAAAAGTTCGAGCTTGGTGTGCTCCAGGAACTCTTCAGGGTTCGAGCCCTCCAGCAGCGTTTCCACCATGCGGCGCAGCCAGACGTACGGCCCGTGCTCCTTGTCGTCGAGTGACGTGGGAGAACCGGCAGAAATCTTTCCATTCGTCATATCTTTGTAGAGTGCGTGCGCGGCGACGCCATATTCCGCCACCTGATGCATCAGATGCGTGCGGATCTGCAGTTCGACGCGCTGGTGACGCGGACCAACCACCGTCGTATGGATCGACTGGTAGTTGTTCTGTTTGGGCGTCGAGATGTAGTCCTTGAACCTTCCCGGTACTGCCCGCCACGTCGTGTGAGCCACACCGAGCGCCCGGTAGCAGTCGGTGATGTCCTGGCAGGTCACGCGGAAGGCATAGATGTCGGACAGCTGCTCC
>JALOTA010000014.1 GCA_025458125.1 Hyphomicrobium sp.
GGCCATTTCCATTACCCTCGGCCTCCTGCTGGCACTGACGCGCCGCCGCGCCGCTTGATCGCATCCCCGAACCGGACCAGAAACGGCCGTCTTTGACTGTCAAGACCCCCGACCGACCACGAAAACGGATGACGAATGACCCGCAATCGAACCGTCATGCTGGCCGCCGGGGGGACCGGCGGACACCTGTTTCCGGCGTTTGCCTTGGCCGAAGAATTGGGACGCCGGGGCTTTACGGTGGACCTGATGACCGACATGCGCGGCGACCGATATGGGACCGGATTTCCTGCCCGGGCGGTGCATCAGGTGCCATCCGCGACGTTGGCCTCCAAATCGCCGGTTGCCGTGGCGCGCACCGGCATGACGCTCGCGCGGGGCATCCTGGCCGCCCGCAAGATCATGAAAGAGGTTAAACCCGCCGTGGTGGTCGGTTTTGGCGGCTATCCGTCGTTTCCTCCGCTTCTCGCTGCACGGCACCTGGCGATTCCGACGATGTTGCACGAACAGAACGCGGTCCTCGGGCGCGCCAACAAGATGCTCGCGCGCCGCGTCGATGCCATTGCGACGTCATTCGAGACGACGAAATTCCTAGATGGGCCGCTGTTGGCCAAGTCGCGATTCACGGGCAATCCCGTGCGCGGGATCGTTGTCCAGGCGGCGTCGGCACCCTATCCACTGCTCGCGCCGGACGGTCCGTTCAACCTGCTCGTCTTCGGCGGGAGCCAGGGCGCGCGTTATTTCTCCGATGCTATCCCGCCGGCGCTCAGCCTGCTCCCCGCCAGTTTGAAGGCGCGACTGACGGTCGTTCAACAGGCCCGGGAAGAAGACGTCATCCGCGTTCGCGAAGCTTATGCGGCGAGCGGGATTTCGGCTGAAATCGCCACATTCTTCAAGGATTTGCCGGCCCGCATGGCGGCAAGTCATCTGGTGATCGGCCGGGCCGGGGCATCCTCGGTGGCCGAATTGACCGTGATCGGCAGACCGTCCATTCTCGTCCCGTTGCCGCATTCTCTCGACAACGATCAACTCCAGAATGCGACCCGCCTTGCCGAATCGGGCGGCGGTTGGTGTATCGAACAAAGGACACTCAGTCCGGAAAGACTCTCCGCTGAGATCGCAAGATTGATGGAAGGTGGCGCCGAACTTCGCGAAGCAGCAGACTGCGCCAAAAAACTAGGCCGACCGGACGCTGTCGCCCGGCTCGCAACCCTGGTCGAGGAACTGGCGGGACCGGCTAAGAACGACATGGCGGCTCCTTCCCGGGTCTCCTGAAGCCGGGCAATAACGGGACGATAGAAAAGACATGCAGATTCCCCGCGACGCAGGCACCTTTCATATCATCGGCATCGGCGGCATCGGCATGAGCGCCATCGCCGAGATCCTGCTCGCCAAGGGGTTCGCCGTTCAGGGCAGCGATCAGAAGGAAAGCGCCAACGTGCGCCGGCTTCGCGCGCGAGGCGTCCGGGTTTTCATCGGCCATGATGCGGTCAATCTCATCGGCGCGAAGAACGTCATCATCTCCACGGCGGTCAAGCCCGGCAACCCTGAGCTCGAAGGGGCGCGCCAGAAGGGGCTCACCATCATCCGGCGCGCCGAAGCCCTCGCGGAACTGATGCGGCTCTACTCCACGGTTTCCGTCACCGGCACGCACGGCAAGACAACGACGACCTCGCTCGTCTCGACTATTTTCGAAAAGGCCGGAAAGGACCCCACGGTCATCACCGGCGGCATCATCAATGCCTGGGGCTCGAATGCGCGTCTCGGCAAAGGCAACTGGATGATCGTGGAGGCCGACGAGAGCGACGGCACCTTCGTGCGGCTGCCCACCGAGATTGGCATCGTCACCAACATCGATCCCGAGCATCTCGACTACTTCAAGACCGTCGAGAACATGCACGCGGAATATGCCGCGTTCTACCGGAACATTCCCTTTTATGGTCTGGCGGTGACCTGCATCGATCACCCGGTGGTGCGGCAGATGGTGGAACGCCTCGATCTGCGCCGCGACGGGCGTCGCCTCTTGACCTATGGCGTGAGCCAGGGGGCCGACCTGCAATTGCTGGCGAGCCGCCAGGACGGCTTCACCAGCATTTTCGATGCGATGTTGTCGCCGCGCGTTGCAGGGGGTGCCCGAAGGCTCTCGGGCTGGCAAGTTCCAGTGCCGGGCCTTCACAATACCCTCAACGCTCTCGCCGCGATCGCAGTCGCAGCCGAAGCAGGCATTCCCGACGAAACCATCCGCGCCGGCTTGGCGGAGTTCTCCGGAGTGAAGCGCCGCTTCCAGCCGACGGGCCAATGGAACGGCATCCAGATCTACGATGACTATGGCCACCACCCGACGGAAATCGCAGCTGTACTCGAGGCCGCGCGTGCCGGTACCAAGGGGCGCGTCGTCGCCGTGTGCGAGCCGCATCGCTATACACGCGTGCGCGATCTGTTCAGGGAATTCTGCGCCTGCTTTAAGGACGCCGACAGCGTGATCGTGGCACCGCTCTACTCGGCGGGCGAAACGCCCATCGCAGGTGTCGATCAGCACACGCTGGCGGACGGTATCCGGTCGACCGGCCACCGTGCGGTGACCTCCGTCGATCATCCCTCCGATATGGTACCTCTGCTTCGCCGCTACGCCCGGCCCGGCGACATGGTGGTATGCCTGGGTGCCGGTGCATCGACGGAGTGGGCGGCAAGCCTGCCCCAGTGGCTTTCGGCTCAGGCCGCGGAATAGGCGGCCGCGATGGATTTTTCAGATATCACCGGCGATCTCAAATCGCGCATGCCCGATTTGCGCGGCCGTCTCACGCCCAACGCGCCGCTCGCCGATATCACCTGGTTCCGTGTTGGCGGTCCGGCGCAAGTGCTGTTCGCGCCCGCCGATGAAGCCGATCTTGCTTATTTCCTGAAGAACGCCGGAACCGATACGCCGGTGTTCGTCGTCGGTCTGGGTTCGAACCTGCTCGTTCGAGATGGCGGCGTGCCGGGTGTCGTCATCCGTTTGGGCCGTGGATTCAACGAAATCACAACCGAGGGCACCCGTCTCACGGCAGGGACCGCCGTCCCCGACGTGAAGGTTGCCCGCGCGGCCGCCGAAGCCGGAATTGCCGGTCTGTCGTTCTATCGCGGAATACCCGGCTCGATCGGCGGGGCGCTGCGCATGAACGCGGGCGCTCACGGCTGCGAGACGAAGGATGTGCTCGTCAACGCTAGAGCCGTCGATCGCGCCGGCACCGTGCATATCCTGTCGAACGCCGACATGAAGTTCACCTACCGGCATTGCGGTATTCCCGAAGACTGGATTTTCACCGCCGCAACCTTTGAGGGCAAGCCTGGCGACCCCGACGAGATCGCGAGGCAGATGGACGAAGTTGCCGAGTACCGCGAGAAGAACCAACCCGTGCGCGAGCGCACGGGCGGCTCCACGTTCAAGAACCCGGCCGGTAACAGCGCGTGGAAACTCGTCGACGCCGCGGGCTGTCGCGGATTTCGGGTCGGCGGTGCGAAGGTTTCCGAGATGCACTGCAACTTTCTCATCAACGATCGCCAGGCTTCCGGCGAGGATGTCGAGACGCTTGGAGAAACCGTGCGAGCGCGAGTCAAGGCGACCTCGGGCATCACGCTCGAATGGGAGATCATTCGCCTGGGTGAACCCAGCCCCGGACGGCCGACGGGTGAAGCGCTGGCCCTTCAAGAGCAGTCCCCATGACACTCGGCATGACATTCGCCATGACATTGGGTACCCCGCCGCGCCGGACGCGCGAACACGTCGCCGTACTCATGGGGGGCTGGTCGGCCGAACGTCCCATCAGCCTGAAGTCCGGCGAAGCCGTTGCCGGTGCGCTGGAAGGTGAGGGCTACCGCGTGACCCGCATCGACGTGGACCGCAACGTATCCGCGACGCTTGACGCTTTGAGGCCCGACGTCGCCTTCAATGCCCTGCACGGCCGCTTCGGCGAGGACGGCTGCATCCAGGGAATACTCGAGTGTCTGCAAATCCCCTACACACACTCAGGCGTTCTGGCCTCCGCCCTTGCCATGCACAAGGAGCGCGCCAAGGCGGTCATGAAGCCGGCGGGCGTGCCTGTTGCGGAGGCCCGCGTGGTCTCGCGGGCTGAGGCGGCCGAGGCTCACGTGTTGCCGCCCCCCTACGTCGTGAAGCCGGTCGACGAGGGATCGAGCGTCGGAGTGCTCATCATTCGTCCGGGCAACAACGACTGGCGCCGTGCTATCCTTTCGGAAGGCCGGCCGGACGATGTCATCATGGTCGAGCGCTACATCGCCGGACGCGAATTAACCTGCGCCGTGATCGGCGGCTTCGTCACCGATGTCATCGAGATTAAGCCGAAAGACGGGCTCGTCTTCTATGATTTCGAGGCAAAATACGCGCCGGGCGGTTCAATCCACGAGCTTCCCGCCAAGGTTTTACCGGATGTTTACCAGTTGGTCCGGAAATACACCTGGGCCGCTCATCAAGCCCTCGGCTGCCGGGGCGTGTCCCGCGCCGACTTTCGATATGACGATACGGCAGGGGGTTCGGGCGAATTGATCTGCCTGGAGGTCAACACCCAGCCGGGAATGACGGGTACATCGCTGGTTCCGGAACTGGCCGGATACGCCGGTTGGAGCTTTGGTGAACTCGTCAGGTGGATCACCGAGGACGCGAGTTGTCAGAGGTAGCGTCAGAGCTGAACTCATTCCGGGTGGCGCGCGATGCGTCAGTCCGACAGACCTCTGCGCCTTACCAAGCATCCACCCGATCATCGTCCCACCGGCAATTCGATTTTGGTCACGCCTACGACCCACAGCGCGTTCGCCCGGGTCGCACGCGGCGCCTGATGCCTGTCATCTGCCTTCGCAGTGTCGCCGGACTCGCATTCGTGGCGATCTGCGCCACGGGAGCCGCATTCGCGCAACGGTCGGGTGTGCTGGATCGCGACGCGATCGCCTCTGCACTGGGTTTCGGAATCGAGCAGGTCTCGATGACGGGGTACCGGCAAACGCCGCATGTGGCTCTATTCGCGGCTCTGGATTTGCAGTCTGCCCGCTCTCTGACGAGCTTCGACGCGGAGGCGGCGCGCGGCCGCTTCGAGCGGCTGCCGTGGGTGCAGTCGGTCGAGATTTCCCGCGTCTGGCCGGGTCAGCTCGACGTCCGCGTCAAGGAACGCAAGGCATTCGCGATCTGGGAACGCGAAGACGGGGCCGAGCTGGTCGACGCAACCGGCCGCGTCCTCGGACCGGTCAAACGGGACGCCATCCTCGATCATCTTCCAAGGATTGCAGGCGAGGGAGCCGCTGCCACCGCCGCGCCACTGGTGGGCGCGTTGGACCGATATCCCGCAATCAAATCGCGCGTCGAGCGCATGCGGCGGCACGGCGACCGTCGCTGGACGCTGGAACTCGCGGACGGGGGGCGCATCCATCTCCCGTCTTCAGGCGAAAACTCCGCGCTCGCCCGGCTCGCGGCCGAACCGGGATTGGTCAGCCGTGCCGCTCAGCCGGGCCAGATCATCGACCTGCGCTCTGCCTCGAAAATCGCCATCCGGACCGCCCGTCCGGCGGCTGGAGGAGAGTGAGCGTCGATGAGTTCCGCACTTCGCCCCGGCCGTTCCGGACGCTTCGCCGCCGTGCTCGATGCGGGAAGCTTCAAAACCGTTTGCCTGATCGCGTCGTGCGACCCTGAGGGCCGTCCCGCCCGCATTATCGGCGTCGGGCTTGTTCCTTCGCGGGGAGTGAGAGCGGGCACAATTGTCGATCTGGCCGCCGCTGAGGGCGCCATTCGCTGTGCGATCGCCCAGGCCGAGATGATGGCCGGTATCAGCCTCGACATGATCGACCTGCATATGAACGGAGGACACCTCGCGTCACGGACGTTTGCGGTATCCGCGCCGACGTCGGAGGGCGTGATCACGCACCACACGGTCAAGCGGGTGGAGAGTATTGGCCGCTCTCATGGCGCGCCGTCCGGCCGCTCGCTTCTGCAACTGGAGAACCTCGGCTTTCGTGCGGACGCCGGCGCACTTCTAACCGATCCAATCGGCATTGCCGCGCGAAGGTTGACGCTCAACCTGCACGCGGTCAGCGCCGACACGGCCGCTGTCGTGAACCTGACCCGGACGGTAGAGCGCAGCTTCCTTGCCCCGCGCCGGATTGTTCCCGGTCCGGTCGCAAGCGCATTGGCGGTATGCAGCGAGGACGAGCGCCGTCACGGCGTCATCGTCATCGATATCGGGGCCGAAGTGACCGGCACCACGGTGTTCGCCAGCGGCCGGTCGGTCTTCACGGGATCGATCTCCATGGGTGGCGCTCATGTCACACACGATCTTGTGCATGCGTTGCGCACGCCACTTGAAGAAGCCGAGCGAATCAAAACGGTTTATGGCACAGTGCTTAAGGCGCAGTCGGATCAGCACGATATCGTCACCTATGCCATAAGCGCGGAAGGTGAAGGTTTCGAGCAGAGATCGACTAAGGCTGATCTGGCCCGGATCATCCAGTCGCGCATGGCCCACCTGCTCATCCTCGTTCGCGATCAACTTGCGAACGCTGGGCTTCTCGAACGTAACGCCGCGAGGATCGTTCTCTGCGGCGGCGGTAGCGAGATCACCGGTCTGCAATCTTTCGCAGAAGGCGTGTTAGGGCGGCCCGTGCGTCTCGGCAGGCCGCGGCCCATCTCGGGCTTGCCGCCCTTGTATGCATCGGCGGCTTTTGCCGGTGGTGTTGGCGTTTTGCGTGCCGTCGCAGAAAGCGCGGTCGACGATCTCAACGAGGCTGGCGGCGTGGATTCGCAGCAGAGCTACTTCGTACAGGTCGGGCAGTGGCTGAAGGACGGTTTCTAGGGAAGACGCGCGGAGCCTGCCGGAAAAACGGTGGCACGCTGCGCGGACCTTCTGACAGACCGAGGGCCACATGAGCGCTAAGCTGCCGCTGAACATCACAGACCTGAAGCCGCGCATAACCGTCATCGGTGTCGGCGGGGCGGGCTGCAACGCGGTCAACAACATGATCGATGCCAGCCTGGACGGCGTCGAATTCGTGGTCGCTAACACGGACGCCCAGTCGCTCGTGGCCTCTCATGCCAAGAGTAAGATCCAGTTGGGTGCAAAGCTGACCGAAGGTCTGGGTGCGGGTTCCCGGCCCGACATCGGCGAGGCCGCAGCCATCGAGACGATTGAAGAGATCCGCGAACTCGTGCGCGGCTCGCACATGGTCTTCGTTGCCGCCGGCATGGGCGGAGGCACCGGCACCGGCGCGGCCGCCGTCATCGCCAGGGCGGCAAAAGAACAGAATATTCTGACCGTCGGCGTGGTCACGAAGCCTTTCCAATTCGAAGGGTCCCGGCGCATGCGCATAGCCGAAGCCGGCATCGCCGAGCTTCGCCGGCACGTCGACACGCTGATCGTCATTCCCAACCAGAACCTGTTTCGCATCGCCAGCGAACGCACGACGTTTGCCGAGGCCTTCGTCCTGGCCGATCAGGTTCTCTATTCGGGAGTGGCCTGCATCGTTGACCTGATCGTGAAGGACGGACTGATTAATCTCGACTTCGCCGACGTGCGCACCGTCATGACCGGCATGGGTAACGCCATGATGGGGACGGGTGAGGCCTCGGGTGAAGAGCGCGCGGTGCGGGCGGCCGAAGAAGCAATCAGCAATCCGCTGCTCGACGACGTCTCGCTGGCCGGCGCCAAGGGACTTCTGTTGTCCATCACTGGCGGCTCCGACCTTACCCTTTACGAAGTCGATGAAGCCGCGACCCGGGTCCGGCAGGAAGTGGACCCCGATGCGAATATCATCGTCGGCGCCACGACCGACCCGTCGCTCGGCGACCGTGTGCGCGTTTCGATCGTGGCATCGGGCATGGACCGCGCTGGCCGCGAGCACAGCGTGGCGGTACCCGCCGCGCCGCCTGCGCTGCCGCCGGAAACCTACCGGGCCGCTCAGCCGCAGTTCTCCGATGAGGAACACATCGCGGCGGTGTTGAGGCCGTCGCAGGCCTACGACGAACTCACCCGAGGCCCGTCCACACACCCCCATCCCCCAATGCCCCAGGTCACGGTGGCTCCGGCTCACCCGGTCACGCGCGCCCCGAGTTGGCACTCGGCTGATGACGTGGAGATCACCGACCTTTCGCCTGGAACGATTGCGCCGCCCTATCTGGCGCCGCAGCCCCAGCATGGCTCCGGCTACGCAGAGCCTCACCGGCAGGAAGAATTCATACCCGGCCCGCCGGCGCAGGTTCGCCGCCCGCCACGCCGCATGCCCGAGCTGGGAGAATTTCCCGAAGTTGGTCAGCGTGACTACCATGCCAAGTCGCAACGTAGCGGTGCAACTGGCCATGCATCGGCGCCAGCTCATTCGGCGCCACATTCGGAACCCCGGAAGAAGAGCCTCTTCGAGCGACTCACAGGCCGGGCAAAACGCGAAACTGATTCGCAGCCGTCGCCTTCCTCGGAACGGGCATCGGGTCCCTTCGAGCATCAATCCAGCGATCGGTCCTACAGCGTAGGAGCTGACGCGCAGGGTCATCGGTCCATGCCGCGCGATGTAGTGCCGGAACGTCAAGAAAAGCACGATTTACCGGCCTTTTTCGGCAAATCGCGCGGTCGCTGACACGGCGTCTTTTCTTTATTCAATTTGCTTCGATCGTATGCATTTCCGATCGGTAACAGAACGTAAGAAAGCGTGATTTGTGGCACCGGTATGCGACAGTTATCGTCGTCTCGGATGTGATCTTGATTTGCCCCGCCTCAGGGGTCTCGCCAAGCGCCAAGCAAGAAGCGCCGTCGAGACAGGGAGTAGGCGAGACGAAGACGGATCCGGGGGGCAGGAAACAGGTTTCGACCCGTTGACTGCTGGGGATAAACGAGGGGACGGCGCAGCATGTCGAATCGATTTATCGGTGCGCGACAGACGACGATTGCCCGTGAAATCGAACTTAAGGGAACCGGTGTCCATAGTGGTGCACCTGTGTCCGTCACACTTCATCCCGCTGATGTCGATACCGGTCTCCTCTTCGTTGCAACGAAGCGCGGTCGTGTCGTAGCCGAAATTCCGGCGCACGTGAGCAACGTCAAAAACCTCACGCTCTGCACGGTGATCGGCGACGAGTCCGGCGTCACGGTTTCCACTGTGGAGCATCTCCTTGCAGCCCTTCGCGGGCTTTCGGTCGATAACTGCATCATCGAGATCGACAGCAAGGAAGTTCCGATCATGGACGGCAGCTCCGTGCCGTTCGTGGAAGCCATCGACGAAGTCGGTCTGCGCGAGTTGAACGCGCCGCGGCGCTTCATCAAGGTGCTCAAGCCCATCCGTGTTGAGGAAGGCGGCTGCTGGGGCGAGATCTCTCCGCATTCCGGTTTCCATCTCGACGTTGAAATCGATTTCGATACCCCGCTCATCGGCCGTCAGCGTCTCGCATTCGAGATGAGCCCGGGCATCTTCCGCAACGAATTGTCCCGCGCCCGCACTTTCGGCTTCATGTCCGATGTGGAGCGTCTCTGGAAAGCCGGCCTCGCGCTCGGTGCCAATCTCACAAACACGGTGGCCATCGGCGAGGGCCGCATCATGAACCGGGAAGGTCTGCGCGACCCGCTCGAGTTCGTCCGCCACAAGATGCTCGATGCAGTGGGCGACCTGAGCTTGTCCGGATTGCCGCTTCTCGGCGCCTATCGGTCGGTCCGCGGCGGTCACCGTCTCAATTCTCTGGTTCTGAAGGCTCTGCTCGAGGATGTGTCCGCCTGGACGATCGTGCAGGCTCCGCGCGTTCGCGAGATGTCGCCGCGCATCTTCGAGGTGCCCCAGGCCGTGGCCGTCGGCGAATAATACTAACGAGAAGTTTAGGCGTGTTGCGAGGGCTTGCGGCTCATGCCAGCTAGCCCTTTTTGCTGTTTGCTGGCCCCACAACTAACATAATCCCGAGTCACGAAGTCCATTGTCACTAAGGCATGTGGGTTGGGCACGTTCGGTTCTTTGGCGACCGGGACTCGTGTGCTATCTGAACGCTGAGGGGGTGGCCAGTCTTGTTGGCCACCGGGGAAGGCCGGCATGGCCGGTTGCCAGAAAAGTTCGGAACGAAGAATGCGAAGCGGTATACCGTCGCGACTGATGGCCGGGCTTGCAATGGCCCTGGCCGCAGTTCTGCTCGCCGGTTGCGCGTCTTCGATCGATGCGACGGGCGCGATCAGTTCTGATCCTCCCGAGAAGATGTATGCCGAGGCCGACGCCATGATGACGTCCGGCCGGTTCGAGGCGGCAGCCGCTAAGTTCGAGGAGTTGGACCGCTCGCATCCGTATTCGTCAGAGGCGCGCCGCGCGATCGTGCTTTCGGCCTATGCCTACTACAAGGCCGGCAAGTTCCCAGAAGCGATCGCATCCGCTGAACGCTACACGGTCATGCATCCCGGAACGAAGGATGCGCCCTTCGCGCACTACATCATCGCATCGGCATACTTCGACGACATGAGGGGCGCCAACCGCGACCAGGGCACCACGCGCAAAGCGCTCGAACAATTCAAGATCCTGAAGACGCGCTACCCTGACAGCAGCTATGCGGAGAAGGTCGATAATCGCATCCGGATCTGCGAAGACACGCTGGCCGCGCAGGAAATGGAGATCGGCCGCTACTACCTGAAGCGCAAGAATTATGTCGGGGCAATCAACCGCTTCAAGACCGTCGTCACCGAATATCAGACGACCAACCACGTTGAAGAGGCTCTCGCGCGCCTTACGGAAGCCTATATGGCTCTCGGCGTGAAGGAAGAAGCGCAGACGGCGGCGGCCGTCCTGGGGTATAACTTTCCCCAATCGAAGTGGTACAAGGACAGCTATGCGCTGTTGCAGTCGGATGGTCTGGCACCCCGTGAGGACGGCGGATCATGGATCTCCAAGGCGTGGAAGAGCCTTCCTAGCATATCGCTCGGTGGCGGAACCTCGGGCTGACATGCCCCCCGCTCATGGCCGGGCGAGCGTGCCGAACCGCAACATGTCGCCAGCATGACCCCGCGCAAGACCACAGCCCAGAGACCGGTATCGGCCGATAAACTCACACGCGACGAGGCCGCAGCAGAGCTGCAGCGCCTCGCCGACGAGATCGCGAGGCACGACCGGCTCTATTACCAGTCTGATGCGCCCGAGATCTCCGACGCGGAGTATGACGACCTACGCCGCCGCAACGACGCGATAGAGGCCCGGTTCCCCGATCTGGTTCGCCCTGACAGCCCGTCGCGCCGGATAGGCGCCACCGCTGTTGAAGGCTTTGGCAAAGTCCGTCACCGCGTTCCGATGCTTTCCCTCGGCAATGCGTTCGAAGACGAAGAAGTGGTCGAATTCGCCGCCCGCGTTCACCGCTTCCTCGGGCTGGATGACAGCGATCCCATCGCTTTCACCGCCGAACCCAAGATCGATGGTCTATCGATATCGATCCGCTACGAGAACGGCCATCTTGTCGAAGCGGCAACCCGTGGTGACGGTTCGGAGGGCGAGCGCGTCACCGACAACGTGCGCACCATCGGGGAGATTCCCCACGTCCTGAAGGGCAGGCATGTGCCGGACGTCGCCGAGATCCGCGGCGAAATCTACATGAGCCACGCCGAGTTCAAGACACTGAACGAGACCCAGGCGGCATCGGGCGGAAAGATCTTCGCAAACCCGCGCAACGCCGCAGCCGGCTCCCTGCGCCAACTCGATCCGGCGGTCACCGCTTCGCGTCCGCTGCGCTTCTTCGCTTATGCCTGGGGGGAGATGTCGGCACTGGCCGCCGACACGCAGCACGGCATGATCGAGGCGATGCACCGCTGGGGCCTGCCGGTCAATCCGCTGACGCGACGCTGTACCAGCACATCGGATCTGCTGAAGTTCTATGCCGATTTGGGGCAGAAGCGCGCGGCGCTGGGCTACGACATAGACGGCGTCGTCTACAAGGTCGACCGGCTCGACCTTCGCGAGCGCCTCGGCTTCGTGTCGCGATCGCCACGCTGGGCCATTGCCCATAAGTTTCCCGCCGAGCAAGCCGTCACGATTGTGCGCGCCATCGACATTCAGGTCGGACGCACGGGCGCTCTGACCCCGGTAGCCAAGCTCGAGCCGGTCACGGTCGGCGGCGTCGTAGTCTCCAACGCGACGCTGCACAACGAGGACGAGATTGCGCGCAAGGACATTCGCATCGGCGATACCGTCGTCGTGCAGCGGGCCGGCGACGTCATTCCGCAGGTGGTGTCGGTCGTTCTCGACAAGCGTCCGGGAGACGCCCAAAAGTTCCACATGCCCCATGTCTGCCCGGTTTGCGGCAGTCATGCCGTGCGCGAAGCCAGCGAGGACGGCGACAGCGAAGGCGGCGTTGTTCGCCGCTGTACGGGTGGGCTCATCTGCCCGGCCCAGGCGAAGGAGCGACTGAAGCATTTCGTTTCGCGCCTCGCCTTCGACATCGAAGGGCTTGGCGACGAGAAGATCGAACTGTTTTTCGACGAGGAACTTATCCGCACGCCGGCCGACATTTTCACGCTCCAGGCTCGCGACGCGAGAAGCAATACGCCGCTGAAGTCGCGCAAAGGCTTCGGCGAGAAATCGGTCGACAAGCTGTTTGGCGCGGTAGATGCGCGCCGCAAGATCGGGCTCGAGCGCTTTCTCTATGCGCTGGGGATCCGCTACATTGGAGAACAGACCGCGAAGGATCTGGCGGCAGCATTTGGCTCGTTGCCCGAATTCCGCAAAGCCGTCGATGCCGCCGTTGCGGGTGGCAAGAACAGTGAAGCCTACGCCGACATCGACAACATCGAGGGTATAGGAGCAACCGTTGTCGACGCGCTGATCGATTTCTTATCCGAACCGCACAACATCGAAGCGCTCGACGCGCTCCTCGCCGAAGTCGAGGTCGAGCCTTATGTGCGTACGACGGTCGCCTCTTCAGTGAGCGGCAAGACGGTCGTGTTCACCGGTTCGCTGGAGCGTTTGTCCCGCAACGAGGCCAAGGCGCAGGCCGAGCGGCTCGGCGCGAAGGTGGCTGGCTCCGTGTCCAGGAAAACCGATTACGTCGTCGCCGGAGCGGATGCCGGTTCGAAACTTGCCAAGGCTCGTGACCTTGGCGTCGCGGTGCTCACCGAGGACGAGTGGATCGACCTGATCAAAGCCTGATGCCGATGGTCAAACCGGCTGGGTCGCGGCATGGAGCCACTTCACGACATCCTCTTCGCCGGCCACTTCCTCCCCGATCACCTCGCGAACCCGCGCATGATAGGCGTTGATCCAGTCGCGTTCCTCTCTCGTGAGTAGGCTCCGGGCGATCAAACGCCGGTCGATGGGAACAAGCGTCAGCGTCTCGAAGCCCATCATGGGACGTTCGCCCCCATCCGGGATTTCCGCGCCGGTCACGAGCACCAGGTTCTCGATCCGGATGCCATAGGCGCCGGCCTTGTAGTACCCCGGTTCGTTCGAGCAGATCATCCCGGGCTCCAGCGCCACCATGCCGGCGCGCGATATGGACTGGGGCCCCTCGTGTACCGACAGGTAGCTGCCGATGCCGTGCCCGGTTCCATGGTCGTAATCCAGCCCGTGCTGCCATAATGCCCGGCGCGCAAAGGGATCCAGATCGATGCCGCGCGTGCCCTTGGGAAAGCGCGCCGTCGCGATGGCGATGTGTCCCTTGAGGACGAGTGTGGCCCGCTCTTTCATCTCCTCGGAGGGCGTGCCGATGGCCACCGTGCGCGTGATGTCCGTCGTGCCGTCTTCATACTGCGCGCCCGAGTCGATGAGGAAGAGCTCGCCCCTGCCGAGCAAGCGGTTGGTCGCCTCCGTCACCCGGTAGTGAACGATCGCGCCGTTCGGCCCCGAACCTGAAATGGTGTCGAACGAGATTTCCCGAAGGTGCCGCGTGGCGGTTCTCAACTCTTCGAGCTTGCGAACCGCCGTAATCTCGTCGAGCCGGCCCCCGCCAGCCGCCCCCTCGAGCCATCGCAGAAAGCGCACCATGGCTGCGCCGTCGCGAATGTGGGCCTTGCGCGCCCCGGCGACCTCGGCCGGGTTCTTGAGAGCCTTGAGCCCGATACAGGGATCAGCGCCGGCCGAGACGATCTTCGGCCCCAAACCGCGCGCGAGTGCATATGGGGCGGTTTCCGGATCAAGCCGGACAGGCCGTCCTTCGGATTTCAGATTAGCAACGCGCGCGCCGAGTGCACCCGGTTCCGAGATCGTGGCAACGCGTTCCAGTTCGTGGCGCACCTCGTTCGATAGCTTGGCGCTGTCGACGAAAAGCTCCGGCCTGCCCTTCGCCGGCACGATTGCGAAGGAAAGGACCACGGGATTGTGAGCGATGTCGGAGCCGCGAATGTTGAACAGCCAGCAGATGCTGTCGGGCAGGGTCAGAACAACGTAGTCCTGGCCGTCGGCGATCAGCCGCTTCTGGACGTCCGCGATTTTCTTATCGGCCGTGCGTCCGGCTCTCTTGACGGAATGCAGGACGACGGGATTGCGAGGCGGCTGCGGCCGTTCACGGCCCCAGGCCCGGTCGACGGGATTGCGCGCGACGGGCTTCAGAAGAAGTCCCTTCTTCCCGATCTGGCCCGCCAGCCGCTTGATTTCGCCCGCGGTATGCAGCCAGGGATCGAAGCCGACAACGGCCCCCACGCCTAGATGGGCCGTCAGCCACTCGGCAAGCTTGGCTCGTGCGAGACCGGGAAACTCGAAGACGGCGGGATCACATTCCCGCGCTGCCTGGATCGTATAACGGCCGTCTACGAATAAGGCCGCCTGCCTCCCCGTCACGGCCGCGAGCCCGGCGCTCCCCGAAAAGCCGGTCAGCCATTTCAATCGCTCGGCAGAGAGAGGCACATATTCGCCCTGGTGTTCGTCGGCGCGGGGCACCAGGAACGCAGCGATATTCTGCGCCGCCATCAAGTCGCGCAGCTTGGCCACGCGCGGCGCGGCGAGGGCGGGATCGGCCACTGAAGTGAAGGTCTGGAACATGCTGGCTTGTTTAAGCGCAGGCCCAGCCGGGTGCAACACGCGCGCTTCAGCGCCTGGTCAACGTCAGCGTCGACCATCCGGTCAGCCGGTCGTGCCGCTCCAGCGCAAAACCCTGCGCCACGTAGGCGGCAATGACGGCGGGAGCCTGCGGGATGAGAATGCCGGACAGGACAAGGTTACCCCCAGGCGTCATGATCCGGCGGATGTCGCGGGCCAGCCGCATCAGCGGACCGGCGAGAATGTTGGCGATGACCAGATCGAACGGCGTTGTTCGGCGGAGGCTGGGGTGCGAAAGCCCGGTCGCGACGTGCGCCGCGATGCGGTGCGGTCCCGTGTTGGCGGCCATGTTGGATCGCGCGACCGCGACCGAGGTCGGGTCCATGTCGGTCGCGATGATCGTGGCCTGGGGCAGCACCCGCGCAGCCGCGATGGCGAGCACACCCGAACCGCAGCCGAGATCAAGGACGCGGTGATACGGCCGCTCACGCGTCAGGCGGTCAATCGCTGACAGGCAGCCGAACGTTGTGGCATGGTGAGCCGTGCCGAACGCTTCACCGGCGTCGATCAGAATGGCGTTTGGACCGCGCGCGACCCGCTCCCGGTCGTGCGACCCATGCACGGTGAAGCGCCTTGCGATCACCGGAGGCAGCGCGGCCTGCGAGATCGCGACCCAGTTGAGCGCCGGCACATCCACCGCTGCGATCGGGGGGACGTCGAGCCCGGTCACTTCGGAGAGCATCGACCGCAGTTCCGCCGCGTCCGGAAGTTCGCTGAAATAGGCTTCGATGCGCCAGCCGTCCTGGCCGGCCTCGAACAGTGTCAACGCCTCCGGCGGCGGCTCGACGAGGTCCTGGAGCGCGCCGGCGATCGTGCGCGCGGTATCCCGGTCTGCGGTGACGAGCGTGAGTTTGCGAGCGGTCATGCAACACGGAATGAAGGTCGCAAGGTCTCGATGACCAGCGATGGATGGGGAACGCGGGTGCGTATCCCAGTTTCAAAGGTGAGGGAAGTCCTCCGCGTCGATTTCGAGACCTTCCGGCTTCGTCCCGTCGGGCAGGTCGTCCAGAAACCGGTCCCATTTCCGGTCGAGCAGCTGGGCGGCCTCGGCGGGCTGGAGGGTGAGCAGCGTGCCGTCGGCGTCTTCGGTGACGATGCCGTCCGCCAGCAGGCGCTCCAGCGCATCGGGGAGATCGAAATCAACCCGGATCGCGAAAGTCTTCATCAGATAACTCTCGATGGCTGCATCGATGTGATCGAGATCGCTGCGCTTGCACTTCTCTTTGGCAAGCACGCTGTAGAGAAGGATTTCCTCTTTGACATCCTCTTCCGCGCCGCGCTCTCCCAGCTTGATGAGGACGCCGCGATTGTCAGCCATGGCGTGAAAATAAAGGTTCTGCGCCATCACAACCATATAGCGCTGCTTCTGATTGAAGAAGTTCACGCCTTGCCGGAACGCGATGCCCCCGAGCCCCGCCAGAGCCCCCATGAGGGCGATCGGATTGGCGACCGTCAGACCACCCGCTGCAAGTTTGCCTGCCGTTCCAAAGAGGCCCATGCCAACCGCGCCGCCTCCCGTCACGCCCAGCTTGATCTTGTCCAAGAGGCGGAAGCGCACGCGCGTATTGGGAAAAACCATCTCCAGATCGTTGCGCGGAATATTCTTGAAAAGCTTGATGTAGATGTTGTCTTCCTTCACCTCGACGGGAAGGCTGCCGCGAAGGCGCGCGACGACTTTAGCCGCTTCCTTCTCGCTGAGGTTCTTCTCCGCCATGATCTCGCGAACCCGCACGTCAAACGGTTTCAGCTTGAAGAGAAGAAGAAGCCGGCGGTAGATCGGGACGTCGAATTCTTCCTTGCGCAGAAACTTTCGGTAGTTCGTGCGTTTGTCGCGCTTCGTCGACTTGCCGCGATAATAGAGAAGACACTCCTCGAAAACGCCGAGGTCGACCTGCAGGTCGAGCCCGTAGTGGCTGTCCTTGGTCAGGATCAATTCGACCGATTTCGGATCGATGGCAACGTAGTTGGCCCGCTCAAGGACCCGCTTCACATCAGAAACGGTCCGCTTCTGAAGCCGCTTCTTCTCGTCTGGCGTGTACTGCCGGGTGATCAGGAGATCGCTGTCGGGGTCGAACGGTTCGTAGGCGCGAAGCAGCGACATGAGCTTGCGGCTATGCTGCTGGCGGCGCCAGAAGTCGAGATAGCGAAAAAATCGGCGCGCCTGCTGGTGGTGACCTTCCGGCCATGCGTCCGCTCCCGTCAGGCGATCGACGAGTGCGAGCGTCGTGACGGGAATGAAGCGTTCATAGGCGGGAACGGGCTGCTGTGGTGTTGCGCCGCCTTGAGTATGCGCAAGAGCGTCTGACGCCGCCTTCGATTTTGCCGCTGGACCGTGCTGCACGCTCCCCGCCCCGACTGTTCCCGGATTTGCCGCTGCCATATCGTCTCCCCTCGTCGATCCGCACGGCCGGCAGCACCTATTGTGGCGGTGCCTCTTCGCCTTGTCGAGACGACGCCAGAACCGGACCCCCGTCTGGTTGCGCAACGTGGCATGGCGATGACGCCTCAGGCTGGAGAAATGCGCAGGCGTCATCCCCTAGCACTTTGATTGAGCATAACGAAAACGTCGATTTTGCCTTAGTGGTGCCGTTGTCGCCCAGGACACAGACCGGTAGAGTGTTTCAGTGTTCGGAGGGGTAATTATTGACCGGGCGGGCAATCCTGTTCTCGATTGTGGCATTGGCGGGCCTTCAGGCCGCGCCAGCCTTGAGCATGGACGCGCCATCGTCCGTGGGCGCCGCGGTTCGTCTCGTGATGCCCTACAGCTGTTCGCTCGAACGCGGCACGCTCATTACGCGTCCGGGGCCGGAACGCGCCTACGATATTGTCGGCACCCGGGATCAGCGCGCTTTCACAACCTGCGACCCGCCGTTCTCGAATAATTGCCGCTCTCTGACCGTTCACAAGTTCGAGGTCGCATGCGGAATGGACCGCGTGCCGTGGTACCGGATCGTGGCGTCTGTCGGCCAGACAACCGCCGGCGAGGCCACGCTGTCCAAAGGCCTCCTCGTCCTCACGCGCGAGGCCGATGCAGCCGCGGGTCACGCCCCGAGCTGCGCCGATCGGAAAACGCCATCGGCGGGCGGCGGAGAATGTCTGCCGTGGCGCGTGCGCAAACCGATGGAACGCGTCGTGCTTCCGCAAGGGTTCGCGCCACTGGGCGAAACGGGGGCGCGTATCGTCGACGCCGCCACTCCGTCCGACTTCGCCTCCGCTGACTTGATGACGCTTGGGGCCGGCGAACTGCCGGGCGGTAGCCTTGATCGCGTCACACCGGACGACGCAACCGCAAACGATGATGACGGGTTGCGCCCCGTAGCAGCTTCCGGATCGGAGTTCCCTGTTGAACACGAGCGCGCCGGCGGCTGGACGACGTCCCTGTCGTTCAGCACAGCCGAGACGTCGGTGCCAGAACTGGTGGTTGCCACCTCGTCCGTATCGCAGCCATCGGCCGTCAATGCGGCGGCGGCCGCTCCATCGTTCTCGCTTCTGCCTTGGATCGTTGCCTTGATCGCCTCCGTCGGATTGGCGGTTGCCGCGTATCTGCATCGCACCAGGCAAATTCGACTTGTGGCCCCTGACCTGAGCGGTGCGGCAGACGCGGCACTTCGCAACCTGCGAAAGGCGCAGGAACTCACGCACGGGCTTATCGGCTCCATGAGCACCGGATTGAAATCGGTGCCGCAAGCGATCGCTCAAGAGACCGATCGACTCGACGATCCCACGCTCGCCAGCGCACTGTTGCAGCTGAGGGCCATGTTCGCGCGCACGGAAGCGGCCGTCGCCACTTTGTCGGCCACGGCGGTGGTTCGCGAAGTCATGCAGACGGAGCTTGCCGCCATTCGCAGCCGTCTGGAAGAAGCCGAACGCGCGGCGCGCCGTGGTTCGACGCCGATGATGAAGCTTGCCGCGCAGTTCCGCCAGATCGCTCGCGACATCGATCGTGTTCAGAACGTCACGCAGAGCGCTTCCCGAAGTCTCGGATCGCAAGCCTGAGCGGATATCGGCACGATGCAGGAATCGAAAAAGACCCGGCCCACTGCTCAAAGCAATGACCGGGTCTTCCTATGCGCTTCCAAACTCGTCGCAATGGCTCTCAAGGGTAGGCGAGCGGCCGCGCCTCTGCTGATCCGTTGAGGTGCTCTCCGTGGCCGTTGGCCGGTTTCGCCATCGGGGCTTGCGCACCCGGCTCGGTCTGCGGCTGGATTTCCGAACCGTCCCGCACGCGGCGCGACCGGCCATCGAAACTGGCGCCCTGCTCGATCGCGAGATACTCGGCGGCGATGTCACCCTCGACCTCTGCACTTGCATGCAGAACGACCCGGTTGGAAAGGATCGCACCGTTCACGCGGCCGTGGACATCGACGGCCTCCGCTGTGATCGAACCGGTTACGATCGCCTCGCGGCCGACTTCCAGTTGCCGCGAATGCAAGTCGGCCTGAATGTTGCCGTTTACCCGCAACGTGCCTTTGCAGCGAATGGTGATCGACTGGCCTTCGATGCTGAGATCGCTTCCGATGAGAGATTCTTCGAGACTTCCCGAGTTATGGCCCGGTCCCACGCTGAAGGGCGCGCCGCTCATCTGCGCCGTCATGTTCTGTGCAGCGAGATGCTGCTGAACGGGTTTCGGCCCGGCCGCCGCTGCGGTTGTCCTGGCCGGCGCCGCCGGTTCCGATTTCCGATTGAACACCATGTGACGCTCCCACTCCCGTGAACCCGAAACGTGCCCCGAGCGTGCAGAGATGCAGCGCCTCGATGGTCGAATTATGACTCGCAGCCGCGATAACATTTTGCTCTGATTGACTAAAATCGGCATTTGGGATGACTGCAGCCGAGCCTGGCCCGGCCCTGCTCTACCGAACGGCTGTCAGATCGGCCGGACAAAACTGTCAACGACGCGCTTACGGCCCGAAGTCTTGAACTCGATGGTGAGTTTGTTTCCGTCGACTTCCGCAACCCGGCCTTCTCCGAATTTCGAATGAAAAACGCGGTCCCCGGTCTTGTAACCGGCGCCCTCCGCCGTCGACGAGGCCACCAGTTGCCCCTCGATGGTCAGGGGAGATCGTGACGCCGCCGGCGTCGGCTGTTGCGTACGAGCGTTCTGCGCCCGTTGCCAACCGGGCGTCGAGTAGGATGACCGGAACTGCGGCTGCGCTTCTTCGAAGCGCGAACGGCCGTAAGGGTTGCCATAAAGGTTTTGCGGATTGGCATAGGCGCCGCCGAATGGGCTCTTCATCTCGCGGACTTCGACGTGCGCCTCCGGCAACTCGTCGACGAAGCGGGACGGGATTGCCGCCTGGAACAGGCCGCGCAGACGCCGGTTCTGCGCAAACGAAATGTGCGCCTGCCGCCGCGCCCGCGTGATGCCGACATAGGCCAGGCGCCGCTCTTCCTCGAGGCCGGCCTGCCCCTGTTCGTCCAACGCACGCTGGTGAGGAAAAAGGCCCTCCTCCCATCCCGGGAGAAATACGGTATCGAATTCGAGACCCTTTGCGGCATGCAGGGTCATGATCGAGACTCGCTCGCCGTCGTTGCTCTGGTCAGCATCCATCACGAGTGAAACGTGCTCGAGGAAGCCGTTGAGTGTCTCGAAGTCGTGCATGAAACGCACGAGTTCTTTCAAGTTGTCCAACCGGCTCTGCGCCTGCGGGCTCTTGTCCGCCTGCCACATGGCCGTGTAGCCGCTCTCGTCCAGAATGAGTTCGGCAAGTTCGGTGTGCTTCAGATTATCGATCTGGGACCGCCACCGCTCGAACGCCTGCACAAGATCGGATAGGGCCTTGCGGGCCTTGCCGGGCAGTTCTTCGCTGGCGATGATTTCGCGCGCGGCATCGAACATGGCGATGCCCCTGGCGCGCGCCAGTTCATGAACGCGCTTGACCGACGTGTCACCCAGACCGCGCTTCGGCACATTGACGATGCGCTCGAATTTGAGATCGTTCGATGGGTTCGACGTCACTTCCAGATAGGCGATCGCATCCTTGATTTCCTGCCGCTCGTAGAAGCGCGGCCCGCCGATGACGCGATAAGGCAGTCCCACGGTGATGAAACGGTCTTCCATCGCCCGCATCTGCGCCGAGGCCCGGACGAGAACGGCGATCTGATTGAGCCCGTGCCCGCTTTTTCGAAGCCGCTCGATCTCGTCAGCGATTGAGCGGGCTTCCTCCTCGTCGTCCCACACGCCGGCAACGCTGACAAGATTGCCCGCCTCGTCGTCCGTGAACAGCGTCTTGCCGAGCCTCCCCTTGTTATGCGCGATCAAGCCCGCCGCCGCGCCGAGGATATGCCCGGTCGAGCGGTAGTTGCGCTCAAGCCGGATCACTTTCGCGCCAGGGAAGTCCTTCTCGAAGCGCAGAATGTTGTCCACCTCCGCGCCGCGCCAGCCATAGATCGACTGATCGTCGTCGCCGACGCAGCAGACGTTTGGGCAACCCTGGGCGAGAATGCGCAACCACAAGTACTGGGCGATGTTCGTATCCTGGTACTCGTCGACCAGGATGAAGCGGAAGCGTTTGTGATAATCCGCCAGCACGTCGGGATGCTCCCGGAAGAGCCGCAGGTTCTCCAGAAGCAGATCCCCGAAGTCGCAGGCGTTGAGATCTTTCAGGCGATGCTGGTAGGCGGCATAGAGCTTGGCCCCCTTGCCCGCGGCGAATGCGAAGCCTTCGCCCTGCGGAACCTTGTCCGGCGTTAGCCCGCGGTTCTTCCAACTGTCGATCAGATTTGCGAGCTGACGCGCCGGCCACCGGTCCTTGTCCAGACCTTCGGCCTCGATCACCTGTTTCATAAGGCGCAGCTGGTCATCCGGATCGAGGATCGTGAACTGAGACCTGAGCCCGACCAGTTCGGCATGACGGCGCAGGATTTTGACGCCGATGGAGTGGAATGTGCCGAGCCACGGCATGCCCTCCACGGTACCGCCGACGAGATGCCCGATACGTTCCTTCATCTCGCGCGCGGCCTTGTTGGTGAAGGTCACGGCGAGGATCTGCGACGGAAAGGCTCTCCGGCTTGCGAGGATGTGCGAAATGCGTGTCGTCAGGACCCGCGTTTTGCCGGTTCCGGCACCTGCGAGCACAAGAACGGGCCCGTCCAAGTGTTCGACGGCTTCACGCTGTTCCGGATTGAGGTTCTCAAGATAAGGAACCTCGGGACGCTGAAGGGCGCGAGCCGAAATGGACGGCCGCTCGAGACCGGGCGCATCGGGCAGATCGAACGGCGGATCGCCATCGTCCGCCGGACCGCGGCCGGGCTGTTGGCGAGGTTGCGTTGAATTCGTCATATGCCCCGTATAGCACGCCCCGGATTGTGGGAACGGGCCCCCGGCGTTCTCCACATCTGGCTTGAGCGGTCCCGGGAGAACCGGATGAAACAGTGCAGGCCGTTGAACATCCTTCCAGACATGGGAGTTGGATTGCGCTATTTCGAGAGCCGGGCAGGGCTTTTCGGTTCAGAACCGATAGCGTTTCAGGTAAAGTCGAATTCCGGGTGTAAGCTGCCGTTAGCGGCGGCGCTGCCTCAGTTCCGGCACGGTCGCAACGCCACAATTGGGCCTTGCCCGGCTTCGTGCCGGTTCTTTGTGTCACCCGCCCGTGGGTGATTCGGGCGGTGACCAGACACTTGCGAAGTTGATGGGCCCTGGGCTGGCGACACTGGACGCATGAACAACCTGCTTCTCTACATCGGAGGACTGCTGATCGTCGTCATTGCGGCGCTCTTCGGCGTGCCGTATGCGATCGACTGGAACAGCTACAGGGGCGTTTTCGAAGAGGAAGCCAGTCGCATGCTCGGGCGCGAGGTGCGCGTGCAGGGCAATGTCGGGCTGCGGCTGCTTCCCACCCCTTATGTCCATGCCGAAAAGCTCCGCATCGGCGGCGCGGTCGGGGAAGAAACCGGCCGGGCACTGTTCACGGCCGATGGCTTCACGATGTGGTTGTCGGTGCCGCCCTTACTCAAGGGCATCGTCGAGGCTCGGGAAGTCCAGATCGTCAAACCGGTACTGGAGATCGCTGTCGACGAACAGGGCCACACGACCCTCGCAACTCTCAAAGTCGCTCCCGGCCGCTTTTCCTTCGTCCCCCAGGACATCGCCTTCCGCTCCGTCAGCATCATCGACGGCAGCCTCGGGATATCGGGTCCCGACGGGGTGGAACTCGTCCGGCTTGACGGTCTCAATGGCGAACTCTCCGCCGACGCCATGGACGGTCCCTTCCGCTACCGTGGAACGGCGAAGTGGAACGGTGGCGCGCGCGATGTGCGCATCACCACCGCCAAACAGGATTCCAATGGCGATCTGCGTTTCAAGTCGATCGTCAACGTTCCCGCCAGTGCGAACAGCTACACGTTCGACGGCACGGTCCGGGACCTCTCGGGCGCCGCCGGACTCGACGGAAAATTGACGGCCCGGATATCAACGGCGGGCTTCGTCGTATCGAGCGAACCGTCCGCCGCCAGTAATGATGCGTCCGGCCCAGCCGCCGCCAAGGCGACAACCAAAAGCGGCGGCCCAGCAGGCTTCTTCGACGTCACGGCCAATGTCGTGTCCGAACCCGGCCGAATTAAGCTCGACGATATCGCTATTGCACTGGAGCAGGGTGGTTTGCCGCAGCTCGTATCCGGCCGTTCGACGCTCAGTTGGACCGGCGATATGAAGCTCGATCTCGAACTTGATTCCAAATGGCTCGACCTCGATCATTTGACCGGCGGGGCATCCGACGCCACGGGCGCCATTCCCTTGGAACTGGCACGCACGCTATTCGATCGTCTGGTCGAGGAATTGCCGGCATCCGCCCAGACGGAAATTGCAATTGCCGTCGATCAGGTCGGCCTGGGCCAGCAGTCCGTCAGCGGGTTGGTGATCAAGGCATCCCGAAAGACCGGGCCGCTGGTGCTCGATAACGTCCGCGCCGGTTTGCCTGGCGGCGCGGTCGTTGCCCTGGACGGTGTGATCGATGGCGCGGCCGGTGCCCGTTCGTTCAAAGGAACGCTGGCGTTGTCCGGCCAGAGCCTGACCCGCTTTACGACCTGGGGGTTTGGAGACAATCCCTTCAGCCGTTCGCGCAACGATGGCCCCTTTGCAATCGAGGGGAAGCTGAAGTTCGATGACAGCGCCATCGAACTCACGGATGCCTCGGCCGAGGTAGCCGGAACACCGGTCAGCGGCAGCGTAAAGCTGGGCCTGACTGAACCACGGCGGCTCGGAGTTACGCTCGAGGGCGATAAGATAGATCTCGACGATCTCTGGCCCGGCAATCCGGGGCTCAGCGGGCTGCGTGGTCTGTTTTCGGGTAGAGATAAAGCGTCGCCGGCTTCCGACCAGACGCCGAGCGCAAGCCCGGGCATTTTTCCATCCGATGTTGCGTTCGACATCAGAGCGGGACAGCTCATCGACGGGGAACGCATGTTGCAGAACGTGCACCTCGATGTTGCGCTCCAGAAGGGCACCCTTTCGGTGCCTAAGCTGAAATTTGAATCCAATGGCGGCCTGTTCGTTGAAATGGAGGGCGCCGCGTCCGGGGTGCCCGACAGGACGCGCGGTCAGTTGCGGGGTATCGTGGAAGCGCCTGCGCCGGAAGCGGTCACCGCTTTGGCCGAACTCCTGGATCTTCCCGCCGAGATGAATGCGAAGGTCGCGCGCTGGGCAGGTCTGACCCCGGTCAGGACGGCCACGACCTTTTCGTTCGGCGAGCGAACCGCCGATGCCGTCGACATCGCCTTCGACGGCACATTGCGTGGCGGGCGCATCGTCGCTGAAGCCCGCATCGACAAGGCCGGTGGAGGGTGGCGCGATGCTCCGGCAGACTTGACCGCACAGATCGATACGCCCGACGTTTATGGCTTTCTCGACCAGCTTTCTGGAACGAAAACCAAGACCGGAGAGGCCCGCCCTGGCAAGGTCTTCGTCAAGGCAGCGGGCACGGCGTCTGATGGTTTGGTCGCGGTTGCCGAACTAAGCGCCGAGACCGTCGAGTTGGAGTTCAACGGAAGCGTTTCGGTGCCCGAGAGCGGGGCGCCGGCTGCGAAAGGTGAAATTCGGGTTGCGGCTGAGGATCTGGGGCGGGTGATGACGCTGGCCGGTCTCTCCATTGGCCAGGGGGCCGGAACCGTCCCGGTCAAGGGCACGATCGCTGCCGCCCACGACGGCACTAAACTCACGCTGGCCAGTCCATCACTGAAGATCGGCGAAACGGCTCTGTCGGGCGTGTTGACCTACGCCGGTGCAGGAGAGGGAGCGCCTGCGCGTGTCGACGCTGACTTGTCAGCGGATGCCGCCTCTCTCCCCGGACTTCTCGGTGCGCTGTCGGTGGCGCCCACGTCGAAACCGGTCGAGGATGCTGAAACGACGGCTGGGAAACCGCGCCGCCGCGGCGAAGAGGCTGCCGTTGCCGTCAATGCCATACCCTCGATCTGGCCCGATCAGCCATTCGATTTCCAGCCGATCGAAGGCATCACCGGCACCGTGAAAGCCAGTCTGCGATCGCTCAGTCTGGAACCGGGTCTTTCCATGAAGGACGCGCGCCTCGACATCGCCTTCGAGCCGGGCAAGCTCGACGTCAAACGTCTGGAAGGCGCGGTGCTCGGCGGGAAGTCGGTCTCCAGTTTTGCACTGGAGAAGCAGCCCGCCGGCGCATTGCTGTCCGGCAAGTTTTCCATATCGATCTCGAGTAAAGGTAGCTCAGAAAGCGATGGCGACGACGCCGTTGTCGGCGATGTGGCCGCCTTCGACGTCACATTTGGCGGAAGGGCCCTTTCTCCCTCGGCAATGATTTCTTCGCTGACCGGCAGAGGCAGCCTCAGTCTCGGAGACGTGACCTTGACGGGAGTGGCGCCCCGTGGTGTCGCCGACGTGGCCGACGAGGCGTTGCAGTCAAAGACTATTTTGACGGGTGAGCCTTTGCAGAACGCCGTCCGTACCGCTTTGAAGGCGACGCAGCTGAAACTTGGCAAGGTCACGATCCCGGCGACCATCGCCGACGGCGTGTTGAAGCTGGACCGCGTGCAGGTTGACACGGCATCTTCAGACCCTCGTGATCGATAGCGAATGGAAGATCGAGGCGAAGGCATTGACGCGCGCTCAACCGACTGTGGCAGGTGCCGCCGCAGTTGGTGCGGCTGCAGCGGGCGTGCCTCAACCCGTTCAAGTCGGCCGCTCTCCGCTTCCCGCGGTCTCGGTCGTGTATTCCGGCCGTCTGGCGGACCTCGCCACGCTGGCGCCTTCCGTCGAGACGGGCGCCCTGGAGCGCGAATTGACCGTCCGCCGCATGGAGCGTGACGTGGACGAACTTGAGCGCCTGCGCAAACTCGATGAGGAGAGAGCGAGAAAGGAACGCGAGCGCCAGCAGGCTGCGGAAGCCGAACGCCAGCGCCGGCTGCGTGAATTGGAGCAGCAGACGGCCCCGCAACAGGCGCCGTCGCCTCCGTCGGCCGAACCGTCGCCCGTTCCCGTGGACGGTGCCGCCACGATCGATCCGGAGGCCGCCGCGGCAGCCGCAGCCGAAGCTGAAGCCGAAGCCGCAGAACCGGTTCCCGGGTCCGTTCCGCGCGCTCAGGCCCAACCGAGGAAGAAGCGGCCGGCGAACAGCTGGCAGCCTTTCCAGATTTCTCCCTATCAATAGATCAGTCGCGGTTCCCGCCGTCGTAGGTTCGTTCAGCGGAGCGGCGCCGGTAGTAGTGCAAGATCCAGGTGCGCACCGCTCCCGAGAGACCGCAATCGCCGCGCCTCTCGTCGATCTCTGCAACGAGAGCGGCGGTTGTCTTGCCCTCCCGCTCGGCGGCCTCTTTCAGCGCATCCCAGAACGGCTCTTCGAGCGAAATGGATGTTTGATGGCCCTTCAGAGAAAACGAGCGCTTTACCGGCCGCGTCACGACACGCTGCCGGGATCGAGGTCCTCCTCCGTTTTCCCGCTGCGCGACGTCGTCTCGCGGGGCACCTCTCGGCGCATACCGTCGAGATGCACGTTCTCCGCTGACCGGCGCGCATCGTCCGCGTCGCGTTCAGCCTTCGTGCGGCCGTGACGAACGCGGTTCTCTTCTGCGCGCTGCTCCTTCTCGGCACGCGCCTTCGCCTTGCGAACCTTGTTGAGATTGATGATCTCGGCCGTCATTGAAAACCTCAGTGCCGCTTTATGCACGCCCGCCACCATCATGGCACCGCACGTTCGGCGTGGGTTCGTGACGAGTTGCCTCAGTTTGTCTCAAGACGGCCATAGAGATCAACGGCGCTCTGAGCAAGGCTTCCGCTCTGGCAGCGCCGCAGTTCACGCAGGATCCGGCCCGATCATTTTCTCCGGCCGCACGATGTGGTCGAAATCCTCCGCAGGGATGCCGTCCTTGATCGCCTCCTCGCGTAAGGTGGTTCCGTTCTTGTGCGCACTCTTGGCGATCTTTGCAGCACGGTCGTAGCCGTATTTCTCCTTGAGCGGAGTGACGAGCATGAGGGAACTTCCGAGCGCCTTTTCGATGTTGTCGAGGCGCGGCTCGATGCCGGCCACGCACTTGTCTGTGAACGAGATCGCCGCGTCGGCCAGCAGCCGCGTCGACTGAAGGAAATTGTAGGCCATCATCGGATTGAAAACGTTGAGTTCGAAATGGCCCTGGCTGCCGGCGAAGCCGATGGCCGCATTGTTCCCGTGGATGTGCGCGGCAACCTGTGTGAGAGCTTCGCATTGGGTTGGGTTCACCTTGCCGGGCATGATCGAGGATCCCGGCTCGTTCTCCGGCAGCATGAGTTCGCCAAGGCCCGATCGCGGCCCAGAGCCCAGGAAGCGGATGTCGTTGGCGATCTTGAAAGCGCTCATCGCCACCGTTGCGATCGCTCCATGCGTCATGACCATGGCGTCGTGCGCGGCCAGCGCCTCGAACTTGTTGGGCGCGGACGTGAACGGCAGACCCGTAACATTCGCGATTTCTTTGGCCACGCGCTCGGCGAACCCGGCAGGCGAGGCGAGCCCGGTGCCCACGGCGGTACCGCCCTGGGCCAGCTCCATCAAGGCCGGAAGTGTAAGCTTGATGCGGGCGATCCCGTTCTCGATCTGCTTGGCATAGCCGGAGAACTCCTGCCCCAGGGTGATCGGCGTGGCGTCCTGTGTATGCGTCCGGCCGATCTTGATGATCTGGTGCCACGCCTTGGCTTTAGCATCGAGCGCAGCATGCAGATGTTCAAGCGCCGGGATGAGCCGCTTCACGACCTCCTCCGCCGCAGCCACGTGCATCGCGGTCGGATAGGTATCGTTGGACGACTGGCTCATGTTGACGTGGTCGTTGGGATGCACGGGCTTCTTCGAGCCGACTGTTCCGCCGAGCATCTCGATGGCGCGATTCGAGATCACTTCGTTTGCATTCATGTTCGACTGCGTGCCCGAGCCCGTCTGCCACACGACGAGCGGAAAGTGATCGTCGAGCCGTCCATCGATCACCTCGTCGGCCGCCTTGACGATAACGTCGCCCAGGTGCGGATCGAGCTTTCCGAGCGCCATGTTGGTGATCGCGGCGGCCTTCTTCACGATGCCCAGGGCCCGAATGATCGGTTTGGGCTGCTTCTCCCAGCCGATCTTGAAGTTACCGAGCGAACGCTCTGCCTGAGCGCCCCAGTAGCGGTCGTCCGCGACCTCGATGGGGCCGAATGTGTCGGTTTCGGTGCGGGTGCTCTTGGTTGTCATGGTTCAGCCTGCGCTCGTCGTCGGAAAAGGAAGTTGGACGAGGCGATAGCACGGCTCGCACAAAAAGGTCAGCGGACCAAGAGTCGTCCACCACCTAATACCGGTGCCTGACGGCCAACAGCGTCTACTTCTTGCGGAATTGATCGAGGCTGAGAATCTGTGCCCCGCTGGCATTATCCGGCTTGCCCTCATCCGGACCCGCGGCGGTGACCGGAACGGCCGGACGAACTTCCGCAGCGGGCTTGGCCGGCTTCCCAGCCGGTGGCGCCGGCTGCAGGCGCGGCACTTCGGCGATGTTTTCCGCCGCTGCGTTGCCGGCCGCCTCTCGGTCGGTCTTCGGCTTGCGCGGTGCGCGCGGCTTCTTGGCGCCACCCTTGCCTGCTGCCGGGACGATACCCTCGTCGTCGCCACTGTTCGACGCGGCAGACTGAGGCCGCCCTGCGAGTTCCGCATCCTCGAACTGGAGCCCGAAACGCACCGAAGGATCGAAGAAGACCTTGAGCGCGGCGAACGGAACGACGAGCCGTTCCGGGATGCCGTCGAAGGTCAGCTTGACCTCGAACCGTTCCTCCGAGACCGAGAGGTCCCAGAAGCGGTGCTGCAGTACGATGGTCATTTCGGTGGGGTATTTCTCCTTCAGTCGCTTGGAAAGGCTGACGCCCTGAGCGGTCGTATCGAAGGAGATATAGAAGTGGTGATCTCCAGGCAGGCCCGACTTGGCGGTGCGGGCGAGAACGGCGCGCACGACGCTGCGCATGGCGTCGCTCTGCAGCGCTTCATAATCGATGGAGGAAGAGCCGGTGGTCATGCTGCCGTCGTATCGTCCCCGTTGGGCCTGCCGTGATGCGCTCGCAGACGAGCTTCCCTCACGCCGGCGGCCGGCCAGATGTAGTGGAGGGCTTCTGTTGCCCGGTGCCCTCCGGACCGCGCCTTACCCGGCTAGGGGCAAGGGCTTTGAAGTTTAGGCATTTCGCGCCGCATTACGCAGC
>JALOTA010000155.1 GCA_025458125.1 Hyphomicrobium sp.
GTGGCCGGTATGGTTCGCTCGCACCATGGATCTCGACGTCGTCGATCTCAGGGACTTCTACCAGACTCCGCTCGGGCTGACGGTTCGGCGGATCGTGGGTACAGAAGTGCGCGCCCGCTGGCGGGGCGCGCGCGGGGGCATGGTCGTGGGCCTCGGCTATGGCGTGCCGTATCTCGGTCCCTTCCGGCGGGAAGCCACGCGTGTTGCGGCGCTGATGCCGGAGACGCAAGGGGCGCTCGTCTGGCCCGCGGCGGGTCCGCTGCTCAGCGTGCTGGTCGAAGACCGTAGCCTTCCATTGCCCGACAACTCAGTGGACCGGCTGCTGCTCGTGCACAGCCTGGAGGCGGCGGACCGGCCCGCGACCCTCTTGCGGGAAGTGTGGCGCGTGCTGGTGCCGGAGGGACGGCTGCTGATCGTCACGCCTAACCGGCGCAGTGTGTGGGCACGGATCGATGCCACACCGTTCGGGCACGGCCGGCCTTACAGCCGGTCGCAACTCGAGCGGCTCCTGGTCGATAGCCTGTTCACGCCCGTATCCTGGGGAACCGCATTGCACGTGCCGCCGGTGAACCGCACCTTGGTTCTGAAGTCAGCCAGTGTGTGGGAACGGGTGGGGCGGGCGCTCTGGCCGGGTTTCGGCGGCGTTCTTCTGGTCGAAGCGCGCAAAGAGGTCGTCGCTCCCATTGGCGGCAAGCGTGCAGCGGTCCGGGCTCTGCGCGAACTCGTTGCCATCCGGCGAGAGGCTGGTTGCGAAGAGACGCACAAGCCTTGATCAGCGCTTCATGCGCGGGGCGAGGAGGAAGACCGCCTTCTCACCAAGCAGGTTCTGGAGCGACAGCGAATTCTTCATCGCGAGACGCTGACCACTGCTGTTGAAGGCGACGGCGTCTTCCACTTCCGCGTCGATGAGGCTGACGAGATCGGAAAAGTCCTTGATGGTGCACAGGTGCGAGTCCTGGCTCTCATACCAGGCACCCGGAAGGTTCGGCGTACGCGGTATCCGGCCGGTCAAAAGCAGGGCCGCGCGAATTTTCCAGTGCCCGAAGTTGGGAAACGAAACGATGGCGCGGCGGCCGATGCGCAGCAGATTTTCAAGAACCGTCTTGGGCTGCCGCGTCGCCTGAATGGTGAGAGACAGGATGGCATAATCGAACGCCTGATCCGGGTATCCGGAAAGGTCCTGATCGGCGTCGCCCTGAATGACTGACAATCCGCGCGCGACGCAGGCATTCACGTTGTCCCGTGATATCTCGACGCCCCGGCCGTCGACGTTCTTTTCAGAGATCAGGAGTTCCAGAAGCGCGCCGTCGCCACAGCCGACATCCAGAACGCGCGATCCTGGCTGGACCATTTCCGCAATGAGCTGGTGGTCTGCACGAACGGTGCGGGTGGCGTTTGGCCCGATCGCGGTCGGGGCGGTTTCTATTTCCATCACGCAATTCCGCGCTTCTTTGCGGCGGCGCTCAGGAAGCCGCGAACCGTCGCATAGAACTCTTCTTCGTGCAGCAAGAACGCGTCATGGCCTTTGTCGCTCTCGATCTCGACGAAAGAGACGTTCGCGGCAACCCCGTTGAGTGCCTTCACGATCTCTTTGTTATCGCGCGTGGGGTAGAGCCAGTCGCTGGTGAACGACACGACGCAAAACTGTGTTCTGGTGCCGGTGAATGCGTTGGCAAGCTTGCCTCCGTATTCCGCTTCGAGGTCGAAGTAGTCCATCGCGCGGGTGATGTAGAGATAGCTGTTGGCGTCGAAACGGTCGACGAACGTTGATCCCTGGTGACGCAGATAGCTTTCGATCTTGAAGTCGGCATCGAATGAGAACGAATGTGCATCGCGGTTCTGTAAGCCGCGGCCGAACTTGTCCTGCAGCGCTTTTTCCGAAAGATAAGTGATGTGCGCGGCCATGCGGGCGACGGCGAGGCCGCGCGAGGGGCGCGCCGGCGTGCCATAGTAGGCACCTCCTTGCCAGTCGGGATCGGCCATGACGGCTTGGCGTCCGACTTCGTGGAAGGCAATGTTCTGAGCGGTGTGCCAGGGTGCCGTGGCGATCGGCATCGCCGTGAAGACGCGGTCCTTGTAGCGCGCACACCATTGCAGCACCTGCATGCCGCCCATCGAGCCGCCGATGACGGAGAAAAGCTGGCCGATGCCGAGATGGTCGATTAGGCGGGCCTGGGCATTGACCATGTCGCCGATCGTGATGACCGGGAACTCGACCCCGTAGGGGCGCCCCGTGGCGGGGTTTTCCGAGGCGGGCCCGGTCGAACCCATGCACCCGCCAAGAATGTTCGTGCAGATAACAAAGAAGCGATTGGTGTCGATCGGCTTGCCAGGGCCTACGATCGTGGTCCACCAGCCGCCCTTGCCGGTCACGGGATGCTTGTTTGCAACGTGCTGGTCGCCTGTCAGCGCGTGGCAGATGAGAATGGCGTTTGATCTGTCGGCATTCAGTTCGCCGTAGGTTTGGTAGGCGATGGTCAGAGGTGCAATCTCGCGGCCGCTGTCGAGGCGCAGGGGCGCGGTTTCGGGAAAGCGAACCACGAGGCTTTCGGGTTCGGTGACCTGACGCAGCGCCTCATCGCCCAGCGGCGCCTGGCGGGCGCTTCCATCTGTCCGGGTGTCGAGGTTGGCCATTGCAACGCGCCTTCCGAGGTCCGGCAGGTTCACGAGGGGCCGGAAACGAAAAATCCCGGCCAGACTGCCCTGCCTTGAGGCCGGGCCCTCCGTTACCGGGAGCGCGCGGCCCTTTAGCGAGTTGTTTAACGTGGCTGCAAGCCGGCCGGCCAAATCACCACACGACGTCTAAGGGTTAGATACTCAATCGTTCCGACCCGCGCAAGGGCACGGGTGGACGAACGGTAAGCCCGCCTTCATAAAGGCTCGCTCGGCAAGTGCGATTTCGCGCCTTTTCGCATGGGCCCCTGTCGTATACCAAGCAGCCTCGGCGCGGGCTGCGCCGGCCTTTCAAGAGACTGTCCGAACGCATGTCCACACTCGCTCCCACACCCCGTCCCGGCGTGCCCGTCCCGGCGTGCTTGCCATCGAGGCTTATGTGCCCGGCGAGAGCAAGGTTCCTGGCGGTATCAAGCCCATCAAGCTGTCGTCGAACGAGACGCCGCTCGGACCGAGCGCCGCAGCGATCGAGGCCTACAAGGCCGCGGCCGCGGATCTGGAGCGGTATCCCGACGGGCAGGCTACGGCGTTAAGGCAGGCGATCGGCAAAAGGTTTGGACTCGATCCTCAGCGGATCGTCTGTGGCGCAGGCTCGGACGAGTTGCTGACCATGCTGGCGCACGCTTATCTGGGGCCGGGCGACGAGGCGATTTACTCGCAGCACGGGTTTCTCGTTTACCGGATCGCCATCCTCGCGACGGGGGCCACCCCCGTGGTTGCCAGCGAGACGAACCTGACTGCGGACGTGGACAACATCCTCGGCAAGGTGACGGCAAAGACGCGAATGGTCTTTCTGGCCAATCCGAACAATCCGACCGGAACATACCTGCCGATCGGGGAGGTGCGGCGACTGCGGGCCGCGCTGCCCTCGCACGTTTTGCTGGTGCTCGATGCCGCCTATGCCGAGTACGTGCGGCGGAACGATTACGAGGCCGGAATCGAGATCGTAGCCACGAGCAACAATACGGTTATGACGCGCACGTTCTCGAAGATCTACGGGCTCGCAGCACTGCGAATCGGCTGGGCCTACTGCCCCGCAGAGATCGCCGATGCGCTGAACCGCATTCGTGGACCGTTCAACATGTCGACGCCGTCCATTCTCGCGGGAGCGGCGGCGATGGAAGACGGTGCGCACGTCGAAGCCGCCGTCGCGCACAACGAAGAATGGCTCGCCTGGCTCACGCGGGAAATCGAGATGCTCGGTCTTCAGGTCACGCCGAGCGTGGCGAACTTCCTCCTCATTCATTTTCCACAGCAGGCG
>JALOTA010000088.1 GCA_025458125.1 Hyphomicrobium sp.
GGGCTGGGAACTTTTCGGCAATCGCGCCATCCGAGAGGACAACTGGAAACTGCTCTGGCTCTGCAAGCCGTTCGGTATCAGCGATTGGCAATTGTATGATCTTAAGACGGACCCGGCCGAGGTCAACGATCTCGCGGCTGCTCAACCGGAGGTCCGTGATCGCCTCGTTGATCACTGGCGCGCCTACGCGGCGAAAAACAACGTCATCTTGCCTGATCGCTCGCCGATCTGCGGCGAGACGGCAGGAATGGCCCCAGCTCAATAATATGTCCGCCTTGGTTCGTTCATGATGTTCGTCGGCACTGAACTGGCGGCTGTCGCTGACAGAGCAGGCTACAACAAACGTTGGTTGCGGGGGCAGGATTTGAACCTACGACCTTCAGGTTATGAGCCTGACGAGCTACCGGGCTGCTCCACCCCGCGTCACCGACGGAGCCGAGCCATCGCCGATTGAAAAGCCGCCCGGGTGGGCGGCTCGTGAGGGGTCCTATAGCATGTTTTTCACGTCTGTGAAGGGTCCTAAGCACCGGGGCTGATTGCCATCCCGCGACACATCGGCCGCTCGTTGCGCTCTGGGTTTGGGGCCAGATCACGGTTGACCGCGCGCGTGGCTTTGCGGCGCCGAAGCGGTGCGGTAGAAAAGCGCTCCACGGCCGGGCCGATGTGCCATTTCTCTCCGATCGGGAGTTGGCGCTGACGTGCGCTACGGCCGTAGCCTACGGGACGAATGCAGCAGATGACAAAAGACGCAACGGGCGCATCAAAGAGGCCGGAATCCCCGCCCGCGCGTCTCGAAGAAGCCTTCGTGCTCCTCGACAACAGTTCGGGCCGGGGACCACCCTCACAGCTTTTTACCGTTCCCCAGGAGATCGTGGTCGCCAACACGCCGGACGAGGTGGAGGGCGCCTTCCTGCGGCTGCAGGCCGGCAGGGCGGCAGGGCTGCATGCGGCCGGTTTCTTCTCGTTCGAACTCGGATACGTGCTCGAGCCCAGGCTTTCCCGGCTCATGCCTCGCGATCGCAAGGTTCCACTGATGTGGTTCGGATTATACCGGGCGCCGCGTCTTCTCTCGGAAGCGGAGGTCGATCACTGGCTTTCCACGCACACCAAGAGCGGCAGCTATCAATTCAGCAACGTCTCGCGTGCCTGGAGCAAAGAGGAGTACGTCGCGCGTTTCGAGAAGGTCCAGGAGAAGATCAGGGCCGGCGACATCTACCAGCTCAATCTGACCTTCAAGGCGCGCTTCCGGCTGTCGGGTTCACCTCTCACATTCTACCGGGATCTGAGGCAACGTCAGCGCGTCGCCTATGGCGGCGTCGTCGATACGGGCGAGGTTACGGTGCTGACCGCCAGCCCCGAGCTTTTCGTTGAAATGAGAGGACGCACCATCGAAACGCGTCCGATGAAAGGCACGTCGCCACGCGGGGGGACACCCGATGCGGACGCCGCCGCTCGGCATGTGCTGGCCAGTGATGCCAAGCAGCGCGCTGAAAACCTGATGATCGTCGATCTGATGCGCAACGACATCGGCCGGATTTCCGAGATCGGCAGTGTGCACGTCACCGACCTTTTCACGGTCGAAACCTATCGCACGCTCCACCAGATGACCTCCGGCGTCAGGGCCACACTGGTGGAGGGCATCACGCTTCAAGATCTGTGGCGGGCAATCTTCCCTCCTGGATCCGTTATCGGTGCGCCGAAGATCCGCGCGCAGGAATTGATCGCGGAGTACGAAACGGAGCCGCGCGGCGTCTACTGCGGGGCGATCGGTTCGATCTCTCCGGATGGGCAGGCTCTGTTCAATGTCGCAATCCGGTCACCGGTGATTTTCCGGGACGGGTCGGGGGAAATGGGGATCGGTTCGGGCGTCGTCTACGACAGCGTCGGCGGCAAGGAATATGACGAGTGCCTCCTGAAGATGAAGTTTCTCACCGATCCACCCAAGACTTTTGAACTGATCGAGACGCTGCTTTGGGAGCGAGACAAGGGCTTCTGGCTTCTGGACCGGCATTTCGAGCGCCTGGCCGCTTCGGCACGCTATTTCTCGTTTGCGTTCGATGAAGCGGCGGCGCGGACGGCGCTCGAACGGGAAGCCGCGGCGGCAGGGCAGGAGCAGTCCCGGCTGCGCGTCCGGCTGCTGCTGGCCGAAGATGGCCGGGTCACGGTCACGTCGGCGCCCATGCCGGCACCGCCGGCGCCATCCGTGATGCGCTACATCATTTCTCCGACACGCCTCGATAGTTCGGACGCGTTCCTGTTTCATAAGACGACCCGGCGCGAACTCTATGATCAGGAATGGAAGCATTATTCGGAGACCACGGGCGCAGACGAGGTTCTCTACCTCAACGAGCGCGGTGAACTGGCCGAAGGCAGCCGCACCAACATCTTCGTGGATCGCGGCGACGGGGTCTTACTCACTCCGCCCCTGCCAGCGGGGCTTCTGCCGGGTGTCCTGCGTGCAGAACTTCTCGCAACCGGGCGGGCGCGGGAAGCGGTTCTCTTTCCGGACGATTTGAAACCGGGCAACCAAGTCTTTCTGGGCAACTCGGTGCGTGGGTTGCTGTGTGCCCAGCCGATGTCTTGACCGCAGCGCTTAATCAGACCCGAAGGATTCCGTTATTGCGGTGTCTGCACGGAAGCGCCCGCCGGCGACGGGCCTTCGGCGACTTCCGTCTGATCCCGGGACAGCGTGAGGACGATGATGGCCGCGACTGTAATCGCGCTCGCCAACAGTATCTCGCGCGTGAACCTGCGCACGCGATTGTCAGGACGGGAATAGATCAATTTCGATTTCATGGAACGGATACTGGCGCGGGCTCGCACGCCGGACCAGCGCCCTGTCTGTCGCGCGACAGTTGCGCACAGATGTTATTGATTCCGAACATATAACTATTGCAGCGCGTCATGAATGACCGCTGCGCCGAGGTAGCTCCCGACGAGACTGTCACAGGCCGCGCATGGTGCAGCCGAGCACCAGGATCAACTGCGCCAGGAGCAGTCCCACGATCATGCCAGGGCCCTGCAGCAGCGGGATCTGGGCGTCGAAGAACCATACGAAGATCACGGCCACAGTCAGGATCACAGAGATCATGAACGTCAGGATGCCAGGAGCCTTCAAGCCCATCTTCTCTTCCCCTTCCGGCCGAACTTTCAGCGCTTTCGCCATGTGACGCCCCCGCGGCCTTTCCCAATCGATGCGCTGCTTATAGCAGTACAGCCCCGAGAGTCGCACGAGTGCCTGAACAACACTGTGGAGGAAATCCGCAGCGGGCCGGGTTGCCGGGCTGGTCTGCGGCCCTCAGTTGGCGCCGGGACTGGATGGCTGGCCGGCCGGACGGGTCGCATCCGGGCCCGCGCCGCCCGCCGATGGCCGTCCCGGGCTTCGGAAAAGACGGCGAACGAGTAGAACGAAGATCACGAGGGCGAGGGCCGACAGAGCCACCAGGATCGGGTGGCGGTACCACAGCAGCCTGGCGTCGATCTGCCGTTCCCACGCCAGCCGAACGTCATTCTGCAAGTCCTGAGCGGTGTCGCCGTCTTCGGGACGCAGAACAATCCGGAGTGCAGCTTCCTGATCGCGGCTGGCAATGACAGCATCACGGATGCTGAGTTCGGTGAGGCTTTTGAGCACGGCGATTTCGGACGCCCGGTCGAGAAGTAACCGTCTTGATTGGGGAGAAAGGCCAGCCAGATAGCTTGCAAGCACGTTCAACTGAGCCTCGTCGAGGCTGCGCGCCGCTGCGGTCAACACTTTCGGATCGAGTTCGAACAGCAGATCGCGCGTCGCAGGCGGTAAGGCGGCGAGCCGCTTGATGGCAACGGGGTCGTCAAGTGCGACGACCCGCTCGAGCGATCCGGTGGTGAAGTCGCCGGGCTGTGCGCGCCGGAAGAGTTCATACTCCACGACCTTGTCGATGCGGGTTCCGGCGACCGCACTCCAGGCCAGGCCCTGTTCCAGGGATCTTGTTTGCCGGGCAATCTCCATCGCGGGTTCGGACAGCTTGTTGACGGCGAGGTCGAGCGTTCCGTCTGCAAGCCGCCGCATGACGCCGCCTTCGCCTTCCGACGGTAATAAGAGGGCTGTGACCTCGTCGACCCGTGGCAGGGCCTCTGGACGAACCCGGTCGAGAAATGCGCGGAAGCCCGGCTGCTTCTCCGCCAGATCGAGAACCATGGCGTGGGCGGCCCGGTACTCTTTCCAGATGTCCACGATCCGGTCTGACGCGTGGTTGGCGATTTCGACAACATGCTCGTTGATCTGCGCGGCGATCGAGGACGCCAGTTCGGCCTGGACGCTCGCCTTGCTCGCCTCGGATTTCAATTCGGTGGCGATGATCGGAAGCACGCCGTAGCGAAGATCCCAGACGTCCTTTGCGATCAGGACCAGCCCGACGCCGCCGGCCGCCACGGTCACGAGCCGCGACAGGACGCTGCCGACGAGCCGCGTACCCAATCGCCCGGCCATGTTCCCCAGTTGCCGCCGCATGACGAGAATGGCCGCTCCCGTGACGCCGCCTGCGGTCTGATTGAGGACCCCGCCTGCGGTGACGCCGCCCGCTGCCGTCTCCGAACTGACCTGGAATTCCTTGCCAGCCGTTCCCGTCACCACGCCGGCGACCGTGGAACCGTAGCGCGGTCCGAGAAACGCGTTCATGCAGCGGATCGCCGGACCGGCGGCGTCCGAGGTGGCGATTTCAATGTTGCCGGCGATGCGGCGGCCTACGCCGTTGGCGAGGTCCTCGATGGCCTTCGTCATCGCATCGGACCGATAGACGCGTTCGGTTAGAACGGTTGTCAACTCGCGTGCCTTGTTCTCGCTGCCGAGAGACTCCAGGAGGCTTCCCCAGCTCTGTTCGTCCTTGACGGCGGTGAATGCCCGGTCGACTTCGGCATCGAGCGTGCGGCTGATATCGAGCCGCCTCCACTCGTCTTTTACGGCAGCCAGATAGTCTATGGACGCTGTGTTGCGGCCGAGAGCTGCGGCGGTGATGTCAAAAACAGCTTTGCGGAAATCGGCTTCGCTGGTCGTCTGACAGGCTGCATAATCGTCCGCGGCTGACGGTTGCCCGGCACGTGCCGGAACCTCGCCGGCGGTCAGAGTGGCGAGTATCGCGGCTACCGCAAGGACGGTTCTTCGCTGCGTCAACGCTTAGTCTCTCCCAGTGAAACCGGCCCGCATCCAGAAGGCATAGTCGGCAATTATTATCTTAGTTCGGCGGCCGGCTGACAGGTTGAGTGAGGCGGCGATAGAAAATCTTCAGTTTTGTCCCGGATCGTCATCCCGGAATTGCGGGCTGGGGGCGCTGTCGCGTGGCGTTAACCGGTCTCGAAGCGTTCATGAAGAATGACGTTGCTGTGGGATATCCATGCCCAGGCGGAATGGCGAGCGGGAGAGGGGCAATTTTGGCAGTGCGGTGCAACGAAAGCTCGATCTTGTGCCGCGGGTTCGCCGGACGGGAGAGGGAGACCGGTCACGATTTAGCCCCACTAGCCCTCGATACGATGCGCGGTGACGACGGCGCACGGGTGCGGCTAGGCTTATCCAAGGCATTGTTTATCCAAAGAAAAATGCATATCTTCCACGGGTCGCCTCGTGGAGTTACCCCTTGCGGCAGACTGACCTATCGTCAGATGCCTCCAGCCAAGCGAAAACCATACGACGTTATTGCTGCAGCGCAGCAAACTTTGATCTGTCCCGGCTTCGGTCGTGGTGCGGGAAATCGAACAGCCGGCCGGCGGCCCCGCATGTTTGGGCACGTCGCGGCGGCGCCAGATCGCGACATCCTATCAGGATGGGCTTGGCATCGGCGCCGTCATCGGCTTAATTCAGTTTGTGCGGAGTGCGAGCGGTCGTGGCTAACCACATGAAAGCAAAAGACAAGTTCAACGGTTTTCGGGGCAGCATTGTCATGCCCGGCGGCCGCGTGGGTGTTCTGCTCGTGCATTCTCTCGGTGGGAACCCCATTGAATTGAGGTTCATCGCCCAGGGTCTCGCCCGCCAGGGTTACACGGTATATTGCCCACTTCTGCCCGGTCTGGGCGGCGGCACGGACGTTTCGGGTCTTTCCACTTGGAAGGATTGGTACCAGGCCATCGAGACGGCTCACGACGAGCTCAAAGCGCGCTGTGACACCATTATTGTCGGCGGTCTTTCCGCCGGTGCCATGGTGGCCCTGCGTCTTGCCCGCGAGCGGCCGAGCGAAGTGCATGGCGTCATGCTGTTCGCACCGACGATCTGGCCGAATGGCTGGGCGGTACCGCGCAGCTTCTATCTGTTCAAGCTCGTTCACCAGAAGTGGTTCGCCCGGCTGTTTCACTTCCGGCAGCGTGCGCCCTACGGCATCAAGGACGAGCGTATTCGCAACTTCGTGATCGACAGCTTCAAGAGCGACGAGCGGCCGATCGAGGATCTGTTCGGCCGTGGCGGCGGCTTGGTTTTCGAGTTCAAGCAGCTTGCCAAGGATGTGCGCCGGGGGCTCTCGCGGATCAAGCAGGACGTCGCCATCTTCCATCCTCGTCAGGATGACCAGAGCGGGCTCTGGAATGCACTGACTCTGCAGAAGAATCTTGGCGGTCTGGTGGAGTGCACCGTGCTCGACGACTGCTACCATATGGTCACGCTCGACCGGCAGCGTTCCATCGTTGTGGACCGGGCCGTCGATTTCGCCGTGCGCCTGACGCAGAAGCTGCAGGAGAAGGCGGCGGTCAAGGAACTGCTCAAGGGCAAGGGCGTCGGCGAATAGCTAGCCTTTTGCGCTTACCGGCTTATCGGTATTGAACGCCGCGCGGGATGCCGACGCGGCGTTCGCATTTCATCAGCGTGCCGCCCACGGCAGGCTTTCACCCTTCGCGGGTGCCTTGGCGGAACCGCCGTTGACGCTACCGCAGCGGGGAAGGTCGGCGGGAGCCCGGGTCCAGACGAAGCTTTTGGACAGCAGCTTGATCCCCTTGTAGCCGGTGACCTTGAGCTGATCGGGCTGTTGAAGGCTGATCGCGACGTTGTAGGACGACCCTGTTTTCGGATCGTAGATCCAGCCCTGGTCCCAGGTGCCGTCGCTCAACTTCTGAGCGTCGCCAACGACCTGAAGTCCACAGATTGGTGTGGTGCGCCGCGCGGGATTTGGATTGAAGCGGTCGACGAGCGGCTTGCCCTCGGCGTTCACTTCCTCCTTGAGCCAAACGATGCGGCCGCAGAGTTTCTGACCGCAGGGAACCAATTCCACCGCGCCGCGGCCTGTGTCGTCGTACCAGATACCGGCTTCCGTCAGCTGTGGCTGTTGTGGTTGAGCGGGTACGGGGCCGGTGGCCAACAAGAGAGCCAGTCCGGCGAGCCCGAGGCCTGTTACGGCCATCCGGCCGGATTGCGTCTTGGTGCCGCGTAACAAGGCATTCACCTCTCGATGGTTGGACGGTCGGTAAGGATTATCGCGTGATCATGGTGCGGGAAAGCGGCAAAAACAGGAACTTAACTGCTGTCTTACGGCCGTTAACCTGTCAGCCCGGGCCGATCGGTCGCAAGTGGCGAACACGATTTCGCCCAAGCGCTTTGCACTTAACCTGATACGGCATCGGTAGTACAAAACGAACGCATAGCTTTTGGGCGGGTTGCCGAGCCTCGTCCATACAAGACCGTCTTTCGAATCCGGCGGTCATTCCGCAGACGATATTGCTCAACCAGGGCCTGCCGCGTACCGGTGCGCCCTATCCGCCAATGGCGGATGAGAAACTGGAACCGCCGCAGCGATGATCCTTACACTTGCGTTCCGCAATCTGTTCCACGATCGCATCCGCCTGGCTGTGACGCTCGTCGGCATTCTTTTCTCGATCGTACTCGTCGCCGTTCAGCTCGGCCTTTATCTTGGATCGAGCCGCATGATCACGAACATGATCGAAAAGACCAACAGCGATCTGTGGATCACGACATTCGGTGCCAAGAGTTTCGAAGAGGGCGGGCTGCTGCTCACTCCGGGTCAGCGCCATCAGGCGCTGGCGACGCCGGGCGTCAAGGCGGTCATTCCCATGGTGTCGGCGTTCGCGGAATGGCGAAAGCCGGGCGGCGGTTCGACCCGCGTTACCGTCGTGGGCATCGATGCGGAAGACGGCGGGCTTGAGCCATGGAACCTCGTCGAAGGAACGTGGAACGATATCCGCGCTCCAGACGCCATCGCCGTCGACGTCTCCTATCTGAAAGACCTTGGCATCGAGGGCATTGGCAGTACGGCGCAGATTGCCATCGGCCGTGTCCGCGTTCGCGCGCTGACGGAAGGCATCCGCTCGTTCACGCAGTCGCCGTATGTCTTCACGACGTTGCAGAGGGCGCGAAATCTGCTCAATCTGGACGGCGAGAAAGGCGACAAGAGCACCTTCTTCCTGGTTCAGATCGAGCCGGGGGCGAACCTTGAAACGGTGCGAGCTGCCCTACAGGAGCGGCTCGAGGGAACCGATGTGCTGACCAAAGCTGAGTTCCGCGACCGGAGCCTCGGCCAGTGGCTGTTCAAGACCGGAGCCGGCATTGCCCTGATCGGTGGCGCTCTGCTTGGAATTCTCGTCGGCACCGTGATCGTCGCGCAGACGCTGTATTCGAGTACGAAGGATCACATCAACGAGTTCGCGACGCTTCGTGCACTCGGTTCGTCGGCTTCCTATATTCACAAGGTCATTCTGGCCCAGGCAGGGCTGAGTGCGGTCATCGGCTATGGCTTGGGAATGACGATTGCGCTCGCGATCCTCTACCTCAGCCGGAATTCACCGCTTCCCTTGGTGATGACGCCGGGATTGGCATTCTCGCTTTTTGCACTCACCTTGTTCATGTGCGCGATCTCCGCAGTATCCGCGATCATCAAGGTCACGAAGATCGATCCAGCGACGGTGTTCAGCAGATGACCCATGAAGCTCCCG
>JALOTA010000156.1 GCA_025458125.1 Hyphomicrobium sp.
CGGCGCTTGGATCGCTGGAGCGGATCGCGCAGGTTCTGCGGCTGACGGGCTTCGTCAATTCGCCGGCGGGGTTTGCCGACCATCCGAAAGTCATCAACGGTGCGTCCGATCTCATGGTCGAGGTTCTGGGCGACAAAGGCCGCCACACGCGCGCCGCGGTCGGTGTAGCGGGACTGCCGGCCAACACGGCCGTGGAGGTCGACGCTATCCTGCTCGTTGCCTGACGGCGGTCCTGGCATGCTTCCCCGCTCGTTTCTGAGGCCGATTGCTCACCGGGGTCTGCACGACCTCACCCGGGACTGCGTCGAGAACACGGCCGCGGCATTCGAAGCGGCGATCCTTGGCGGCTATGGGATCGAGTGTGATCTCAGGCCGGCACGGGGCGGCCTGCCGGTCGTCTTTCATGACGCGGATATCGAGCGGCTGATCGGCGTCAAGCGGCTCATTTCGCGGATGGACGGCAGCGAGGTGCAATCGCTGAGGACCCGCACGGGTGGCCACCGCGTTCTGATGTTCGAGGACCTGCTTGCCCTGGTCGCAGGCAGGGTGCCGCTGATGGTTGAGATCAAAAGCGAATGGGCCCCGCCGGACATTCCGTTCCTGTCGGAGATCGCCCAACGTGCCGTCGATTACACGGGCGATATCGTTTTCACTTCTTTCGACCCGGATGTGATGACGGTGATGCGGGAACTCGCGACCGAAATTCCACGCGGCATCGTCTCAGGGGGATATAAGGACGAACATGGCGAGACGTGGTGGCGCGACCGCGTCGATGAAGAACGGGCCTTTGCTCTTTCTAATCTACTTGAATCCGGTCCCGCAGCGCCATCGTTCTTCGCCTACCACGTGAAGTCCCTGCCGACGCCCGTGACCCGCTATGTGCGCGAGGTCGATAACCTGCCGGTCTTCGCATGGACCGTGCGTACGCCAGATGATCTGTCAGTTGCCCGAGCTCACGCCGATGCTCCCATCTTCGAGGGCCCCGTGGTTACGGAAATTCCACCGCCGCGCGGCAAGTAGTTTGCGCCCGAAAGAGCTGCGGGACTAAAGGATCACTGCGGCCCACTACGGGCTGCGCGCGCCTTTTCGTAGAGCGGCATCACATCCTTCAGATTATCCTGGAACGTCTTGATCCGCGCCGCACCGGACGGGTGCGTGGAGAGCCACTGCGGAGGAGCGCCGCCTGCGGCTTTTGACATTTTCTGCCAGAGCGTAATGCCGGCCCGCGGATCGTACCCGGCGCGCGCTGCCAATTCCATGCCGATGAGGTCGGCTTCGGTCTCGTCGTTACGGGAAAACTTCAGGGCCGCGAGACTGGAGCCCGCCGCGCCTACGAGTTCGCCGGCCTGTCCAAAGAGAAGCCCACCGACGAGACGGCTGCCGATGTTGGTGATATTCACTTTCGCCGTTCGCTCGCGGGCGTGTTCCCAGAGCGCGTGGCCCATTTCATGCCCGATGATGACCGCCAACTCGTCGTCGGTGAGCTGCAGCTTGTCGATGATGCCGGTGAACACGGCAATCTTGCCGCCCGGCATGCAGAAGGCGTTGATGTTCGGGCTGTCGAAGACGTTCACTTCCCAATCCCACTTGTCGGACCGGTCGTTGAACTTCTTCGTGTAGGGAAGCATGTTATCGGCGATGCGGCGCACGCGAATGGTGCGTGGGTCGTTTGCAGGCAGGAGCTTGCGCTGCTGGTAGGCCTGGCGGGTCATCTGGCTGTACTGGAGCGCCGCCGACTTCTCGACGCTGTCGGCGGATACCAGATTGTTGAACATCGACTTGCGCGGCACCTTCACGCCCTCGCCGTCGTTGGCCAGGGCCAGTCCCGCCGAGCAGGTGATGGCGAAAGCGACCGAAAGCGCGAGCCGGCCTGCTGGCTTCGTTGAACCCCAACACTTGCGCATCTTCTGACGCCCTCTCGTGATCCAGCTCGCTTGACCGGAGTATGATATAGGGATGGGTAAACCGGAGGCCAATGGATGGACGACGGCGGAACGCGCGAAGCCCGGGTGACCGGCCGGATCGAAGACATTCCGGCAGCACAATGGGACCGCATCGCAAATCCTGATCCGGATCGCTTCAACCCCTTCGTTGCTCATGGATTTCTGGCCTCGCTCGAACGGTCGGGCAACACGGGGCCGGAGGCCGGATGGCTGCCGCAGCATATCCTACTGGAAAATGCCGCAGGCGCCGTCGAGGCGGCGATGCCGCTTTACGTGAAGTCGCACAGCCGCGGTGAGTACGTTTTCGATCACGCGTTTGCCGATGCCTATCACCGGGCCGGCGGACGCTACTATCCCAAGCTGCAGGTTGCCGTCCCCTTCACACCGGTTCCAGGGCCGCGCCTTCTTGTTGCGCCGGAGACCGATCGCCTGACCGCTGAACGCCTTCTCGTATCGGCGGGCCTTACACTCGCCGAAAGGGTCGGCGCTTCCTCCCTGCACATCACCTTTCCCGAGCAGGATGCCTGGGAGCGGCTCGGCGACATCGGATTATTGCAGAGGACAGGCCAGCAGTTTCACTGGCGCAATCGAGGCTATGCGACGTTCGACGATTTCCTGGCAAGCCTCGCCTCGCGCAAACGCAAAATGGTGCGCAAGGAGCGCGCCGAAGCGGTGGCCGGCCTTTCCATCGAGGAGGTGACCGGTCAGGAAATCACTGAGGCGCACTGGGATGCCATGTATGCATTCTACATGGACACGGGTGCGCGCAAATGGGGACGGCCTTATCTGAACCGGCGGTTCTTTTCGGAACTGGGGCATGTCCGGCCGGTGCCTGCTGATGTTCGCCCGGAGCGGCGGCCATCCAATCGCCGGCGCGCTGCACCTCATCGGCGGCGATTGTCTCTACGGGCGGTACTGGGGAGCGACGCAGCATGTGCCCTACCTGCACTTCGAGCTGTGCTACTACCGCGCCATCGATTATGCGATCGCCCACGGGTTGGCGCGCGTCGAGGCCGGCGCGCAGGGCGAACACAAGCTGGCACGCGGCTATGACCCCGTGACCACGTATTCCGCGCACTGGTTCGCGGACCCCGGTCTGGAAAAGGCCGTCGCCCGATTTCTCGTCGAGGAACGGGAAGCCGTCGAGCAGACGAACCGGCTTCTGTCCGATTACGCACCCTACAAGAAGGCGATGGCGGAGGAACAGGATTGAGGGCTCGCATCGCAGGCGGCTTGACGGCGGCCGCAACCCTCCCCTAAGCCCGAGGCAGGAAGTCTGCATTTCAAGGGTGACGCATCATGTCCGCCGCGTATGACAACGGGAACATTTTCGCCAAGATCCTGCGCGGGGAAATTCCTTCGCACCGCGTCTACGAGGACGACGACGTGGTCGCATTCATGGACGTGATGCCCCAGGCGTCAGGCCATACGCTCGTCGTCCCGAAAACGCCGTCGCGCAATCTGCTCGACGCCGATCCCACTGTGCTCGCGAAGGTCCTGCCTGTCGTCCAGAAGATCGCGCAAGCCGCCAAGACGGCGTTTGCGGCGGACGGGATCACGGTCATTCAGTTCAACGAGGCGCCGGCGGGTCAGACGGTTTTCCATCTACATTTTCACGTCATCCCCCGGCACGAGGGCGTGACGCTCAAGACCCATGCCCGGGGCATGGAA
>JALOTA010000089.1 GCA_025458125.1 Hyphomicrobium sp.
GTGCGCACGATCTTGTTGATCGTCTCGATCATGTGCACGGGAATGCGGATGGTCCGGGCCTGGTCGGCGATCGAGCGTGTGATCGCCTGCCGGATCCACCAGGTCGCGTAGGTCGAGAACTTGTAGCCGCGGCGGTACTCGAATTTGTCGACCGCCTTCATCAGGCCGATGTTGCCTTCCTGGATGAGGTCCAGGAACTGAAGGCCGCGGTTCGTGTACTTCTTGGCAATCGAGATGACGAGGCGGAGGTTGGCCTCCACCATTTCCTTCTTCGCCTGCCGGGCCTCGCGCTCACCCTTCTGCACCGCCTTCACGATCCGGCGGAACTCGGGAATTTCAAGCCCGGTTTCGGTGGCAAGGTTGTGGATGTCGCCGCGGATGCGCTCGATCATCGGGCGCTCCTGCTTGACGAGATTGCCCCACTTCTTGCCCTTGGCCGAAATCTTCTCGATCCATGTCTGGTCGAGTTCGTTGCCGAAATATTCGTCGATGAAGTCCTGCCGGGAAACGCCATAGCTGTCGGCGAGGCGCATCAGCCGCCCCTCGAACCCGACGAGACGCTTGTTGATGGCATACAGTTGCTCGACCAGGCTCTCGATGCGTGCGTTGTTGAGCGACAGCGACTTCACATCGACGATGATCTCATCTCGCAGCTTCTCGTAAGCCTTCTGCTGCTGGCGCGAGCCCTGCTCGCCGGCCACCTGCTGCTCGAGTTTCTTGTCCTGCTGCTTGCGCAGCTTCTTATAGGTGTTGGCAATCCGGTCGAACGTCTCGAGAACCTTGGGCTTCAGCTCCGCTTCCATCGCCGCGAGCGACAGCGCGTTCTCGAAGTCTTCCTCGTCATCGGCCATCTCGCCGCCGGCCGGGGCAGCGCCATCGCCAGCCGCTCCCTCGGCCCCGCCGTCCGCACTCTCGCCGGCCGTGGCGTCGGGAGCCTTGGCTTCCGGCCCTTCGTAAGTCGCTTCCAGATCGATGATGTCGCGCAGCAGGATCTTGCCGTCGTTCAGTTCCTGCATCCAGATGATGATCGCCTGGAAGGTGAGGGGGCTTTCGCACAGGCCGGCGATCATAGCCTCGCGGCCGGCCTCGATGCGCTTGGCGATGGCGATTTCGCCTTCGCGAGACAGCAGTTCCACCGACCCCATCTCGCGCAGGTACATGCGCACGGGATCGTCGGTGCGCTCGGTGGGTTCGGCGCGGGTTTCGGTTTTTACAAGCGCCGTCGACGATGTCAGCGCCCGGCCACCCTCTTCCTCCTCCGCGGTATCCTCGACGGCTTCCGCGCCTTCCTCGGCCTCTTCCTGATCGACGACATTGATGCCCATGTCCGAAAGCATGGCCATGGTGTCTTCGATCTGCTCTGAGGACACTTCCTCGGACGGCAGAACGGCATTGAGTTCGTCGTAGGTCACATACCCGCGCGCCTTCGCGGTCTTGAGCAGCCGCTTCACCGCGGCGTCTGAAAGATCGAGCAGTGGGCTGTCGCGTTCCGGCGCGTCGGCCGCTGCTTCTTCCGCTCGCGGTGCGGCGGCCGCAGTGGCGCGCTTGGGAGCGGGGGATGGTTTCGTCTGCGGTGCGCGGCTCATGGAATAATGCCTCTCGCGGGGGCTCTGAATTCACACGTCGAATGATGGCAAGGCGTCACGACTGGGCAATCGGCCGGGGTGGCCTGCACCCTGCGGTCAACTCCCGGAGGTACGCACGCGATTGCCTCATGATGCAGCTGCTTCATCTGTGATCTGATCCAACTCGCCGGGGCGCGCTAAGCGCTCAAGCTCGGCCTGAAGTTCGCAGATGCGCTGGAAGGCATCTTCACTGCGATCTTCGTGCCAAGCTCGTTCAGCGCTCTCGAGCGCCGCCTTGACCCCAACTTGCCGTTCGTGCAGCGCGAGGGCGTGGCGCCAGCCAACTTCCACCTCGGCGTGCCCGGCATCGGGTTCGGCGAACCGGTCGCATTTGTGCGTCACCGAACGATCGACGAGATCCAGGACCCCGCCTAATCCGGTTCGAACCAAATGGGAGCGCAACCCCTGGCTGTCAAGCGAATTGTCAAGAGAAACCGCGGCCAGAATGGCATCGCGCAACTTTGCAACGGCAGGGGCGATAAAGGTGACACCGGCCAGGACCTCGGCGGCTTCGACAGCCAACCACGGATGGTTGATCAGGGTGCGGACGAGGAGGATTTCCCGGTAACCGGGGCGGGCCTTATCGCCGCTCACCAGCGCACTCGCCAAGAGGCTCGACGACGCCTGGGGATGGACAGGCAACTCATTGCCCCAACGGCGGCCGGCGCCTCGGTTGCCAGCTGATCCGCGCCCAGAGCCGTAACCCGGTTGCGACGCAGCGCCGCGATAGCCGGAACCGGAAACCCGGCCCGGCGGTTGGCCGAATCCGGTTTGCCGTGACGGACGAAGGTAACCGACGCCGCGCTCGCCACCCCAGGCCGCGTTGAGCCGCCGGCGCATATCCTGTTCATAGTGGGAACGCACGGAGGCATCCTCGATCCGTGCCGTCAGCAGGCGAAGTTCATGCTCCAGCCGCGCCCGCCGTTCCGGCGTCGACCAGTCGTCCCGCGCCCATTCCCTGTCGAACAGTACCTGAGCCAGCGGCTGCGCCGAGGCGAGGGTGGCCTGCATCGCTTCCGGACCCTGTTGGCGAATGAGGTCGTCGGGGTCCAGGCCGTCGGGAAGAAAGGCAAAACGAACGCTCATGCCGGGTTTCAGCATCGGCAGAACCGTATCGACGGCACGGTACGCTGCTTTCTTGCCAGCGCTGTCGCCGTCGAAGCACAGCACCGGCTCGGGAACCATTCGCCAGAGAAGTGCAACCTGTTCCGGCGTCAGTGCCGTTCCAAGCGGCGCCACGCTCTCGGTAAAGCCACCTTCTGAAAGCGCCACGACGTCCATGTAGCCTTCGACCGCGATCACCCGGCCTTTGTCGTGCGCGGCGCCCCGCGCCTGATGCGCGTTATAGAGATTGTGCCCCTTGTGGAAGAGAGGCGTCTCCGGCGAGTTCAGGTACTTGGCCGGTGCATCCGGGTCGAGCGCCCGCCCGCCGAAGGCGATGGTGCGGCCTTTCCAGTCGCCGATCGGGAACATCACACGGTGCCGGAACCGGTCATAGGGTTCCTTGATGTCCTCCCCCGAGATCAGCATGCCCGACAGGGCCATCTCATCGCAGGTGAATCCGAGCTTGCCCAGATGCTCTCTAAGGGCGGTTCGCGACTGCGGCGCGTAACCGAGGCGAAACGACTTGATCGTTTCCCGCCTCAGGCCGCGCTTCTCGACGAGATAGCGGCGCGCTTCCGCCCCGGCCACCCCGGAGAGCTGCTCTTCGAAAAAGGCGACCGATGCATCCAGGACCGCCGAAAGCCGCTGCCGCTGATCGTACGTCTCACGGTCGCGGACCTCGGGCTTGGGCAACGTGACACCCGCCTCGGCCGCGAGCCGTTCGACCGCCTCGGGGAAGGTCAACCCCTCGGTCTTGATCAGGAACGTGAAGATGTCTCCATGCTCGCCGGACGCAAAGCAGTGATAAAACCCTTTGTTGTCATTGACGAAAAAGGACGGCGTCCGTTCCGACTTGAACGGCGACAGACCAGCCCACTCGCGCCCCTTTTTCTTCAGCGAAACCTTGCGCCCGACCACCTGGCTGACCGGCAGGCGGGCTCTGATTTCATCGAGCAGGTGAGGCGAGTACCGCATGGCTCTCCCGCGCCCGGGCTTCCAGATCCCGGCGCTTTCGAGCGGAACGCTAAGTGATTCGCGCGCATCGCCCCGGGCCGGGTGCCACGAACCCCCATTATCCACAAGGCCGAAGAGCCGTTACTTCAGCGCCTCTTTGAGGATCGCGCTGGCCTTGCCGAAGTCCATGGTGCCGGTGAAGCGCTCCTTCAGAGCCGCCATGACCCGGCCCATGTCTTTCAGCCCCTTGGCGTTCAATTCCTTGACGGCGCCGGTCACAGCACGCGTCATTTCTTCCTCGTTCATCTGCCGCGGCAGATAGCCTTCGATGACGGCGATTTCCTCGACCTCCTGGTCGGCGAGTTCGTCGCGGCCGCCTTTGCGGTAGATTTCGATGCTTTCACGCCGCTGTTTGATCATCTTCTGCAGAAGAGCGAGAATATCCTGGTCGGAAATTTTGTCCCGACCGGTCGGCTCGCCCTGTTCGTCGACATGGGCGCTGAGATCGCGATCCTTGATCGCGGCCGTGATCAGCCGCAGCGTGGCGAGGCGGCGCTTCTCGCCGGCCTTCATGGCCGCCTTGATGTCATCGTTGAGACGTGCGCGCATGGTCTGACCTCCAGGCTCCGGCCGGCGCTCTGTAGGACTATGTTCCGCCCGGAGCAAGCCCGCACCGCCGCCGGCATCAGGTGCGGCAAGGTGCCGGTCGCCGGACTTGGGACGCTGTCGTGAAAGAAGCGGCCTGTTTCTTGATTTCGCAAGGCTCTTCCCCTAGGGTCCGCGCGATTTTCACAGGCTTCCGGCCGCTGACGGGGTGCGCCTTGCGCGCCGCCCGTCTCACGGCGCGGCTGATGCTCTCCGCCGACTGAGCCCGACCCCGACCCCGAGAGGCCACGATGACCCCTTCTGCGCCGGCACCTTGGACACAAGCCCCGACCACCGCGCGCCTGGTTCTCGCCGACGGAACCGTCATCGAGGGCTACGGTCTCGGCGCCACCGGTTCGGCCGTCGGCGAAGTCTGCTTCAACACGGCAATGACCGGCTACCAGGAGATCCTCACCGATCCCTCCTATGCCGGCCAGATCATCACCTTCACCTTTCCCCACATCGGCAACGTCGGGACCAATGTGGAAGACACGGAGACGTCGAACCTTGCGTCCCGCTCCGGTGTGCGCGGCTGCGTCCTGCGGGCCAGCATCACCGACCCGTCCAACTACCGCGCGTCCGAACATCTCGATCTTTGGCTGAAAAGCCGCGGCATCATCGGGATCGCGGGAATCGACACGCGCGCGCTCACGGCCCTGATCCGCGACAAGGGTATGCCCAACGGCGTCATCGCTCATGAGCCATCGGGCGCCTTCGACATTTCGGCCCTGAAGGCTGAGGCCGCCGCATGGCCGGGTCTTGTGGGCATGGATCTCGTCCCTGAAGTGACCAGCGGCCAGAGCTATGCCTGGGATGAAATGCGCTGGGTGTGGAACAAAGGCTACCCGCGCAACGAAACACCGGAATTCCATGTCGTCGCCCTCGACTATGGCCTGAAACGCAACATTCTTCGCTGTCTGGCCAACGCCGGGTGCAAGGTGACCGTGATGCCGGCGACAACGCCGGCGGAAGAGGTTCTGGCCCGCAATCCTGACGGGATCTTCCTGTCCAACGGCCCGGGCGATCCGGCCGAAACGGGCAAATATGCCGTCCCGGAGATCAGAAAACTTGTCGCCAGCGGCAAGCCGGTGTTCGGCATCTGCCTAGGGCATCAGATGCTTGGCCTCGCACTCGGCGCCGTAACGCAGAAAATGCATCAGGGCCACCACGGGGCCAATCATCCCGTGAAGGACTTCACCACCAGCAAAGTCGAGATCGTCTCGATGAACCACGGATTCGCCGTCGACCGGGCCTCGCTGCCCGATGGCGTCGTCGAAACCCACGTCTCGCTTTTCGACGGAACCAATTGCGGCCTCGCCGTCGAAGGCCGGCCCGTGTTCTCCGTCCAGCATCATCCCGAAGCGTCGCCCGGGCCGCAGGACAGCCACTATCTGTTCAATCGTTTCGCCAACTTCATGCGAGCGCAAAAGGGACAGGCGCCCATCAAGGAGCGGTGATCTGGGTTGCGTCCCTTCGAGTAGACGTCCCATGCAAAACCGCAAGTCTCACTTTGCTATATGCTTCGCGATCATTGCGGGGGCGATCGCTGGATTGCCCGGCGGCCCGCGCGCAAACAGTGCCTCTCTCCTCGATGCCTGCCGTACGCCGGACGCCGGCGTTTGCGCGATCTACGTCACGGGACGACTTGGCGGCGACCCGTCGTTCGACCGTGTCGAAAATCTCCCGGCACTTGCGCAACGCATCGCTGGCACCGGGCCGGCCGACGTCCTGATCCTCGGCGAGGCGCACGATAATCCGCACCATCACAAGGTGCGCGCGGCCCTTGTGGCGCCGCCGGCCATCGTCATGGAACACCTGCGCGCCGATCAGCAAGCGGGCCTTGCCGCGTTCAACGCGCTTCAGTCCGGCGCCGCGCCTGCGGCCACGGTCGCGGACTTCAAATCGAAGGTCGATTGGGCGAACGGCGGCTGGGACAAGTATCCCATCGAACCGCTTCTGGAGGCTGTCGTCGCCTCGCGCGCAACCCTCTACGCCGGCGATCCGCAGCGCGACCTCATCCGCACGATCGCCAAGCAGGGACCGGCTGTTCTGTCCGAGGCCGACAGGTCGAGGCTCGCGCTCGACAAGCCGCTCGGAACTGCGTTGGACACAGCGTCGGCGGCGGAGATCGAAGCATCCCACTGCGGCATGCTGCCAAAGACGGCGATCCCGTCGATGGCCTTTGCCCAGAGGTTCCGCGACGCCAATCTGGCTGATGCAACCTTGCAGGCGGTGGCCAACCACGGGCGCGCCATACTCCTGACTGGAAACAATCACGCGCGTACCGATCGGGGCGCGCCGTGGTACCTGCGAGCCCGCGCGCCGGACGGCAAGGTCGTCTCCGTCGTTCTCGTCGAGGTCGAGAGCGGCCAGAACGATCCGGAGACTTACGTGCCGCGCGATCCCGAGGGAAAGCCGGCCGCCGACTATCTGATCTTCACGCCCGCCATCCAACGCGAGGATCCGTGCAAGGCGTTCGAAAAGTAAGCCGGCGGCGCCGACGCCAACCTTTCTCAGAATTAAGGACAGCCGGCCGTGGCAGCCGCGTATAAGGGCGGCAAAATCAGAAGTTCTGGGAGGTTGCCCGTCTATGCGAATTGTTGCTCTGTCCCTTGCTGCCGTCTGCGTCGCCGCGCCCGCATTTGCCGATGACAAATGCAAGGGCGAGGTCGAGGCTGCTTTCGTCAAGCAGCGCGCCCAGCCCGCCTTCCGCACCGTAGCGTCCAACCAGACATTGAACGGCCCGCTCGTCCGGACGATCGATTTCGTTGCGCCCGACGCCATCTACAACAAGATCGAGAGTCCGACCGAGGATGCGCCCGTCGAGACGATCGGCATCGGCAAGTGGGCATGGGCCAACACCGAGGGCGGTTGGGAAGAGCAGCCGCCGCACAACGCCCAGATCGTCACGCAGGAGCGCGAAGCCTATAAGATGCCGCCGAAAGCGGCCGCGGATTTTTCCTGCCTCGGCAAAGTGACGTACGAAGGCAAGGAGTACATCGGCTACGGGACGGCGGTCGCCAAGGATACCGATGGCATGGACGTCGTGACCACCGTCTACATCGCAACCGATACCGGCCTGCCGGCGTTCTACGTGACGAAATCGGCGAAATCCGAAGGTCCGCCGAAGTTCGTGGCGACCTACACGTACGAGGGCATCACGGTCACGCCGCCGACTGAATTGCTCGCTGGATCGAGCTCCTCGACCGACCAGAAATAACCCTGAAATCCCTGATATCGAAGGGGGCGGTCGCGCCCCATGGAGTTTCTTCAATGAAGTCCTATCTGTCCGGCACTGTTGCCGCTCTTGCTCTCGTGGCGACGGCGGGCACGGCCTCTGCCGATTGCACCAACGAAGTCCTGCAGGCCTTCACCCGCCAGTCGAACACCGACATGGTGCGCAAGGAAATGAACCTGATCGGCGAGCAGGGTCCGTTCACCATGACGATCGAGTACGTAAAGCCTGATCGGATGCGGCAGTTCGTGCGGCCGCTGGTAGAGCCGGAGAAGACAACCGAAACCGTGCTGGTCGGATCGGAAGCATGGAGCCGTCCGGCCGGTGGCGCTTGGTCGAAGGTGGACCCGACCACCACCGAGCAAATCGTCAACTTCTTCAAGAGCACCTTGGCTGAGATCCCCAAGAGCGTTGGCCAGTTCGAATGCATGGGCGCGGAGACGGTCGACGGCCAGAAGGTCCGCTCTTATCGCGGTATCGACGAAAAGCCCCAGAAAACTCCGGAGCAGATCGAAGCGGAAAAGCGGGGAGAGAAGGGTGCCGAGGCGCCCAAGAACGAAGCCGTTCGCGTGATCTACCTCGACATCGATACGGGTTTGCCCGCCCGTATCATTTTTGCCCGGGAAGGGATGCTCGACAAACCGATCTTCAAGGAGGTCTATACCTATCCGACCGACATCAAGATCGAAAAGCCGGCCGGCTGAGCCTTTTTGCAGCGGACCATAGAAGCCCGGCGGCCCCTCAGGCCCCGGGCTTTTTCGCGGGCCGGCGCGGGCAGCCCGGGCAAAATGCAATAGTCCTCGTCTGATCGTCATGGCGGCAGGGCAAACTCGCCGCGCGAACCGTCGCGGCCTATAGCCAAACCATTTGCCCTGCAATAAGAGTCGGCCCCGCCATGCCCAAACGTACAGATATCGATACCGTCCT
>JALOTA010000157.1 GCA_025458125.1 Hyphomicrobium sp.
CGGACGCCGAGCATGATGAGCGCATCGGCGAGGCCCGTCAGCCCTAGGCCGATACGGCGCTTCAGCTTGGCTTCCCGGCGCTGGGCTTTGAGCGGATAGCCGGAGATATCGATGACGTTGTCCATGAACCGGACGGCGATGCGGACACGCTCCTCGAGAGCTGCAATATCCAGGCCGGCCTCATCGGTGAACGGGCGCCGCACGAAGCGTGTCAGGTTGATCGACCCCAGAAGACAGGCCCCGTAAGGCGGCAGGGGCTGCTCACCGCAAGGGTTCGTCGCGTGAATCTCTTCCAGGTAGCCCAGATTGTTCTGGCGATTGACACGGTCGATGAAGATGACACCGGGTTCGGCGTAGTCATAGGTCGCGCGCATCAGGCGCTCCCACAGATCTCTGGCCGGCACCTCACGATAGGTCTTGCCACCAAAGACGAGCGGCCACGACGCATCACGCTCCACCGCTTCCATGAACGCGTCGGTGACGAGAACCGAGAGATTGAAATTGCGCAGGCGTGCCGGGTCGGATTTGGCCTCGATGAACGCTTCGATATCGGGGTGATCGCAGCGCATGGTAGCCATCATGGCACCGCGGCGCGCGCCGGCCGACATGATCGTGCGGCACATGGCATCCCATACGTCCATGAAGCTCACCGGGCCGGAGGCATCAGCCCCGATCGAGCGGACAAGGGCACCTCTGGGCCGCAATGTCGAAAAATCGTGCCCGATGCCACCACCCTGCTGCATGGTCAGGGCGGCTTCCTTCACGTTATCGAAGATGGAGGCGAGATCGTCCTCGATCCGGCCCATGACAAAGCAGTTGAAAAGAGTAACCTCACGGCCGGTGCCGGCTCCGGCGAGTATGCGGCCGGCGGGAAGGAAACCGAAATCCGAGATGGCGCCGAAGAACTCTTCGGCCCGGCGGACGCGAACTTTCGTTCCCTCCTCCGCGCTCGCAACGGCCTCAGCGACCCGGCGGAACGTCCCCTCCAGATCCGCATCGCCCGCCAGCTTGCCTCCGCTGCCGAGGGCGGAGTCCAAAGGGGACTTCAGTCGGTACTTCCGCTCCCAAATCTCACGCGAGACGGGAGCCGGGAACGCGCAACTCTTCGTCATCAGCCTGACACTCAGAACCAGGAACAGCTAACTTACGAGCGAGCCTCATAAAAGCGATAGATCTATATAATGCAGAGCTCTGTGAATGTCAACAAATGTTCTATTAATGTTCTTCTAACGTTCTCAATAGTGTCAAGCAGGAAGTGTCATGTTCCTCAAACTGCCGTCTCGCGCTGGATTTCTCCCTGCCGGGATTGCCCGATGAGAGCGGCGGTCTCTGCTTCGATCGCGGCTTCGATCCGGTCCCTGGCAACCTTTCGCGGAAGGCCGGGTGGAATCGGGGGAAGGAAGGACACGACGATCGTGCCCGGGTAGCGCATGAGCTTGCGCCGGGGCCAGAAGACGCCAGAGTTGAGGGCAAGCGGCACGGTGGGCACACCGAGGGCGTCGTAGAGCGCGAGATACCCCGGTTTGTAATCGGGAGGTGCACCGGGCGCCGTGCGGGTGCCTTCGGGGAAGATTATCACCTGGCGGTCATGGGCGATGCGATCCTTCGCCTCGGCAACGAGCGCCTTCAGCGCGGCGGCTGCCTTGTCTCGCTTGACCAGAATGTGCCGGAATTTGACGCAGAACCAGCCGTAGAAGGGAATCCACTTCAGTTCGTCCTTCAACACGATCGCCGGGTCTTCGAACAGCGGGATGAGCGCGAATGTGTCCCAGGTCGACTGGTGCTTGGCCACGACGAGCACCGGACCTTCTGGAAGGTTCTCGCGGCCTCGCACCTCCATTTTCGTACCGACGATCTTTTCGAGCATCCAGATCGCAATGCGCGCGTGCAGTTTCAAGCCGGCCATGGCCCAGCTTCGCGGCGCCAGCAGGAGCCAAGAGAGGCCGACCAGCATGAAACCGGTCACGAAGTAGAACGCGGCAGCGTAAATCAGCGAACGCAGCATAGTCGTCTGAGAGGAAGGGGCTGGCGGTTATCGCCGGGCTCAGGTCTTTCGGTCGAGATTGGGGTCGATGGTGGCGAACGGGCCGCTTTCGAACGGGTTCACCGCCCTATGCAGAGCCAACCGCGCTGCAGAAGGCAGGAACTTGACGTATTCCGCAACCAAATTCCGCAGCGCGAGTGGAGAGCGCCACCAGGACTGTGTCTCGAACCCGGCCGGCGTGACCGCATGCGGGATTAGCCGCACGCCGGGCATCGCGCGGGAGAGTTCAACAAGCGTGCGGGGCATGTGATAGTTCGAAGTCACGACAATGAGAGAGCTATAGCGGTTGGCGCGGGCCCACGTGAGGGTCTCCGAAGCGTTACCGATCGTATCAAGTGCCGTGTAGCCGAGATCGACACAACATCCGAATATCTGGGCATCAAGTCCCGACAGTCGAATGAGATCGGCCTCGCCCGTCCTGGCATTCACCCCTGAAATCAAGAGCCGCGAACCGTAGCCGTCCTTCAACAGGCGTGCGCCTTCCTTGATCCGCGATTGTCCACCCGTGAGAACCACGATTGCGTCTGCTTTTTCAGAGGACGCAACGGGTGCATGGATCACATTGAATGTGAAGAGTGCGAAGCCGAGGACGCCGGCGGAAAATACCAGCGCGATGACGACGGCAATTGTCTTCCACAAGCGCGACATCGGTTCTCAAGAAGCCGGTCAAGGCTCGTTTCGCCTCCTGGTCGATCTTTCGGCACACTGGCTGTGTCGGCAAATATCAAGACCCGCATCAACCAACGAGCTGTGACAAGCAAAAATGGAGGGTTGGCTTCTGATCATTGACGTCATCGCCTCGCGTGCAGGATTCGGTACACACCGAAGCGACTCGTCAGCATACATAGTGCGGAGATGATGACGACCACTATACCGAGAAGTACGAAGCCGGCCATGTCGAGGCTGCCAGAGCCGATCAGCCGGTGCATTTCCGCCATCACGACGGGACCGCCGCCCAGGATCTCAAGCAGAATCGGCATCGTGATGAAAACCAAAGCTGCGAGCCCAGCTCCGACAAAACCGGCGCGGATCCCGAGCCGCAGAAAATGTTTCTCGAACTCGCGGGCAATAAAGCGGTCGGTAGCGCCGACGAAGTGCAGGACTTCCACGATCTCCCGGTTCGACGCCATCGAACTCTTGGTGGCCGACACGATAATCGCGGTCGTCGCCGCCGCCACGAGAATGAGAATCGCAATGCCGCCAAGCGCGAGGGACCGGGTGACGGTGCGAATCTGGCGCTGCCACTGGCGGTGGTCATCGAGTTTGACGCCTTCAAATTTCTCGGAAAGCATTTTGCCGACGGCGGAAAGATCGAGCGCGGCATCGCGGTCGACGCCGACCGCGATCAGGCGTGGCACGGGAAGCGCTTTCAATGCATCCGATTTGCCCAGCCAGGGCTCGAGCAGAGCCGTCGAATCCTCCATGGCGAGGACGCGCGCATCGGTCACTCCTGGCGTCTGGGTGAGCACGGCCGAGACGTCGCGCAGGGTTGTTTCTATGTCGGTACCATCGCGCGGTGAGACCTGCACCGTCACTTCGCTTGCGAGATCTTTCAGCCAGGCATCGGCCGACTGCTTGATCATGTAGACGGCGCCTGCCGTGAGGCACGCGAGAAAGCACATGATGGCGATGACGAGCGTGAGCGAGCGGCCCGTAACTGAACCGGCAGGAACGATGGGTGCGTTGGTCTGTGCCTTGCCGCGTCTTACCGGTTGTTCTTCCGGCTGAAAGCGCTGTTCGGGTTCGAGCCGGAGTGCGGAATGACCGGTATGGACGCCATAACCTGGATCGTCGACGGCCTCTGAAAACGATCGCGATGCCTGCGGGCTCGCCGCCGTGACAGGGTCATCCTCGTAGTAGGGCTCTACCGGATAGGTGCCATGCGGCACACTGCCGGGACGTTTTTCATATGATCCGGACATGGCCGTTATGAAGTTCCATGCGCGGCGCCTTGAACTGCCGCATGAGCTGATGATCGTGTGTCGCGATGACGACGGACGTGCCGAGGCGATTGAGTTCGATGAAGAGACGCAGGAGACGGCGGGCCATCTGCGGGTCGACGTTGCCGGTCGGCTCGTCGGCGAGAAGGACCTCCGGTTTGCCGATGACGGCACGCGCTATTGCGGCGCGCTGCTTTTCGCCGCCGGAAAGTACGGAAGGATACGCGTGCATCCTGTCGCCGAGCCCCACCCATTGCAGGAGGTCTGTCACATCTTCCCGGTAATCATCGATGCGCTTGCCGACGACGCGCAGCGGAAGGGCTACGTTCTCCCACGTGGTCAGATGATCAAGGAGGCGAAAATCCTGGAAGACGATGCCAATGCGGCGTCTGAGCTGCGCACGTTTGGCCGGAGACACGTTGCTGATGTCCTCGCCGAACATCTCAATGTGGCCTCGCGTCGGGTGAATGGACATGAACAGCAGGCGCAGAAGCGACGATTTGCCGGCACCCGAAGCCC
>JALOTA010000158.1 GCA_025458125.1 Hyphomicrobium sp.
GGTTGCGCCAGCTTTTCACTTTCATCCCTTGAGTGCGGCGCTATTGAGGGCGTATCGACACTGGCCTATGGACACATCGCCTTTCCTTGCCGCGCCCTATTTCGACCCCAAGGCATTGCGGGTCGAACTGACGGCGATATTCAACGCCCACGGAAGTGCCGCTGATGCGAGACCAGCGGTGCTGGAGCGCTGCAAGGCGCTCGTCAAAGAGGCCAGAACTCAAGCACGCCTTCAGCTCGAGGCCGACGGCAAAGGCCGCAAGTGTGCTCACGGACTTGCCCGCTTTCAGGACGAGTTGATCGCGCTTCTCTTCGACTACACGACCGCCCACGTCTATCGGGCCACAAACCCATCCGACGCGGAGCGCATGGCGATCGTCGCAACGGGAGGCTATGGACGCGGCCTTCTCGCGCCTGGGTCCGACATCGATATCCTCTTCCTCCTGCCCTACAAGCAGACTCCATGGGGCGAGAGCGTCGCCGAATACATGCTCTACTTGCTGTGGGACCTCGGGTTCAAGGTCGGCCACGCAACCCGTACCGTCGATCAGTGCTTGAAGATGGCCCTCCAGGACATGACCATCCGGACCGCGCTGCTCGACATCTGGCTAATACATGGCGACGCGCAGCTTTTTGCCGAACTGACGGACCGGCTGCGTCGCGAAGTTTTTGCCGGCACGGCGCGTCATTTCATCGACAGCAAGATGGCCGAACGCGACGAACGTCACCGTCGCGCAGGTGAAAGCCGCTACAAGGTCGAACCCAACGTGAAGGACGGCAAGGGCGGTCTGCGCGACCTGCATACGCTTCACTGGCTATCGAAGTATCTCTACGGAAAAGAAGTCGGCCCCGAAACCATCGAAGAAAAGATCTTCACCCCGGAAGAGTTCTCCACGTTCCGCCGCTCGGAAGACTTCCTGTGGAGCGTGCGCTGTCATCTTCACTTCCTCACCGGTCGCGCGGAAGAACGCCTGACCTTCGAATTGCAGCCGCTGATGGCGGAACGGCTCGGCTATCGCGGCAAATCGGGTCAGCGCCCGGTCGAGCGTTTCATGAAGCACTACTTCCTTGTCACGAAGAGCGTCGGCGACCTTACGGCGATCCTCTGCGCCGCTCTTGAGGTGCAGCAGGCAAAGACGACACCTGGATTGCCGGGCATCATCGCGGGATGGAAGATGCGCCGGCAGGTGCGCCAGCTCACTGACTTCCGCATCGAGAACGATCGCCTGAACGTCGCCGACCAGGACGTGTTTAAACGCGATCCGGTCAATCTGATCCGCTTTTTCGCGCAGGCCGAGCTGACCAACGCGCATCTGCATCCGGATGCCATTCGCCTTCTGCGCCAGTCTCTGCGTCTGATCGATGACCGGCTGCGCAACGATCCGGAGGCCAATCGGATATTCCTTGGGCTCCTTGCTGCGAAATCAAACCCAGAAACCACGCTGCGGCGAATGAACGAGGCCGGAGTGCTCGGCCGATTCCTGCCGGATTTCGGGCACATCGTGGCGATGATGCAGTTCAACATGTATCACCATTACACCGTCGATGAGCATTTGCTGCGCACGGTGGGCGAACTCTCGAGAATCGAGCACGGCGAAAATGTCGAAGAACTGCCGCTGTCGAGCCAGATCATCAATTCCATCCAGAACCGCCGGGCACTCTATGTCGCCGCCTTCCTGCACGACATTGGCAAGGGCCGGCCCGAGGATCACTCCATTCTGGGTGGAAAGATCGCCCGCCGCCTGTGTCCGCGACTCGGTCTCACCACGGCCGAGACGGAAACCGTGGTCTGGCTCGTCGAGCAGCACCTGACGATGAGCAACATCGCTCAAAGCCGGGATCTCTCGGATCCTAAGACGGCGCAGGATTTCGCCAAGGTCGTGCAAAGTCCCGAGCGGCTGAAGCTTCTCACTCTACTCACCGTCGCCGATATTCGCGCCGTCGGACCGGGCGTCTGGAACGGCTGGAAAGGTCAGCTGATCCGCACGCTCTATCATGAAACCGAGCCGCTCGTGGCGGGAGGCCACACCCAGATCGAGCGCCGCCACCGTATAGAAGACGCCAAGGAGCAACTCGCGGCGGAGTTGGCGGATTGGCCGCGTGCTGACGTCGAACACTTCATCGACCGGCACTATCCGGATTATTGGCTGCGGACGGAAACCGCCAAACAGGCCGCTCACGCCCGGCTCGTGCAGCGTTCCGAACAGGAAGGCCGCAAACTCATCGCCGATGCCGTGACGGATCGGTTCACCGCCATCACCGAACTGACGGTTTTTGCGCCGAACCATCCGCGTCTGTTGGCGCTCTTTGCCGGTGCCTGCGCCGCCAATGGGGCAAATATCGTCGGCGCTCATATTACCACCACCCGCGACGGCTTCGCGCTCGACACCTTCCTCCTTGCGCGTGCATTCACCGAGGACGAAGACGAATTGCGGCGTGCGAAAAGGATCGAGACGACGATCGACCGGCTCCTGCGCGGCGAAGTGCGCCTGAAATCTCTTCTAGAAAAGCGCGCCCCGGGAGCCAACAGGCTCGAAGCGTTCACCGTCTCACCGGAAGTCATCATCAACAACCAGTTGTCCGACCGCTTCACCGTCATTGAGGTCGCGGGCCGTGATCGCACCGGTCTTCTCTATGATCTCACCAGCACCATCTCCGACCTCTCCCTGGATATTGCTTCCGCCCACATCACCACCTTTGGCGAAAAGGCCGTCGATGTGTTCTACGTC
>JALOTA010000015.1 GCA_025458125.1 Hyphomicrobium sp.
GGGGTAGTCGATCATCGTGGAAATCGACAGCGGATCGATCTCGATCCACTTGCCGTCCTTCCAGTATTTGCCGCGCTGCGTGACTTCGCGCAGGTTGATTTCGGGATTGAAATTGGTGGCGAACGACTTGCCGTGGCTGCCGTCGTTGCAGTCGATGATGTCGATCGTCTCGATCTCGTCGAAGAGGAACTCCTGCGCGTAGGCGCAGTAGATGTTCGACTGGCCAGGGTCGAAGCCGCAGCCGAGCACGGCCATGATGCCGGCGTCCTTGTATTTCTTGTGATAGGGCCACTGCCACTTGTAGGTGAACTTGGCCTCGTCGCGTGGTTCGTAGTTGGCCGTGTCCATGTAATGCACGCCGGCTTCCAGGCACGCATCCATGATCGGAAGGTCCTGGTAGGGCAGCGCCATGTTGATCACGAGGTCAGGCTTGACCTTCTTCAGGAGCTTCACCGTCTCCTTGACGTTGTCGGCATCGACCTGAGAAATCTCGATCGGCGTCTTGCAGCGCTTGGCCACCGCCTCGCAGCTCGCCAGCCGGCGCGAGGCCAGATGCACCTTCTTGAACACATCGCGATTCATCGCGCATTTCTGCGCCGTGACCGAGCCGGCGGCACCGGCGCCAATGATGAGAACGCTGTCCAAGTTCGAAATCCTCCCGCTCAGAGACGCGGCACCCAGATCGCCGCACACGCTCCGGCGGCCTGTGCACCGGAGCGTGCGCAATTAGGGCAGTTAAATGTCAAATACAATACGCTTGCGAGCCGGACGGCGGCGGGAGGAGGCCGCATGCGGCAGCGCCGGGCGATCGAAGGTTCGGGCGGCTCAGTCGTCGGCCGTGCCGCGAATGAACATGCAGGTGTAAAGGACCCAGAGGCCGGCCAGAGCCGCGCTCGTGAGGCCCCAGCCGACGAGGCCTTCGACTCCGCCGATCCAGATGGAGAGAACGAGAGCGCCCACATACGTCAGCATCAGGGCCAGCGCCTTGTCCTGGTCGCGCAGGTCCTGGCGCTCGGCGGCGCGCTCTTCAGACGTCGCGAAGGCGATCGGGCGGGCGGTCGTCATTTCAAAGGTCTTAGGATCGTGAAGCATGGCAGCGGTCTTTCCCACGGACAGGCCCGGAGCACCCAGACGTGTCGCTCATCTGATGATCATGGTTCGGGCCGGCTGACCCGACGCGGAATTAACTGGGCGCATTTTTGTTGCAGTGCAACATGCGACACGTGCGGCGCGTCATCACGCCGGTCTTCCGCGTAGTTCTTGTCAATCCGACGGATATCCTCTAGACCCGCCGCTTTCTTGCGGGAACCCTTACGTTTCAGATGGCTAGAACCGCCCCTCTCGTCGGTATCATCATGGGTAGCCAGTCCGACTGGCCGACCCTCAAGGCTGCGGCAAATCTGCTGGCCGACCTCGGGGTGCCCTATGAGGCCAAGATCGTCTCGGCGCACCGGACGCCCGACCGTCTCTGCAGCTATGCGAAAGCGGCCAAAGACCGTGGCCTGAAGGTGATCATCGCGGGAGCGGGAGGTGCCGCGCATCTGCCGGGCATGACGGCTTCGATGACCCCCCTGCCCGTGCTCGGCGTTCCGGTCCTGACCAAGACGCTGAACGGCCTCGACAGCCTTTATTCCATCGTCCAGATGCCGGCGGGCGTGCCGGTAGGGACGCTGGCCATCGGCGAGGCCGGCGCGACGAACGCGGGGCTTCTGGCGGCGCAGATCCTGGCGCTCAACGACGATGCGCTGGCGCGCCGACTCGACGCTTACCGCGCCAAGCAGACCTCGTCGGTGGCAGAGAACCCCAAGGATGGTTGAGCCCTCATCATGACGGCGCTGGCACCGGGTTCGACGATCGGCATCATGGGTTCCGGCCAGCTCGGCCGAATGCTGGCTCTGGCGGCGGCGCGGCTCGGCTTCAAGTGCCACGTTTATTCGGACGTCGCGGGACCGGCCTTGGATGTCTGCGACCGGCATACGATCGCGCCCTACGACGATCATGCGGCGCTTACGCGCTTCGCAGGCGCGGTGTCGGTTGTGACTTTCGAATTCGAGAACATTCCGGCCGCAACGGTGGAATTTCTCGACCGGCTGGTGCCGGTCCGACCCGGCGCGAAGGCGCTCGCCTGTGCCCAGGACCGCATCAACGAGAAGACGCTGGCGCGCGAACTCGGCGCCGAAACCGCGCCGTTCGCGCAGGTGGACAACCGGGCGGACCTCGACCGGGCCCTGGCGGAGATCGGGACCCCGGCGGTCTTGAAGACGCGGCGGATGGGCTACGATGGCAAGGGGCAAGCGAAGATTCTCGCGCCGGGCGACGCGGACGCGGCCTGGGCCACCATGCGCGGCCAGCCCTCGATCCTGGAAGGCTTCGTGGCGTTCGACCGCGAGGTGTCCGTCGTGGCGGCGCGCGGCATCGACGGGGCCTTCCGTGCCTTCGAGGTGACCGAGAACGAGCATCGCAACCACATTCTGCACCGGTCCGTCGCGCCGGCCCGCCTCGCGCCGGAAGCGGCAACCGAAGCCCTGGAAACCGCGCGCCGCATCGCGGCGGCGCTCGACTACGCCGGCGTCTTCGCGATCGAGTACTTCGTCGTCACGATCGGCGGGCGGGAGCATGTGTTCGTCAACGAGATTGCCCCCCGGGTTCACAATTCCGGACACTGGACGATCGACGGGGCCGAGACTTCCCAGTTCGAGCAGCACATCCGCGCCGTTGCGGGCTGGCCGCTCGGTTCCACCAGGCTGAAGGCGGCGGGCGCGGAAATGATCAATCTCATCGGGGACGACATTCTCGCCTGGGAGCGGATCGCTGCCGAGCCGGGCGCGTTCCTGCACCACTACGGCAAGACCGAGGTTCGGCCGGGGCGCAAGATGGGGCATGTGAACCGGCTCTTGTCGAAAGCACCCTGAGACGGGTTGCAGAACCCGGGGCTGCAGGGCGCCAGTCGCTCGCGGCATCGGATGTCGTTTTTCTCAGTTCGATCAACCAGATACCAGCAGAGGTTCAGTCTCTTGCAAGTTCTCGTTCGCGATAACAACGTCGATCAGGCCCTCAAGGCGCTCAAGAAAAAGATGCAGCGCGAGGGTATTTTCCGCGAGATGAAGCTGCGGAACTATTTCGAAAAGCCCTCGGAAAAGAAAGCCCGCGAGAAGGCGGAAGCCGTGCGCCGTGCACGCAAGCTGGCTCGCAAGAAGCTGCAGCGCGAAGGCCTGCTGCCGTCCAAGCCCGTTGCTCCGCGCGGCGGCGCCCCGGGCAAGGGCCCCGGCCGTTCCGGCGGCGCTGGTGGGGCTGGTGGCGGTAGCTCCTTCGGCGGCTAATTCCCACATTCCATCGATGCATTGAACAAGGCCGCGGGGCGATCCTCGCGGCCTTTGTCGTTCATTCGGCTGCGGGTCCCATGCGCATGGCGGGCTGCGTCGGAAACTGGCGTGCGAGCCAGGCGTAGATCACGTCGTAGGAACCGAACATATAATGGTCGGAGTGCCCCGCGCCGGGGAATGTCGCGAGTTGGACGGGCCCCTTCAGGGCGGCGGCGACCCGCCTGCTCATTTCAACCGGGATGATGTCGTCAGCTTCACCGTGAACGATCAAGGCGGGGGCGGCGACACGGCCGGCGGCGCCCAGGGACTCATATCGATCGGTCATCAGCCAGCGAGCAGGCAGCTGCGGATAGTGAAGCGCGGCCAGATCGACAATGGACGTATAGGGCGCATCGAGGATCAGACCGGCGACCTCTTTTTCGGCCGCAAGTTGAATGGCCACGCCCGTGCCCAGGGATTCGCCATAGACGACGATCATGCTCGCCGGAATGCCGCTTGCCCGAAGTGCCTCGTAGACTTCCTTTGCATCAGAAACATTGGCGCGCTCGCTGGGAACACCGGTACTGCCTCCGAAACCGCGATACGTCATCATCACGATGCCGTAGCCATGGGCCATGTACTTGCGAATGCGCTCGGAGCGAGTTGTGAGCGAGCCGCCGTTACCATGGAAGTAAAGCAGCGTCGGCCGCCCCTGCTTTGCCTGTCCCCACCACGTGATCACGCGGGTGCCATCACGCATGACCAGTTCACGCTCCTGGACGTCGGGAAGATCGACCTCCTCGGGAGTCGTGCGGCGAGTGTCGGGAAAATAGAGGAGCCTTTGCTGAAGTGTCTGAGTGCCGAAATGAACGACAAGCGCAAGACCGGCAATCAGAGCGAACCCTTTGAGTGCGACTATCAGCATGCCGGCGACCCTTCGTTGGAAGGCGCGCGGCCTAAGTTGCGATCGTACCGGCGTTCCATTCCGGATCGTCCACGAGACGGAGATGCCGCCAGGCTGCAAGGACCATGAAGACGAAAGCGTAGTTCTCGATCAACTCCTCCCAGAAGACCATGGACTTCCCGTTGATGCTGCGACCGTCCAGGTACACGCTCGTCAGAAGGAGAAACCCTGAGAGATAGAGTGCCCAGGCCTGCCATCGGAGAGCGAGCCTCACCAGGTTCAAGAATTGAGACCGGTTGACGTAGAGATAGATGAAAATAGGAAGGGTCATCACGACTAGCAGGATTTCCTGCAGACCATTTTTGCCCAGCCAGACCAGCCAATCCCATTCCAGCCAAACGCCAACGCGCTTGATTTCGATCTCGCGCACGAACGCGGCCGCCGCCAGCATTGCAAGCGCGCCTCCGGCAACCCGTACCGCACCGGCTCCGCGGCGCCATGATTGAAAAAACAGGACCGCCGCCAGTCCCGCAAGAGCCTGCTGGATCAGCTCCATAATGCCCCATTCGGCCGCCAGTGATCGCGGGCGGTTCTCGCTTCCAAAGTATTCGAAAGCGAAAAAGAGCCCGGGTGCCAGCACCAGAAGCGAACCGATCACGAGGTTCAAGATACGGCTGGAGAATCCAGCGTGAGGGCGAGACGTCAAGTTGCGAAATCCGGAAGATGGGCACGCTCTCGAGTCGAGCGAACGCTGCGTTTAACGCCGAAACGATCCTGACACCAACCCTGCAGGTGGATGTCGAGATCAAATCTGTCGAGAACGTGTGCACAGACCCGTCAGCGGACACCTTCTGCAAGGACAGGAGGCGGAGGCGGCGTGAAGCCGGCGGGTTCGGCGATGTTTTCCTCCGAAGGATCGTCGAAGCAGGCGAGCAGGCGTTGCGCTCTCGCGGGCCCTGGCAGGTGGCCAAAGGGCGATCCGCGACTTACCGAGATGTAGGGCGCAAAGGCCTCGACATCCTCGCGACCGAAAACAGCTTCCCGGCGGCCGACCTTGATCGCGTAGCAATCAGCCTCGTTCTCACTCGTCTGGGTCGGGTAGAAGACATGCCCGAGAATGTGGTGCGCACATTCGTGCTGGTAGAAAAAGATCTGAAGCTTATCGGGCAGGGTGTCGAGGCGCCGCTTGTTCAGCGTGATAATCGGCATGCGATTGACGATGCGGGCGTGGGCGACATCACCCAGATCGTCCATGTGGATGGCGCGTACGGTCTGGCCTCTGAAGTCACGGCAAGTCATCTCGTGTCCGCCCAGCTGAATGCGAGCCTGCAGACCTGCCGCACTTTCCGCCTTCACGGAGCCGGCGTTAGCGAAACCGGCCGTGGCGATAATAGACAACAGGACCCAGCGTGCGGCCCTTCCCATGCGCATCTCCCTGATCCCAGGCTCTCGCCAGCCATTGAGAAAGCGAACAGCAGGCTAACGCGGATTCTCCCGTCCGTGGATCAAAAAATATGTCAGGCGTGTTGCAGTCCGGACGTCCGGTCTATGGCGCCTCAACAGGTCAACGCCAAATGCTGCCGACGGGCCCCTTGAAAAACAGAGAGGGCCCTGCCGGCGGCAGGGCCCTCTCTATGATGCGGCGCACAGGGGCGTGGAAGCTTAATGCGCCAGAGCCTTGGCGATTTCTTCGGTCATTTTCTTGGCGTCGCCCAGAACCATGACCGTGTTGTCGCGATAGAACACCGGATTGTCGATGCCGGCGTATCCCGACGCAAGCGAACGCTTGTTGAAGAACACCGTCGATGCCTTCCAGACCTGGAGGACGGGCATCCCGTAAATCGGAGACGTCTTGTCTTCCTCGGCGGCCGGGTTGACGACGTCGTTGGCACCGATGACGTAGACGGCGTCGGCCTGACTGAACTCAGAGTTGATGTCCTCCAGTTCGAACACTTCGTCGTAGGGAACGTTCGCTTCCGCGAGAAGCACGTTCATGTGGCCGGGCATGCGGCCGGCGACCGGATGAATGGCGTACTTCACCTCGACGCCAGCCTTCTTGAGCTGATCGGCCATTTCGCGCAACGCATGCTGGGCCTGGGCGACGGCCATGCCGTACCCCGGCACGATGATCACCTTCGAAGCGTTCTTCAGGACGTAAGCTGCATCTTCAGCGGAACCGAGTTTCACCGGCTTCTGTTCGCCCGTGCCGCCTCCGGCCGCCGCCGTTTCACCGCCGAACCCGCCGGCGATGACGGAGATGAAGGAGCGGTTCATGCCCTTGCACATGATGTAGGACAGGATCGCGCCTGACGATCCGACGAGAGCGCCGGTGATGATGAGCGCGACGTTGCCGAGCGTGAAGCCGATGCCCGCTGCGGCCCATCCTGAATAGGAGTTCAACATCGACACGACGACGGGCATGTCCGCGCCGCCGATCGGAATGATGATGAGGACGCCGAACACGAGCGCCACGAGCGTGATGGCCCAGAACAGCCAGGCCGAACCACCGGAAGAGATGAACGCAAAGATCAAGTATGCGAGCAGCAGGAAGAGCGCCAGATTGATCGCGTGCCGCGCAGGCAGCATGATCGGCGCGCCCGACATCTTGCCGGAAAGCTTGGCGAAGGCGATCACAGAGCCGGTGAACGTGATCGCGCCGATAGCCACGCCGAGCGCCATTTCGAACAGGCTGGCGCCCATGATGCCAGCCGAGGGGTTGCCCGGGTCGACCAGGAGACCGAACGCCTCGGGCGAATAGAGGGCGCCGGCCGCGACGAAGACCGCAGCAAGACCGACGAGCGAATGGAAAGCCGCGACCAGTTCGGGCATCTGCGTCATCGGGATTTCGCGGGCGATCTTCGCGCCGAGGAAACCGCCGGCCCCAAGTCCGCCTGCGATGAGAACCCAGGTCAGGAACGAATTCGGCTCGCCGAGCAGACCGAGCGTGGTCAGGATGGCGATACCCATGCCGACCATGCCGAATGTGTTGCCCTGGCGGGAAGTCTCCGGGTGCGAAAGCCCCCGGAGCGCCAGGATGAACAAGATGCCGGCAGCGAGATAGAGAAGGGCGGCGACATTGGCGCTCATGGTGTGGCAGTCCTCAACTCTTTCGGTCCATTCGCGCCGGGCAATTCAGTTCAGCCGCTCGCGGGGAAGTTTCAGGGTCGGTGATCGTGTCGGGTCATGCCGCTATTTTGCGGCGTCCTTCTTGGGCTCTTTCTTCTTGTACATCGCGAGCATGCGTTGCGTGACGAGGAAGCCGCCGAAGATATTGATGGAGGCCATGACGAGCGCCAGGAAGCCGAAGAATTTCGCCAGCAGAGATCCGTCCTTGATCAGCGGTACGCCGACGGCGAGAAGTGCGCCCACGACGATGACCGATGAAATCGCGTTGGTCACCGACATCAGCGGCGTATGCAGGGCCGGAGTGACGCTCCAGACCACGTAATAGCCGACGAAAATCGCCATGGCGAAGACCATCAGGCGATAGATGGAGGGGTCAACAAGATCGGCGCCGGCCGCGAATGCCGTCTGTGAAAAGGCTGCCGTGGCGAACGTGGCAAGAGCGACTGTCTTCAAGCGCGTCATGGCTGTCCTCACGCGGCGGATTGCAGGTTCGGGTGGAACTTCCAGGAAGGCGAGGAGGTTCTTGGCGTAGAGGCTGGACGCATTGACCGCGACCGTGCCCGCGAGATTGATGGGGCCGGCGATGCGCACGCCGTTGACCTCGACGGTCTGGCCCGGAACGGTCGCTTCGCAGTTGCCGCCGCGTTCGGCGGCAAGGTCGACGATCACCGCGCCGGGCTTCATGCTTTCGACCATCGCCCGCGTGATGAGGCGCGGCGCCGGACGGCCGGGAATGAGAGCCGTCGTGATGACGATATCCTGGTTCTTGATGTGAGCGGCGACAAGTTCGGCTTGCTTGGCCTGATATTCGGGCGACATGGGCTTGGCGTAACCCGCCGCCGTCTGGGCCTGCTTGAACTCGTCGTCCTCTACGGCGATGAACTTGGCGCCGAGCGACTGCACCTGCTCCTTGGTCGCCGGCCGTACGTCCGTCGCCGAGACGATGGCGCCGAGCCGGCGGGCGGTCGCGATCGCCTGGAGACCGGCGACGCCGACGCCCATGATGAACACCTTTGCGGCTGGAACCGTGCCCGCCGCCGTCATCATCATCGGCAGCGCCTGCCCGAACATCGAGGCCCCATCGACGACGGCCTTGTATCCGGCGAGGTTCGCTTGCGACGACAAGACGTCCATCGACTGCGCGCGCGTGATGCGCGGCATGAATTCCATGGAGAAAAGCGTGGCACCGCGGCTCGCGGCAGACTCGAGCGCGGCCCGGTCGCCGTAGGGCTCAATCATGGCGGCGACGATTGCGCCCGGCTTCAGGGCCGCCAATTCTTCTGCGGCCGGGCGGCGGACCTTGAGAAGAATATCGGCGCCGTTGATGGTGGCCGATGCGCCTTCGACGATTTCGGCGCCCTGCGCCTTCAGCATCTCGTCGGAGAACCTCGACCGGAGGCCGGCACCTGACTGCACTTTGACAGTCGCGCCCAGCGCGGTGAGCTTCTTGACCGTTTCAGGGGACACGGCGACGCGCGGCTCGTCCGGCCCCTCCGCAGTAACTGCAATCGTGATCATGGAGATTCCCGAATGCGTAACGCGGCCGCGGCCGCGTCACCGATTTGAAGATGACGCAGATGACCGGGCGGCGATGCCTTTGCAGCACCGCCGTTCGTGTCCGCGTTCCATCCCCGGCCGAGCGGAACGCGGCTGGCCGTCAGACCAGGAAGTGGTACATGCCCGCAAGAAGAAGAACGATGAGAACGATCCCGACCTTCGAGTAGCGCAGGAAACCCTTGTAGGTGTCCACATGCTGGTCATAGTCCATCGCCGGATGGGCCTTCGACATATCTATGTTCATTGCGGTCTTCCCCTCCCTCGAACTTGAATGGTCTTAAATTTCGTGGGGCCAATCGGCCCCGTGCGTTACCTATCCTAGCCCCTTTGGCACCGCAAGCGGCCCGCGGTTCTCAAATCCTCGTAAATTAGGCGGTCATGGCGACCTGGGGATCTATGCCTAACCTACGTCGAGACCGGCCTCGACCGACGGCGCGACAGTTTGGCCGCTACCGGCCCTCCCCTTGCCGCCGTTCGGCCGGCTCGAGCCGGAAAGCCTCATTGATGGCTCATTGGGGTGGCACGCAGCCCTTCATTCCTTTTTCGAACCCGGGAATGTTGCAATGCAGCAATCGCGCCAGCGTCCATTCCTTTTAGTGCTACTCCTGGGTGCCGGTCTCGCGGCCAGCGCCGGGCGCGCCCTCGGATTGGAGCCCGACCCCGGCGAGCAGAAGGCCATCAAGGCATGCGAACGTCAGCTGTGCACCGCCGTGCTCGGGCGCGCCCCGGCGGGGCCCGACGTCAAATGCGATGTCGCCAAGACCTGGGATCGCGACACGTTGAAAAAAGGTGGCAGTTCCTCCGTGTCCTGGGGCTTCGGCGATGCGCGTTGCGCCGTCGATTTGAACCTCAGCCGGGCCGACCTGATCGCGGCCCTCACGCAGCCAAAGCATGTGGTTCGCGTTCCGGAACACCAGGTGAAATGCGTGGTGGAACAGGACGGCAAGCCCAAGCCCGTGCTGGTGAGGCTGGCACCCAAGCTCGAATTCAAGAACGGCAAGGCCGACAAGATCTGGATCAACCTGAATGAAGTCGATGGGCCGACGGCCGTGAAGGCAACGGTTTCGCTAGCGGCCAGCCTGGAGGACAACCTGGGTATCTTCCACCGCAGTATGGTGAAGTCGGTAAATAAGTTTCTCCACACGCGGTGCGGGGAGCGGTACCACGCCGATGGCCGGCCCAAGGATGTCGACGCCGACACAAAGACCGCCGGCAAGGCGGCGGACCCAAAGCCCAGCAAACCGGCCACCGCGAAAGCCAATGCGTCCGTCGAGACCGGCAGCACCGCGGCGAAGCCGGCTGCGAAATCAAACGCGGTCTCCGCCGACGCGAAATGAAGCACTGCCGGTTCTTCTTTTTCATGCTTGCGATGCTCACCGCGCCGACGGCACGCGCCGCCGGCGGCACGCCCGCAACTCTGCCGGAGGATTGCTTCGCGGAGGTCGAGAGCGGAACGGGTCCTGATATTGCCTGCTTGTTTCCACTTCAACCCTCGCCTGCGGAGCGGGCCGAACTGGAAGCCGGTTCGCGCGGGTACGTGAAGGACTTCAACTGCCGCCTGACCGTGCGCATTGCCCGCGCCGAGATCGACAAGGCCCTTGCCGCGGTTGATTATGTATTCAAAAGCCCGGAACAACCCGTCGTCTGCACGATCACGACCTACAAGAGCACGTTCGACGTCACCGGAACGTTCGCGCCAGAGGTGACGTTCAAGAACGGGCAAGCCGTTTCCGCGACGCCTGGCCTCGGCAATGTGACCGGCATTTCACGTGTGATTTCGTGGCCGGTCGTCCAGTTCGTCAACCGCTGGCCATCCGTGCGCGAGGGAATGCTAACGATCATCAACGCCTACAAGAAGAACAAAGGGCGTTAGACGGCGTTGCCCGCCATTTGGGCGCTGCCGGCAAGTTCAATTCCGGAGCAAGCGCGCCGGAATGGGGCCTCTCACCTAAACCGGTAACGGGACGGATGCGGCTATGAAAGCCTCACGCTGACGAGCGGCGACTGTTTCGACGTCGAAGTCTTGGATGGTTTCGTTGAAGAGCCGATACCAGTTCTGCCGGGCTGCAAGGTGTAGGAACACACCACCTAGGCCGATCGCCGCGCGATCCATGAACACGAACTCTCTCGGCACCGTCACCGGACCTTTCTCTTTCAGGATCTTGTGGACGGCGAAGGCTTCGCGACGGCCGTATTCCCCGGGCCGGGTGTCTTCGGCAATGGTGCGTTCGCGGTCATCGAGCAATGGGCCGTAGATGAAGCGCGCCCAAAGCGTCATCGCTTCGATGAGTTCCGTGGTCAGCCCTCGGAACCCCCAGCGTTCGAAGGCCGAAACGATGCGCGGCTCGTCGTTCGCCAATAGGCCCTTGTAGAGATCGATGACGCCTTCGACGAAGCTGACCGGGAAAGTCCGGATGCAACCGTAGTCGAGCAGGTTGAGGCCCATCGGGCGGCTCTCCTCGCCGAAAACGGTATAGTTGCCGAGATGCGGGTCCCCGTGAATGACGCCGTAGTGCGAGAACGGAAACCACCACGCCCGGAACATTGCCCGTGCGATCCGGTTACGGTCGTCCAGGCTGTCGTCCTTGTGGGAGAGCAACGGCCGGCCTTCGAGCCACGACATCGTGAGAAGCCGCCTCGTCGAAAGTTCATCCTCGATGGCCGGCACTCTGATCACGGTATCGTCGCGGAAGATCAGGCTGTAGAGGCGCGTGTGACGCGCCTCGAGCACGTAGTCGAGTTCCTCGCGCAGGCGGGCGCCGATTTCCTTCAGTGGCTGCGAGCGGCCGGCCGTCGCGCGAGGTGGCACGATGGACCTGCCCCAGCGACGCCGATGCGGACGACTGCTCCTCGAACGATCCAAAGCGGCCTCGCCAGTCCGGGCCAAGTTCCGCCTGCATCCGGCGGCGGACGAAGGCGGGGCCCATGGGAGGGGCCTGCGACTGAAGCTGGGAGAGTTCGCGCGCATATTCAGGTGGAAGAGCTTCCGGGATCGTCGAGAGGAGTTGTGCCACCTTCATGAGAGGACCCTTGAGCCCGCCCAGCGCTGCCGCAAGCTCGGCGGCCTGCGCGCTGTCATTGCCTTCGATCCCGAAAAGCCGCTGGCTTGCAACCTTCGCGGCGACGGTGCCGACGTTGGTGCCGACTTTCACATAGCGGGCCGCGCGGGCCGAGAAGCGATTGTCTTCGGTGCTCATGATTATCTCGCAAGTCGATACCCGCAGAATACGGATCTCACCCGCAATAAGATCGTTGCTCGGCGAAGATACGGGACGGCCGGACAGGCGGTCGATCCCTCTTATGGCAAGGCAGCCGCTCTAAATCGCGACCTGAGTGCCGACCTCGACCGCGCGATCCATGGGAATGCGGAAGTAGACCGTCGCGTCTTCCGCAAAGCGCGACAGGGTGAGGAACAGCCGCTGCTGCCAACGAGGCATTTCCGAGTCGGCGGCCAGACGCAGCGAGCGCCGCGACAGGAAAAAGGAGGTGTTCGAGACTTCCACACTCAGGTCCTTGCGCTTGCACGTCTCGAAGATTTTCGGAACGTTTGGTGTTTCCATGAATCCGTAATGGGCGACGACCTTGGTGAACAGCGGATCGGTTCGGTCCACCTGGACGCGCTCGTGACGTTGGACGCGAGGCACCGGTTGCGTACGGATCGTCAAAATAATGTTGCGCTCGTGCAGGACGCGATTGTGCTTGAGGTTGTGCATCAGGCAGGTCGGAGCGAGATCTACATCGGCGGAGAGGAAGACGGCAGTGCCTGGTACCCGGACCGGCGGCTTCGCCTCGAGCTTACGTGCGAGCCAGGCAAGATCAGTATCTTCGCGGCGGATTTTCCGGGCGAGAAGGTCGTAGCCGCGGACCCAAGTCCACATGATCGTGAACAGAACGGCGGCCATAAGTATCGGGAGCCAGCCGCCTTCGAAGACCTTCAAGATATTTGCCGTGAAGAACGCCTGCTCGATCAGCAGCAGCGGCACGATAAGGGCCGCCGTCGCCCAGATGGACCACTTCCAGACGCGCCACAGCACGAAGAAGCCCATGATCGACGTGATGATCATGTCCGCCGTCACGGCTACACCATAGGCTGCGGCGAGGTCGCTCGATGTCTGGAACAATGCAATGACGAACAAGACGCCCGCGAAGAGCAGCCAATTGATCTGCGGCAGATAAATCTGCCCCGCCATCTCCTCGGACGTGTGCCGGACCGTCAGGCGCGGCAGGAACCCCAACTGAACGGCTTGCTGGGTGAGTGAAAAGGCGCCTGTAATCACGGCTTGGCTGGCGATGATTGTGGCGACGGTCGCCAATAGAACGATCGGCAGCAGGGCCCACTCGGGATAGAGCCTGAAGAATGGATTTTCGATGGTCTCCGGATGGGCAAGAACAAGCGCGCCCTGGCCGAAGTAGTTCAGCAGCAGCGCAGGAAAAACGAAAAAGAGCCACGCATACTGAATCGGGCGCCGACCGAAGTGCCCCAGATCGGCATACAACGCTTCCGCTCCCGTCACGGCGAGGAAGACGAGACCCAGAACCGTGAATCCCAACAACCCGTTCGACGCGACGAGTGCGACGCCGTGGTGCGGGCTCAAGGCCTTCATGATGGCCGCGTCGTCGGCGATGTGTACAAGACCGCCGGCCGCCATGGCCGCGAACCAGACGGCGGTCAGGGGGCCGAAAAATCGGGCAACGCGCGCCGTTCCTCTCGATTGAACAGCAAACAACCCGACGAGTATCACGATCGAGAGAGGGATGATCCAGGCATCGAAGGCGGACGAAACCAATCTCAAGCCTTCAACGGCAGAAAGTACCGAAATCGCGGGCGTGATCACCGCGTCGCCGTAAAAGAAGGCCGCGCCGGCGAGCGCCGCAGCAAACAGAAGTCTGGTGCTGCGCTTGGCCGACTTCTGTGCCAGAGCCATCAGAGCAAACGTGCCGCCCTCTCCATTATTATCGGCGCGCAGCATGACCAGGACGTATTTCAAGGTGACAATAAGGATCAGCGCCCACGTGATCAGCGACAGAACGCCGAGAACGGACTCGCGACCATCGAGGCCGCCGTCTTTTGCCGCGACGACGGCTTCGCGGAAAGCGTAAAGAGGGGACGTTCCGATGTCGCCGTAGACGACACCGATCGAACCGATCAGGAGGGTCGCGAAATTCCTTGTCGTGGTCTGAGCCGGCACTGCGGATGAACCGGCGTTTTCAGCGGCTGCTTCGATTTTGGCCATGGCTCGTCCGAGACGTCGCTGCGGCGCAGCATTGGGGCGGCGGCGTACGCCTGCCCACGACCCGAAGTAAGACATCAATTTGTGTTGCAGTGTAAATTATTCTCTTGACGGAGGTCCGCTCTGGGTTCCGTCAGAAAGGCGATCCAATCGTGAACGCCGTATTCCTCAACTCTCGAGCGGGGGCGGCGCATCGGGGATCAAAAACAGCACGCCGCCGCTGCGAACGCCGGCTGGCTCGGTGTCGACAGCGAGGTCCAGCAACTCGTGCGTCAAGGACCGAGTCACCAGCGCATCCAATTGTCCGCGAACCCGCAGATACGGCTTGATGGCGCCGGTTTTCTCGTCAACCGAAAAGCGCAGCGGATGTTGGGGACCGCACGGCACCAAGTCGTCGACATTGGTGCGGAAGATGAGCTGCTGGTGCGGCTCAATCCCGGTAATTTCCATTTCGACCGCAAGAAACGGGGCGTCGTCGACCATAACGTCCACCTTCTCTTCCGGGGTGACGAGATAGGTGTTGCCGTCCACATCCTTGCGCAGAACACTCGAAAACAGCTTCACCAGAGCCTCGCGATTGATCGGCGAGCCCCCGTAAAGCCATGTTCCGTCGGCTTTGATCCTGAGGCCGATATCGCCGCAGTAGGGAGGATTCCACGTCTCGACCGGCGGATGTCCCTTGTCGGCGTTCTCCCGCAGCAATTCGGCAAGTCCGCTGAGCCGATTTCCGCCGTGAGCTCCGCTCTTGTTATCAGCCATGCCGGTGCGTCCTCGCGCGAAATGATCAATAAGGAATATGGAGCCCGTTACATAGGTTTAACTTGACCCCAAGCACCCCCGGGCAGCCACTATCGGGCACAAAAGCGGTTCCGAATGTGACCCTATACGCGGGGCCTGCGCGTATGTAACGGTATGACAGCCGCGAGGCTTGAGACAGGTCAAGTGCTCCGTTCAGGAGCCATGGAGTTTCGATGACAGTTCTGACGTCGACGGATGAGAGCATCGTGCCGCGCCTGGAGGCGGCGGCGCACCAGGTCCAGCGCGCGCACAAGGCGGCCGCGGGCGTGATCTACGGACAGGATACCGTCATCGAGCGCACGCTCATTACGCTTTTATCTGGAGGTCATGCGCTGCTGATCGGCGTGCCCGGCCTTGCCAAGACGCTTCTCGTGGACACGCTGGGCAAGGTGCTCGGGCTCGACGCCAAGCGCATCCAGTTCACTCCGGACCTCATGCCGTCCGACATCATCGGTGCGGAGGTGCTGGAGGAAAGCGCGTCGAAATCGAGGTCGTTCCGGTTCATCAAGGGGCCGATCTTCACTCAGTTGCTCATGGCCGACGAGATCAACCGCGCCTCGCCGAAGACCCAGTCGGCGCTTCTCCAGGCGATGCAGGAACATCATGTGACGGTGGCCGGCCAGCGGCACGACATTCCCTCTCCATTTCACGTGCTGGCCACGCAGAACCCGCTGGAGCAGGAAGGCACCTATCCGCTGCCCGAGGCTCAGCTCGACCGTTTCCTCCTGCAGATCGACGTGACGTATCCAGACCTCGCAGCGGAACGGCGCATGCTCTACTCGACGACCGGAACGGAGGAACGCCGGCTCGAAACGATCCTGACGGCTGGAGAACTGATGGCGATCCAGCGGCTGGTGCGCCAGATTCCCGTTCCCGATAAAGTCGTCGAGGCCATCCTGACACTCGTGCGGTCGGCGCGACCGGGCACGGAAGCCGATGCCGAAGTCGAGCGCTATATCGCCTGGGGTCCCGGACCGCGCGCCAGTCAGGCCCTTATGCTTGCCGTGCGGGCCAAGGCCCTCATCGACGGCCGGCTTGCGCCTTCGGTGGACGACGTGATCGAGTTGGCCGAACCGGTCCTCAAGCACCGCATGGCGCTGAAATTCGCTGCGCGCGCCGACAATCAGGATCTCGCCGGGATCATTTCGCGGCTGGCCGCAAAGGCCGGATAAAAACTCGATGGTATCGACCGCGGACACTAGGTCGGCGACCGGCACCCTCAATGGCGAAGGGCGCTCGCTGGGCCGTCTTGAGGAGAGCGCTCACGCGCTCGCCGACCGGCTGCCCGATCTTCTGATCGACGCGAAACGCATTTCTCAGACCGTGGCGCACGGCATTCACGGACGCCGCCGCTCGGGGCCCGGTGAAACGTTCTGGCAATTCCGCACCTATGAAAGTGCCGACAGCGCTCAGCTGATAGACTGGCGGCGCTCGGCCTCGTCCGATCATCTCTACGTTCGCGAGCGCGAATGGGAAGCGGCGCATACCGTCTGGATGTGGTCCGATCTGTCGGCGTCCATGGACTTCAAGAGCCATCTCTCGACGGTGACGAAGCGCGATCGCGCGGTCGTGCTGATGTTCGCGGCCGCCGAACTTCTGGTTCGCGGAGGCGAACGCGTCGGGCTGATGGCCATGTCGCAGCCGTCGGGCAGCCGCAAGATCGCTCCGCAGCTGGCCGAAGCGATCATGGCCAACATCGCGACGCCGCTCATTTCCAAAAGTCGCCCCCCGCAGCAGCAGATTCCGCGCCACGCGGAGGTTCTGCTGTTTGGTGATTTCCTTGCTCCGGTCCCGGCCATTCGCGAGCGCATCGAACAACTCGCCTCGCTCGGCGCGCGCGGACACATGGTGCAGGTTCTCGATCCGGCGGAAGAAACGCTGCCTTACGACGGCCGGGCGGAGTTCGCCAATCCATCGGGCCGCGAGAGATTCCTTGCTGATCGCGTCGAGACGCTGAGGGGCGAATACCAGCAGCGGCTCGCCGGACACCGCGCCCAGATCGAAGAGTTCTGCCACCGGCTTGGCTGGTCATTTCTCGTGCATCATACCGACCGTCCCGCCTCCGAACCCCTGCTCACATTGGTGATGAGGCTGGCCGGTGAGATGGGAGCCGTTTATCGCGTCGGCTCCCACACGGAGGCCGTGTGATGGGTCTTTCCGCGCTGGCTTTTCTCAACCCCTGGCTGCTCACCGCGCTCGCCGCGCTTCCGCTGATCTACTGGCTTTTGAGAACGGTTCCGCCGCGGCCGAAACAGATCGAATTCCCGCCGACCCGGATTCTCGTTGGGATAGAGAATAAGGAAAAGACTCCGGCCAAGACGCCGTGGTGGCTTCTGCTCATTCGCCTGTTGGCGGCAGCACTTGTGATCTTCGCGCTCGCCGAGCCGGTTCTCAATCCGCATACGCAGTCTTCCATCAAGGGCTCGGGACCGCTGGTCATTGCGGTTGACAACGGGTGGGCGTCCGCCGGGGCGTGGGACCAGCGTCTGGCCATGGTGGAACGACTCATCGATGAGGCGGAAAGCGAAAGCCGCCCCGTGGCTGTTTTTGGAACTGCCGCAGCAGCCAAGGCGCCGACCGTCAAGCTCGAAGCGCCGGTCGACGCCCGGGCCAGTGCAGCAGCACTGCAGCCGCAGCCATTCGCGCCGGATCGTAGCGGGCTCGTTTCTTCGCTCGATGCAGCGCTAGCGACGGCAGGCGTTTCCTCGGCGAGCGTCGTTTGGTTGACCGATGGCGTCGATCACGACGGCAAGTCCGCAGCCTTTGGAGAGGCCTTGGCCAAAGCCGCAGGAAGCGGCAACTTGACTGTGGTGGACGTGTCGGCCGGAAGCGAACCATTGGGCTTGTCGGCAGCGGTTGGCGCCGACGGAAAGCTCACCGCCCGCATTTTGCGCACCGGGGGCGGCGCGCGCGATGGCGTGGTCCACGCCTACTCTTCACGAGGCCAGCGCCTGGGTGAGGCGGCTTTCAGGCTCGGAGCGGGCGAGACGGTCTCAACCGCTGCCATCGAGCTGCCGCTCGAACTGCGCAATCAGGTGACGCGTCTGGAAATCGCTGGGACACGTTCGGCGGGCAGCGTCAGCCTTCTCGACCAGCGCTCTCAATGGCAACGCGTAGGATTGATCAGCGGCGAAGCTCAAGAGCAAGCCCAGCCGCTGCTGGCACCGCTCTACTACATTCAGCGCGCCGTACAGCCGTTCTCCGAACTGATTTTGCCGAAGGAGAAAAATCTGGCTGCGGGAATCAAAGCTATCATCGCCGACCGCGCTAGCGTGATGATGCTGGCCGACATCGGAACGGTTTCGGGCGATGCCGCAGATCAGGTTTCGAAGTGGGTCGAAAAGGGTGGCGTGCTGGTCCGGTTCGCTGGGCCGCGCCTGGAAAAAGGCGGCGACGATCTTCTCCCGGTCGGATTGCGAGCAGGTGGCCGTTCGCTCGGCGGGGCTCTGTCGTGGTCGACTCCGCAGCCGCTGGCGGCGTTTGACGATGAAAGCATTTTCGCGGGCCTCACGATCCCGTCCGACGTATCGGTCAAGCGGCAGGTTCTCGCAGATCCGGCGCTTCTGACGCCAGAGGTCAAGGTCTGGGCACGGCTCAACGACGGCACGCCGCTCGTGACCGCATCGCGCAAGGGCGATGGTTACCTGATCCTATTCCATGTGACGGCCAACTCGGACTGGTCGAACCTGCCGATGTCGGGCCTGTTCGTCGAAATGCTGCGGCGGATCACGGAACTCGGGAATCCGTCTGCTGCTCCTTCCCAAGGAGAGGGCGACGCGGCGACGTCCGAGACGGCGGTCAACGCGGCTGTACCCGAAACGCTCGCGCCGACGCAGACACTCGATGCTTTCGGCGCCCTGAAGCCACCACCTCCGACAGCGCAACCGCTGAAGCGGGCCGACGCCGACAAAACCCTGGCCAGTCTCGATCACCCACCCGGCTACTATGGATCAGGGGTTGCCCCTCGTGCCATCAACGTGATCACGCCCAGAACCACTCTCGCGGGGCTACCCGCGCCACCGGCCGGCGCGCAACGGATCGGCTACAATCAGGAGGGCGCCACGGCACTTAAACCAGCCCTTTTGACCGCTGCACTATCACTTCTCTTCGTGGATATACTGGCTGTCCTGCTGCTGATGGGCGGGCTCGCAGGCCTTCTGCGGCGTTCAAGTCCGCAAGCGGCTGCCGTTCTGTTCGCCGTGTCGCTCACGGCTTTCGCGCCCTCTCCGTCCGGCGCGCAGGATTTCGATCTGCCGAGCCGGTTCACGTTCCCCGGCCGCGCCGCACCTCAGAAGCCGACGGTGACGGTTCCCGCCGAAGTCGCACCGCAAGATGCTGCTTCCGTCGAGGCAACTGGAAACGTCACGTTCGGCTACGTGCTGACCGGAGATCCCAATGTGGATGGCGTCAGCAAACAGGGGCTGTCGGGGCTGGTCAAAGTCCTGCGTGCACGAACGGCTGTCGAACCGGGCGAACCGCGCGGCGTGGATATCGTGAAAGACGAGATCGCATTCTATCCTGTGCTCTACTGGCCGGTTCTCGACACGGCCGAAGCGCTTCCCGAGGAAACGCTGGCGAAGATCGACGCCTATATGAAGCAAGGCGGCATGATCATTTTCGATACCCGCGACTATGGCAACGGGTTGCCGACCGGGATGGCGATGGCGGGCGAGCGCGGCCCTGCGCTGCAGCGGCTCATTGGGCGGCTCGACATCCCGCGGCTGGAACCCGTTCCCGAGGACCACGTTCTCACCAAATCGTTCTACCTGCTGCAAGCGTTCCCCGGCCGCTGGGACGGCGGTCAACTGTGGGTGGAAGCTCAGGAGCGCAAGGACGACAGCGGAGATGGCGATGACCGGCGCGCGCGGCGTGCGGACGGCGTTTCGTCGATCCTTGTCACTCCGAACGATTTCGCGTCCGCCTGGGCGCTCGACGACAAAGGCAGCCCGCTTTACGCGGTCGTGCCGGGGGGCGAGCAGCAGCGCGAACTCGCCCTACGCACGGGCGTGAATATCGTGATGCACGCGTTGACCGGCAACTACAAGGCAGATCAGGTGCACGTACCGGCTCTCCTCGAACGGTTAGGACAGTGAGGGCCGTCAGATGAACTGGTCGATCGACTTCTCGCCACTCATTCCGGTGCCCTGGCTCTGGGCCGCCGCTGGAATTGCCGCGTTGCTGTGCGCCGTGCTGCTGCTGCGGCGCAGCCGTGGGGCGGCACTTCGGACCCTGGCTCTCGCCGCCCTCATCGCGGCGCTCGCCAATCCGACGTTGCGACAGGAGGACCGCGAGCGGCTGGCCAATATCGCGCTGGTCGTCGTCGACGAGAGCACCAGCCAATCCATCGATAAGCGTCCGGAGCAGACCGCGGCCGTGCGAGCGCAGATCGAGAAGAAACTTGGCGCCATCCCCGATCTTGAAGTGAAATATGTGACGGCCGCCCGGCCCACCGATACGGGGAGCCGGGGGACAAACCTGTTCGCCGACCTGAACGTGGCACTCGGCGACATCCCGCCGGACCGGATCGCAGGCGTGATCCTTTTGACCGACGGGCAAGTGCATGACGTGCCGCCGACGGCCGAGGCGCTCGGATTCAGCGCGCCGGTCCACACCCTGCTCACCGGCCGGCCCGACGAGTTCGACCGGCGCATCGAAATCATCAAGGCTCCGAAGTACGGGCTGGTCGGTCAGACGCGCGATATCGAACTGCGGGCGATGGAGACGGGACGCGCATCCAAGCCGGGCGACCTTGTCACACTGAAAATCAAGCGCGACGGTAAGCCGGACGAACTGCGCAGCATCGAGATCGGGCAAACCGCCACGATCCCGATGGACTTCCCGCATGCGGGTTCAAACATTCTGGAAGCAGAGATCGAAACCGCGCCGGGTGAACTCACGCCGGTCAACAACCGGGCAGTGATAGCGGCCGAGGGCGTGCGGGAGAACCTGCGCGTGCTGCTGGTCAGCGGCGAGCCGCATGCCGGCGAGCGTACCTGGCGCAACCTGCTGAAGTCGGACGCCTCGGTCGATCTCGTTCACTTCACGATCCTGCGGCCTCCGGAGAAGCAGGATGGGACCCCCATCAATCAGCTATCGCTCATCGCTTTCCCTACTCGCGAGTTGTTTTCGGAGAAGATCAACGACTTCGATCTGATCATCTTTGACCGCTACGAGCATCGCGGCATTCTGCAGATGAGCTACTACGACAACATCGCTCGCTACGTGGAAAACCACGGTGGAGCGCTGCTGATCGCGGCCGGCGACGACTATGCGGGAGCGACGACTCTCTACCGCACTCCGCTGGCCCCGGTGCTGCCCGCGCGGCCGACCGGGCGGGTGTTTGAGGAGCCCTTCAAGGCTTCGATCTCCACGGAGGGCGCAAAGCATCCCGTGACTCGCGGCCTTCCGGGGGCCGGCATCGACGGCAAGCCTCCAACGTGGGGCCGGTGGTTTCGCCAGGCAGAGGTCAAAGCGGATCGCGGTACGGCAGTGATGTCGGGCGCTCAGGACAGTCCGCTGCTACTTCTGGAGAAGCGCGGAAAAGGGCGCGTGGCTCTGCTTACGTCCGACCACGCCTGGTTGTGGGCGCGGGGCTTCGAAGGTGGAGGGCCACATTCCGATCTCCTGCGACGACTGTCGCACTGGCTGATGAAAGAGCCCGATCTGGAGGAGGAGCGGCTTATCGCGAGTGCGAAGGGTTTGAAGGTGACGCTCGAGCGCCACTCCATGGGAGAGACGGTGGCGCCGGCGCAACTGACGGCGGCCGATGGCTCAGTCATCGACGTCAAGCTGGAGCCGGCCGGCCCGGGAATCTGGCGTGGAACGTCGGAGGTGAAGCTGCCGGGTCTCTATAAGGCCGCCAACGACGGCCCGGACGGGCCTTTGACCGCCGTCGTTCACGCCGGCACGGAGGATCCACGGGAAATGAGCGACGTCACGGCGTCGGCGAAGGCCCTGCAGCCAATGGCCTCGCAAACGGGCGGCGGCGTGTTCTGGACAGGGTCACGCGAAACCGTGGCCGATCCGGCGGCGGTGAACGTGCCGCGTGTCAGTATGCTTACCACGGCGAAAGTGTTCTCCGGTTCCGACTGGATGGCACTCAAGGACCGGGAAGCCTACATGACCCGTGGCGTGAAGATTTTTCCTTTGTTTACAGGACTCTTGGCGCTGGCCGCCCTTCTCGCGCTGATGACCTTGGCCTGGTGGCGCGAAGGCCGCTGACGCACCTGCGAAGGCCGTTTACAGCCACAGCGTTTGCCAAATAGTACGATGGCGCAGCGCCCTCGTACGTTATTCACTGGTGATCACAAGCAATTTACGTTTAGACTTGCAGAATCTTCGGCGCTGCAAAAAATGGCGGCCTGTGCGATGCGGCAACGCAGCGCACAACAGTGCGAAGAGGATCTGGGGGCCACGGACATGCACTACTACGCATACGAGCTCGCGCACGCCATCGTAGGCCCGCTCCGCTTCGGGGCGGAGGCGCTCAAGTACAGCGTAGAAAGTCCGTTCAACCCTTTTTCAGCAACGCCGCTCAACCGTTCCATAGCCGCTGCATGTGAAGTTTTTGAGAACGTCACGCGGCGGTACGGAAAGCCTCACTTCGGGTTGAAAGAGACACGCATCAACGGTCTTTCGATCCCCGTGAGCGAAGAAGTGGCGTGCGCCCGCCCGTTCTGCAACCTCGTCCACTTCAAGCGCCACTTCGATGAAGGGGCGCCGGACAACAACGACCCCAAGGTTCTGATCGTCGCGCCGATGTCGGGCCACTACGCAACCCTGTTGCGAGGCACCGTGGCTGCGATGCTTCCAGAGCATGAAGTCTACATCACGGACTGGGCGGATGCGCGTGAAGTCCCGATCTACGAGGGACGCTTCGACCTCGACAGCTTCATCGATTATCTGATCGAGTTCGTGCACGTTCTGGGCCCGCAGACCCACGTCATCGCAGTCTGCCAGCCAGCGGTTCCCGCACTCGCCGCTACCGCGATCATGGCCGACAACGACGATCCGTTGCAGCCCGCGTCTCTGACGTTGATGGGCGGCCCGATCGACACGCGGCGCAATCCCACGGCCGTCAACGAACTGGCCCGCAAGCGTTCGATTTCGTGGTTCGAGAATAACGTCATCTCGTTCGTGCCGCCGCCGCATGCGGGCGCGATGCGCCGCGTCTACCCCGGCTTCATGCAGCTCACGGGGTTCATGACCATGAACCTCGAACGGCACATGAACGCGCACGTCGACCTGTTCAACAATCTCGTCCAGGGCGACTGCGACAGCGTCAAGAACCACCAGGAATTCTACGAAGAATATCTGGCCGTCATGGACCTGACCGCGGAGTTCTATCTGCAGACGGTCCACACGGTATTTCAGGAACACGCCCTGCCCGACGGCCGCATGATGCACCGCGGACAGCGCGTCGACTGCTCCAAGATCAGAAAGACCGCCATCATCACAATCGAGGGCGAGCGCGACGACATCTGCGGGCTCGGCCAGACGGAGGCGGCCCAGCTTCTGTGTACGAACGTGCCCGACGATGAACGGTTCCATTACGTTCAGCCGGGCGTTGGTCACTATGGCGTGTTCAACGGCACGCGCTGGCGGACGGAAATTCAGCCCCGGCTGCGCCAGATGATCCGTTCCGTCGAGCGCAAGCGGCATATCGGCGAGCGGGTCGAGGTGAAGCCGTACATCGGCGGGTGGCCTTTGACGCCGGACCGTCCGGCAAACGTGCTGCTGAACGGCGCGGCCGAGTAACCGGCACTTTTACCGCAGCTCCTTCGGGTCATATCCCCTGCGGCTCATCCGCTGGCAGGGTGGCAAAGCCGCGACTCGCGCTATCTCCATCAGACGCATCAACGGGCCGGCTCGCGCCCGCCGGCGAATCATGGATCGACCGATGTCCCTGCTCTTCACCGTCCTCTACGCAGCCCATGCGAACGGCACCCATCACAAGCTCGCTCTCGATGCTTTGCGATACCTGCCGCGAGGAGACGCGGAGCCCTGGCGGCGCGTCTTCCTGAAGTTTGCCGACGTCTACCTATCTGGCGCGAAAGCGCCGGACGACGAATTCAAGGATTTCAAGAACCACGTTCTACATGTCCGTGACGGCTACTGGGGCGGTGCTCCGGAAAAAGTCGCGAGCTGGTACGGACATCTGGTTGAGGCCCTTCGCGAGCAGGACTTCGAGCGGGCGGTCTATGCGGCGGGTGTTCTCAGCCACTATTACACCGATCCGATCCAACCGTTTCACACCGGCCAGTCGGAAGCCGAGAACAGTGTGCATCGCGCCGTCGAATGGAGCATCAGTCGCTCATATGACAGCCTTCTTGCTGAAGGGGAAGCGAAGCACCGGGCCGAGACGCCCGTGCTGCCTTCAGGCGGCGATTGGCTGCGTGCGCACGTTCTGGCGGGGGCTGACCGCGCCAACCCGCATTACGAGACGCTGATCACCCACTACGACCTTAAAACGGGCGTGCGTGAGCCGGCGTCCGGGCTCAATCCGATTGCGCGGGATGCCGTCGCCGGGCTGCTTATCTACGCAGCGCATGGCTTCGCACTCATTCTCGACAGGGCGATCACCGAGGCCGGTGTCGAGCCCCCGGAGGTTTCGTTGACGGCGGCCACGGTGCTGGCGGGACTGAAGATGCCCGCAGGGTGGATTGCGAAGAAGATCACGGATCGCGAGACGCGCCGGCAAGTGCAGGCCATGTACGACGAGTTGATGACCACCGGGCGCGTGGAAGCAACACTTCCCGAAGACGACCGCATCGTCCGCGATCTCTACGCTCGTGAAGTTCTGGCTCCACGGCAGGCGGCGCAGGATCGCGAACGTGCGAGCCGTCTTGCTGTACGAGCGATCAGGCAACCGCCGCGCCGGCCCACCTCTATGAAGTCGGCGGCACCGGCAGGAACGAATGACCATGCTGCTCCACGTGCGGCCGAGCGGGCAGCGGCGGCCGAAGTTTCGCCAGCTGGCGCGACCCCAGTGAGCCCGGTGCCGACCCGATCTCATTCCACTCTTCATGACCATGCGCACGGTGAAGCGATGCCGCGTTTCCATCTCGTGGAAGGCGACGAACTGGAACGCGCGCCTTCGATCGGTCCGAAGTTGGCCGAGCGGCTCGCACTCGGTGGAATCGTCACCGTCAAGGACTTCCTCGGGTCCGACCCTGAAACCGTCGTTTCACTTCTTGGCGGCGGCCGGTTCGATGCCGATACCGTCGAGCGTTGGAAAAGCGAAGCACGGCTCGTGTTGCAGATCGCAGGATTGCGCGGCGGCCATGCGCAACTGATGGCGGGAGCGGGCTACGATACCCTGGAAAAAATTGCGGAGGCCGATCCATCCGCGCTCTCTTCGGCGGTCCTGTCCTTTGCCATGACGCCTCACGGGGCACGCATCCTCCGCAACGGCGATGCGCCCGATATCGAGGCCGTGACGAAATGGGTTCATGTTGCGCGACAGGCCATTGCGGCCTGAGCGTGTCCAGCGCGGAATCCCGCAGGCAAGGACTTGAGCTGCACGATCGCCACAAGGCGGCGGCTTTCACAGGCTGTGCCAGATTTCGCCCAACTCTCTCCGCACTGCGCGTGTTTGGTTGACCCGTCATCGGATTTGCGACGACCCCACACGTCGCTATCCGGAAATCGGCTCAATTTATCATTCGCATGGCAAGGGTAGAGCGATGACCACCATGGATGTCTTACGCGACCGTATTCTGTCGCACAGCCTCGGCGTCGTCAGCGCGCGGGGCTTATCGGCCCTGTCCATCGGCGATCTGGCCCGCGATCTCGAACTGTCACGCAGCGGGCTTCTTACCCACTTCTCCGACAAGGAAGCTCTACAGCTCGGCGTCATCGAAAAAGCCGCCGCGCTTTTCGTGACGGAAGTCGCGGAGGCCGGTACGGCTGCGGGAACAGGCGAGAAACGGCTGCGCGCGCTCTTCACCCACTGGCTCGCGTGGTCACGGGGGCCCCGGCTCAACGGCGGGTGCCCCTTCGTGCACGCCAGCGCCGAAAGTGATGCGTTGCCGCCGGCGGTACGGAGCAGGCTCGAAGCCTTTCTCGGCGATTGGACCGGGACACTGAAAGCCGCGATCGAAGATGCCAAGGCGGACGGGGAACTGGCGGCAGGGACTGATGCCGACCAGCTCGTCTTCGAGCTTTACGGGCTCTATCTCAGTCATCACTTCTGGCACTGGTCGATGAAGGACCGGACGGCGAAGGAGCGTACTTTACGCGCCTTCGAGCGGCTATTGCTGGCCAGCCGCGCCTGATCCAGGCAGGCCCGCACACACTTGCATCGGGCGTGCCGCCGGTACACATTAGGAGCGTTCCGAGGGGCGCCGGTCGTCCGGCTGAGATCGCGCAATCGAGTGCGAGCACCCTTCGAACCTGATCCGGGTCATGCCGGCGAAGGGACGGACGCATTTCTCCGGTAGATGATGGCCGGGGCTTCTCTCCCTCGCGCGGTATCAGAACATACCAGAAGCGCCGGCCGGCGCGCACGGGAGACGAGCCATGAACAAGCCGACGCGGCCTACCGACCTTTCGCTGCCGACCGTCACCACGGGGCCAATAAGCGCTTCGCGAAAGATCTATTCATCGCCACAGCATCATCCCGGCATCCGTGTCCCATTGCGTGAAATCGCGCTGACCGATCCGGGCGAACCTACGTTCCGCGTTTATGACTCATCGGGTCCCTACACGGATACGACGGCCAGCATCGACGTCGCTCGCGGTCTTAATCGCGATCGTACGGCATGGGTCCTGGATCGTGGCGGGGTCGAGACATACGCCGGCCGGCAGATCAGGCCAGAAGATAATGGCCATGTCTCGGGTGCCGGCGCCGCGCGGGTTTTCCCGGTCAATCATTCGCCGATGCGATCGGCAAATGATCAGCCTGTGACGCAACTGGAGTTTGCGCGAGCCGGCATCGTGACCCAAGAGATGATCTACGTCGCGCACCGTGAAAACGTGGGCCGGCTGGCAGCCCTGGCGCGGGCCGCCGAGGCTCTTGCCGATGGCGAGAGTTTCGGTGCGGCGATCCCGGACTTCATCACGCCGGAGTTCGTGCGGGACGAAATCGCGCGCGGCCGCGCCATCATTCCGGCCAACATCAATCATCCCGAACTAGAGCCTATGATCATCGGCCGAAACTTCCTCGTGAAGATCAATGCCAACATCGGCAATTCGGCCGTGACGTCGTCGGTGGAGGAGGAAGTCGAGAAGATGGTCTGGGCGATCCGCTGGGGCGCGGACACGGTCATGGATCTCTCCACCGGCCGAAACATCCACACCACGCGCGAGTGGATTCTGCGCAATTCGCCGGTTCCGATCGGAACGGTTCCGATCTATCAGGCCCTGGAAAAGTGCGGCGGCGATCCGGTGAAGCTCACCTGGGAACTCTATCGCGACACGCTCATCGAACAGTGCGAACAAGGCGTCGACTATTTCACGATCCATGCCGGCGTGCGCCTCGCCTACGTGCCATTGACCGCCAATCGGGTGACGGGGATCGTCTCACGCGGCGGCTCCATCATGGCCAAGTGGTGCCTGGCCCATCACAAGGAGAGCTTTCTCTACGAACGCTTCGACGAGATCTGCGACATCATGCGGGCCTACGACGTTTCGTTCTCTCTAGGCGACGGTCTGCGTCCGGGCTCCATCGCCGACGCCAACGACCGCGCGCAATTTGCGGAACTGGAGACGCTCGGCGAATTGACGAAGATCGCATGGGCAAAGGGCTGCCAGGTGATGATCGAAGGCCCCGGCCATGTGCCGATGCACAAGATCAAGCTCAACATGGACAAGCAGTTGCGCGAGTGCGGTGAGGCCCCTTTCTACACACTCGGCCCGCTGACGACGGACATCGCGCCGGGCTACGACCACATCACATCCGGGATCGGCGCGGCCATGATCGGCTGGTTCGGGACTTCCATGCTCTGCTACGTCACGCCGAAGGAGCACTTGGGACTGCCGAACCGCGACGACGTGAAGACCGGCGTGATCACCTACAAGATCGCCGCACACGCGGCTGATCTCGCCAAGGGGCATCCGGCGGCACAATTGCGCGACGACGCGCTGTCGCGCGCGCGCTTTGACTTCCGCTGGGAGGATCAATTCAATCTTGGTCTCGATCCCGATACGGCGCGCAGCTTCCATGATGAGACCTTGCCGAAGGATGCGCACAAGGTGGCGCACTTCTGCTCGATGTGCGGACCCAAGTTCTGCTCAATGAAGATCACGCAGGACGTGCGTGACTATGCGGCGCGCCTCAACGAACAGTCCAAGGGGATGGCGGAGATGAGCGGCAAGTTCAAGGAAATGGGGGCCAATCTCTATGTGAGTGCCGGGGACGGTTTGGATGTCGGTCCGGCTGACTAGGCCACCAGGACGCGCGCGACGTTGTTCACATGAACGGACTCGTAACCGTCATAGTATTCGAGCGTGCCGTTGATAACGTCATGGGCAACGAGATCGCGCAGCGGCGTATTGCGGCGTGCCCGATCTGTCTTCATCGACAGCAGGTTGCCGACGTAGCGTGCCGTTGCGGGGATCAGATCGGGACCGTATCCTCCGGCGGCGATGCGATCCGGTGAGCCGTGGTTGGGCAAGATGCGCGCGGGATACAAGCCGGCCAGACGATCCAGTTCAGGAAGATGGTGAGCGAGATTTTCAGGCTCGGCTACGTAGGTCACGGTGTCTTCCAGCGTATCGCCCGCAAGCAGCAGACGATCGCGCGCACACCAGAGCACCACCCCGTCGTCGCTATGGATGTTGAATTGCAGGAGTTCAGTCGTCAGGCCTCCGATGACGATCGGCAGTCGCCCTTCAAAGGTCCGGGTCGGCATGACGAGCGGACTGATCGGCGGCGGCCCTTCATAAGCGCCCGCTTCGATTGCGCTGCGATGCTCTGACAGATGCTCCGCGGTGCGTTTGCAGGCAATGATCTCGCATCCGGTAAAAACTTCATTGCCCGCAATGTGGTCGAGGTGCCAATGACTGAGCACCACGGTGACCCGGCGAACGCCCCTTGCGGCCAGAACCTCTCGTATGGCCTTCGCATGCGGAATGGACACATGAGTGTCATAGACGAGCGCCTCGGCTTCATCGATGATCGCATAGCTGGCGATACCGAGTGACAGCGCACCGTCGTCGACCCAGTTGCTGCCGGAGGCGAAGCGATAACCCGGGACGCGACCATCATAGAAAGCCAGGACGTTGGGGTGGGGCTGCAAAACCCGCAGATGCATCATGCTGCCTGATCCTCGGTTCCGGCGGGGGCGGTCCGTCTTGCATCAGCCTTGAGACGAGCGGCGGACCTCTTTTCAAGTCCCCGCGAATATGAGAGTTTTATCGTATCGTTCAACAATCGAAAGGAGGTGATCCGATGTCGAGTGGGATCTTGAAGGCTGCGATGTCGGGATCGCGCGGGCTTTCGCCGGAACACCTTCCGCCGACGACCTGATGCACCGCGACGCCGTCGGGCCGATGCCCACGGAATTTCGCACCGATCTCACGGGGCTGCTCCGAAACGGGCAGCCCTTCGTGTTTTCTGGCGCTGGCGCCACCCCTTCCCGGCGCTTCTTTTGACCCACCTCAACCCCAGCGATGCAGGAGCGGTGCTAGGCAAGTGCTCGATATTCCGAGGGAGCACCCCATGAACCATCGCCATCGCAAGATCGTGCACGCCATCTTCGCCCATCCCATTCCGGCGAACCTCGATTTCAAGGAAGTCGAAAATACGCTCAAGGAGCTTGGGGCCGACATCGAGGAACGAAACGGATCGCGTATCGCGGTCACGTTGAAGGGCCGCACCGTTCTCTTCCATCACGTCAGCCACTCGGTGCCCAAGGACGAAGTCGTGCAAATCCGCCGCTTCCTGATCGATTGCGGGGTTGCGCCGGAGCAATACCCGCTGTAACCGGCGAGGCTCGATAGGCTGAGACGCCAAAAGGCGCTAAAAGCTACTGATGAATCGCCGGACGTTTCTTTATCAGCTTAGCGTCGCCGCCGCCGGCAGCTTGGTGTTGGCCGCATGCCTGCGCTTTGGATTTGGCGAGAGGTGGTTCAGCTTCTACGGTTGGGCTGCCGTGGCGTTAACCATGGTTCCCTTCTTGACCGCGCTTCTGTGGAAGCGCCTGCCGGAGAGAGGCGTCAACCGCTGGTGGAGCATGCTCATCGCCGTCCCTGTGCTCGCCGCGAGCCTAGTGCAGATCGTCTTCTGGACCCTGTTTTTCAGCCAGGGCCCTGCCGACCCGATGTTGGGGGTCGCACGGGAGATGCTGCGGCCATTTCTTGATGCGGCCTTGCCATATCTGACGGCCGCGTTGGCGGTTGCAGCGTTATCGTTAATCGGCATAGCAGCCAGCGCCGGCAACGGCGAAGTATGACGCGGGCGCCACAGGTTGGGGCCATATGGTTCAGTCTGCTCGACAAACTTCCGCCAAGTCCGCATGATGCTGAACAGTGAGCAGTTGCTGTCTGCCCGATGTAAGGGAGTACTCGTTCGTGTTCAGCCGTGGTCCAGGTTCCGATAATGCCCCGCCCAAGCCGCCGTCCATGGCAAACCTGACGCCCCCGCCGGGCCAGGCTAAACCGGTCGCTTCTCCGTTCGAGCGGACCTCCGCATCGAACGGCAACTCGGTGATCGGCACGGATCTCACCATCATGGGCGAGAAGATCACCATTATTTCGCAGAACCGTTTGACCATCGACGGCGATGTGCATGGCGATATTCATGGACGCCAGATCGTGATCGGTGAAGAAGGATCGGTGATCGGTACGGTCAGCGCGGACGCCATCGAGGTCCGTGGCGGCGTCAAAGGCGCCATCAAAGCGACGAACGTCATTCTGCATACGACTGCGCAGGTCGAAGGCGACATTATGCATCAGACGCTGTCGATCTCGGAAGGCGCACAATTTGACGGACGCGTTCGCCGCGCAAAGGATCCGGCCGACTTGAAACCGAACCTTGATGTCTCGGGTTTTGAGGCCATTCGATTGCAGGCACTGACGAACGGAGGCTGACGCCTTATGGCATCGCCCAAGGCGGCCGGCTCCGGAACCGCTGGGTTTCGGAGCCTCGCTTTTTCCGAGGATCGCACGGGCGGCCAGCCCACGGGGAAACCGCATACCGTGCTCATCACCGGCTTCGGGCCGTTCCCGGGCGTTGCGCGCAACGTCTCGGGTGAACTTGCCGTCCATCTTGCGCGCCTCGCCCGCGCACGCCACCCGGATATCGAATTTGCCGGTGCGGTTCTTCCGGTCGATTGGATGGAGGCGCCGGTTTCGCTGACCCGGCTCATCCTGAAACACCGTCCCGCCATCGCCCTGCATTTCGGTGTCTCCGCGCGCGCAACGGGTTTCGTGATCGAAACACTGGCGCACAATGCGGCCGTGCATCTGCCCGACGAGAGTGGTCGGCATGCTCCCTCCACTCGTCTCATTGCCGGAGACCGCCCGCATCGCACGGCAACGCTGCCGGTGCGGCGCATCGTGAGGTCACTGACGGATGCCGGATATCCAGCCCGGCTATCGCAAGATCCCGGGCGCTATCTCTGCAATGCCGTGATGTATTATTCCCTGAAGTGCGCGGTCCGGACCCTGCCGCGCACACGCACGGGTTTCATCCACATTCCTGCGACGCTCGATCCGGGTGTCCAGGGCCAACGGTCTGAAATCGGTTGGGGGGATGCGCTCGAGGGCGGACTTCGCACCATCGACGTGTGCGTTCGAGGTGTGCTCGAAACGCAGCAAACGCCGGCCCGTTAGGCTGGGCCGGCGCCGCGTCTCAGCCGCATTGACCGCGACCGCTACTCGGCCGCCTGGCTTTCCAGGAACGCGTGGGCGTCTTCCTGGCGCTCGAAGATATGCGGGGCGAGGCCGCGCTTGGAGAGTGCTTCCTGCATCTTCAATCGCATGAATGCGGACGTCGTGTAGCGCGTCGTCGTCAGATAATGGTCGTCCATCATGTATTGGATCATCTCGGCGTAATCGTCGTAGAGATCCTCGGCGATACGGCAGCCGTCATGGTTGACCACCGAGTTCACGCGGCGTCCGGCAGCAACGCACGCGGCGACCAGCGTCTTGCGCAGATCGTCGATGTCGCTCTTCTTGCGCACGCTCCAGCCTTCGAGGTTGACGAACAGGATGTTGCGGTCGCTGTCGTAGCTTACGCGCTCGGAGAGCTTGAGATTGAGAAGTTCCGAGAGCAGTTCCATCGGATCATCGACAAAGATGCGCCGGTCCATGGGCATCGGCTTGTTGATGATCGGCTTGAAATCCATGTGCGGAAGGATGTGCTTCTCGATGTCGATGCCGGGTGCGACCTCGATCAGTTCCAGACCGCCGGGCGTGAGCTGGAAAACGCAGCGCTCAGTGACATAAATGACGGGCTGGGATTTGCGGCTCGCATAGGGGCCGGAGAAGGTGATCTGCTCGACATTGTTGACGAACTTGCGAGCCCTGCCTTCCTTCACGATCTTCAGTTTGCCGTAGTGGATTTCCACTTCCAGGCCGCCGGCGGTAAAGGTTCCGGCGAACACGACCGCGCGCGCGTTCTGCGAAATGTCGATGAAGCCGCCGCAACCGTTCAGGCGGCCGCCGAATTTCGAGGTGTTGACGTTTCCGAACTGATCGCATTCCGCCATGCCGAGACAGGTCAGGTCGAGACCGCGGCCATGGTAGAAATCGAACATCTGGTTCTGATCGATGATGGCGTGCGCGTTGGCGGAGGCGCCGAAGCTCGAGCCGCCGGCGAGAACGCCGCCGATCGCGCCGGCTTCCGTCGTCATCGTGATGTAGGGCGTGACGCGTTCTTCAGCGGCCACGGCTGCGACGCCATCGGGTGCGCCGACGCCGAGATTGATCACACCGTTCGGCGGCAGTTCGAAGGCTGCGCGACGCGCGATGATCTTGCGCTCGTCGAGTTCCATCTTGGGAATGTTCTCGACGGGGATACGGATCTCGCCCGACAGCGCCGGATTATACATGACGCCGTAGTTCATCCGGTGATGCTCAGGCTGCTCGGCGACGACGACGCAGTCCACGAGAATTCCCGGCACCCGTACATCTTTCGGCTTGATCGAGCCCTGCTCCACGATGCGCTCGACCTGAGCAATCACCACGCCGCCGTTGTTGTGCGCGGCCATGGCCTGGGCCAGAACGTCGAGCGTGAGGCATTCCTTTTCCATCGACAGGTTGCCGGACGGATCGGCACTGGTGGCACGGATCAGCGCCACGTCGATCGGAGTGGCCTTGTAGAACAGCCATTCCTCGCCTTCGACTTCGACATGCTTGACGATGTCGTCCTTGGTGACCTCGTTCACCTTGCCGCCGCCGAGCCGGGGATCGACATAGGTATGCAAGCCAACTTTCGTGAACAGGCCCGGCGAACCGGCCGCACACGAGCGATAGAGTTTGGAGATGACACCCTGGGGAAGGTTGTAGCCCTGGATCTTGTTCTCCTGGGCGGCCTGCGCGACCTTCGGCATGCGGCCGAAGTTTGCAGCGATAACGCGAGACAGCAGTCCTTCGTGATGGAGCCGGCCGGTGCCGAGCCCCTTGGAGTCGCCGGCTCCCGCGCACATGATGAGTGTCAGGTCGCGGGGCGCTTTGGTTTCGACATAGCGTTTTTCCAGCGCGGCGTGGAGCGCCTCAGGGATGCAGCTCTGCACGAAGCCCGTCGTGCAGACCACATCGCCGTCTTTCACAAGGGCAATCGCCTGCTCTGCCGAAATGACTTTATTCTTCGCTCTGGCTTCCATGGATGAGGCGTCTCCCCGAGGTCACAGTCCGATCCGGAACCGTTGTCCGGAACGTCCGGCTCCGGTTGTTCCGGTGGCCGGTTGATTGGCGTTTTGAATGGTCCGTATTCGGGGGAGATACATACCTGCAAGTCTCTACCGTGCGTCCTACTCACCTGGGTAGAACCTGCCTATCCGTGAGGCGCGACGGTCGCGCGCAGGCGAAAATATGTGCAGCGCAGCATGGTAGGAGGCGCGGACGCTTTTCCCAATAATGGCCGCATTGCTCGGGCCATCCTGCAGGCAGGCTGTCCTTGTGATGGAGGCATCACCTGATGTCCTTTCCTGGTCTGAAATCGATGATCGCGGCCAGTTTTGGCCTTTGCGTCTTGTCCGCCGCTGCCGGAGCGGGAGCCACGTCATTTAAGGACCTCGCCGGTACGTGGCGTGGGGACGGCCGCGTGCAACTTTTGACGGGGCAGTCCGAGGCGCTGAGTTGCAAAGCCTACTTCACGGCGAAAGATGCCGGAGCGGGCCTGGGAATCGCGCTCGCCTGCGCCAGCGCGTCTAACAAGATCGACCTGCGGGCCGCTCTCTCCCAGGCGGGAGAGGCTATCACCGGTTCATGGGAGGAGCGCTCGTTCAACTCCACGGGCTCGGTCAACGGATCATTCGCCAACGACCGGATCGAACTCACGATCGACGGCACGATCAAGGCCACCATGTCGATCACGCTCGAGGGCAAGAGCCAGCTTATCTCGATCGCCACGGACGGGCAGGGCTTCAAATCCGTCGATCTGGAACTGGAACGAAGCTAGGACCGAACCGCGGCCTTCCGGCCACGGTGCAGAGGCAAGATTCATGATAACGATACTAGCTCTGAAGTGCTGGGTGTCGCCCGGCAGATCTGTTCGTGGAGACCTCAATGTTGACCAGACGCCCGCTCGCGATGTTCGCTCTTGCCGCCGGTGTCATCCTCTCGGGATGGGGTGCGGCCGATGCCGGATTCAGACGGGATCGGGGCTACAATGGGCTGGAACAGGGCTTTGTTATCGCCAATAGCCGGTTCGGAAACGGTAGCGTGAAGGGTGCCGTACGCCAGGTGCGCAACGGGAACCAGGTGCAGTTGCCCGGTGGAACTTGGGTATATTGCCGCGCCAGCTGCTCGGAAACGCTTCGTGTCCAGACGGTCGACATTTTCGAGAACCAGGGCAGTCTGATCGGGTACGGAACCGCCGGGATGGAGTGCGGAATCTTCGGCTGCCTCGGTTTCAGCCGGAGCTGGTAAGCAGGGCCGTCATGCCAGGAACGGATTGCCGCGGCGCTCGGCTCCGATGGTGCTCGTGGGGCCATGTCCGCAGATGAAGGCAAACTCATCCCCGAGAGGTAAGAGCTTCGTCTTGATGGCGGTGATCAGCGCGTCGTGGTCGCCGTAGGGAAAATCGGTCCGGCCGATCGATCCGCGGAAAATCACGTCCCCCGCAAGCATGAACTTCTGGCGCCTGTTGACGAAGACCACCGACCCCGGAGAGTGACCGGGGCAGTGGAGGATATCAAAAGTGTGCCCCGCGACAGTGACCGTCTCACCCTCTTCCAGCCAGCGGTCGGGCGTGACGTTCACAGCCGGGATGCCATAGGCATCGCCCTGTGCTTCGAGGTTGTCGAGCAGGATCTTGTCGGCTTCGTGCGGCCCTTCGATCGAAACACCGAGGCTGCGCCGCAGTTCGTCGGCACCGCCCGCATGATCGATGTGGCCGTGAGTGAGCAGGATTTTCTCGATCTTCAATCCCAGTTCGGCAATCGCGGCCTGGATCTGGCCCAGATCGCCGCCGGGGTCCACGACCGCCCCGGTCTTGGTGGTCTCGTCCCAGATCAGGGTGCAGTTCTGCTGGAATGGCGTGACCGGAATAATGGCCGCCTTCAATCCGCTCGCTTCGACCCGCTCGTTCATGTCGTCTCCCGCCGGCGCAGAGTATCCCGTCGCTGGGTTGGCTAGGTAGTGCCAACGCCGTCGCGATGCGAGCCCTTTTTGCAGCCACATGACGCAACTGCCGGCGATCGCTGCCTCAGCAGAGGGCAGTTGCCTTCCGGTTGGGCGGCGTGCGGCTGAAAATCAGTACCGGCCCCGCGGTTTACAGGGGAAGAACCCCTGGCACGATCCCTGCTGCCAATCGCAGCAAAGCATTGCCTAAGAGGGGGAACATCATGCTCTTGTCGGAACTCGCCTGGCCGCAAATTCCCGCCGCGCTTGCGGCGGTCAACGGCGCCGCCATCCTGCCCGTCGGCGCGACGGAGCAACACGGTCCGCAGCTGGGTTGCGGTATGGATTTCGTACTCGCCGACAAACTGTGCCGCAAAGTGTCGGCTGAGACCGGCGTTCCCATGTTGCCGACGATGCCCTACGGATGCTCGCTCGGCCACAGCAGGCGCTGGCCGGGCACCATCGCGCTCGACCCGCAGGTGATGACCTCGCTGGTCACGCAGATCGGCGCCTGGGCTTATCATTCCGGCGTGCGCCGGCTGTTCATCGTCAACACACACGTCACCAACTTCGCGCCGCTGCGGTGTGCGCTGGAAAATCTTCGCGCGACCTTCGACGATATGATGGTCTCCATCGTCAATACGGGCCAGATGACCCCCCGCGTCAGGGCCGTGCATTTTTCCGACGGCGAAGACTGGCACGCGAACGATGCGGAAACCTCCCTGATGCTGGCTGTCGCGCCCGAGATCGTGCGCGAGGACCAGATTGCCACGGCCGACGAT
>JALOTA010000090.1 GCA_025458125.1 Hyphomicrobium sp.
AGATCATTTTCGAGCACAATCCGGATGATGCCGAGAGCGGCGCGGCGAAGCTGGTAGGGGTCGCCGGAACCCGTGGGCTTCTCATCGATGGCCCAGAAGCCGACGAGGGTATCGAGCTTGTCGGCGAGCGCCACGGCAATCGCGACGCTATCGCCGTCTTCTTCCTTGGGAACGATATCGGCCGGACCTTTCGGCTTGTAATGCAGCTCGATGGCGCGGGCGATGTCGGCCTTTGCCCCGGCCTTTTCCGCGTAGTAGCGGCCCATCAGGCCCTGCAGTTCGGGGAATTCTCCGACCATGCCGGAGACGAGGTCGGCCTTGGCCAGTTCGGCCGCACGGCGGGCGTCCTGCGGGTCGGCGTCCACGGCTCCCGCGATCTGGAACGCCAGTTCCTTGATGCGTTCCACCCGATCCTTCTGGGTGCCGAGTTTTTCGTGAAACGTGATGCCGGCCAGTTCATTCGCCATCTCGTCGAGGGGCTTCTTGAGATCCTGCTCCCAGAAGAACTTGGCATCCGACAGGCGCGCGCGAATGACCTTTTCGTTGCCGGCGATGATCGCGGCGCCGCCGTCGGTGGCCGTCAGGTTGGAAACGAGCAGAAACCTGCTGGCGAGTTTCTTCGTCTTGGGATCGCGCAGGGAGAAACACTTCTGGTGCTGCTTCATGGAGGTTGTCAGAACCTCGCCGGGAACCTCCAGGAATTCCTTGTCGAAGGTTCCCATGAGAACCACGGGCCACTCGGTAAGGCCGGCGTTTTCCGCCACGAGGGCGTCGTCTTCGACGAGTTGCAGCTTGGCCGCTTTCGCTGCGGCATGGGCCGCTTCTGTGATCGACGCCATGCGCGCGGCGGGATCGAGCATCACCTTGTGGGCCGTCAACTGAGTGACGTAGTCGTCGAAGGATCTCACCTTGAATGGGGTATTGCCGTGGAAGCGGTGACCGCGCGCGGCATTGCCGCTGGCGACGCCGGCGATTGCGAATGGCACGACCTTGCCGTCTAGCAGGCAGATGATGGAATGCAGCGGCCGCACCCACTGGAAGGTGCCCGAGCCCCACCGCATCGATTTCGGCCACGGGAAGCGGGCAAGCACGTTCGGCACCAGTTCGCCCACGATATCGGCAGCCTTCCGGCCCGGCTTTTCGATGCGGGCGAGATAGTAGTCGCCCTTCTTTTCGTCCTTGACCACTTCGGCGTCTGCGATGCCGGCGAGGCCCGCCGATTTCAGAAATCCGGCAACCGCCTGCTCCGGCGCCCCGACACGCGGGCCTTTGCGCTCTTCTGAAATGGCCGGCGAGACGTGCGGCAGACCATCGATCACGAGCGCAAGCCGGCGCGGAGTGGAGTAAGCGCGGGCAGTGGCAAACGTCAGGCCGGCGGCACCCAAGCCGTCGGCGATAAGGCGCTTCAGGTCCTCGCCCGCGCGGACCTGCATACGAGCCGGGATTTCCTCGGAGAAGAGTTCGATCAGCAGTTCGGACATGAGTTCCCAGCGTTTCTGGCGTGTCGCCTCGTTTCCTTAGGCGAGGACCAGATACGCGGCAAGCGCTGGCTGTGGTTGGGTGTCCGTTTCGCCTAGGGCGTCGCCGGGGCCGGTGCAGCCGGAACGGGTTCGGCGGACTTCTCGGCGCTCAGCCGTCCGATCTGATCAAGGACCTGGGTTCCGATCTCGTCGATCGCGCCGGTAGTGACCAGATAGCCGATGCCGACGGCGCAGAGCACGATGTAGAATAGGAAGACCGCGCCATTCCGGCGCAGGAACAGGAGACCAAGCAGGAACAGTGGCAGCGCAAGTGCAAGTATGCCGGCAATGGTCGGTGTCATTGTGGTGTTCCTCCCCTAAGGCCGCACTTATGGCGTGCGTACCGGGAAGCCTTGTAACGGCTTTCAGATGAGCCCGCAAAGGTTCATGGGAGAGATATGGCCTCAGCGGGACCGCCTCCGGCTCTTCATGGGGCGGGCGTAGAGTTCGAGCCGGTGTCCGGTCAGTTCGTAGCCCAGGCGGTGGGCGATCTCGGCTTGCAGCCGCTCGATGGCATCGGACCGGAACTCGATCACCTTGCCGGTCGTCGTGTCGATCAGATGATCGTGGTGTTCGCCAGTCGCCCGTTCCACGCGGGCCCGCCCGCCGTCGAAGGTATGGGTTTCCACCAGCCCGATCTCGGCCAACATGCGCAACGTGCGATAAACGGTGGAGAGCGCAATGCGTGGATCTATCTGCGCGGCGCGGCGATGGATCTCCACGACATCGGGATGATCGTGGGCGGCGGAAACCACTTCGGCGATGACGCGGCGCTGCCCCGTCAGCCGGCGCCCGTTCTTTCGGCACAACTCCGCCAGATCCGCCTTCTTTGTCGACATCCCCATCCTGCGCGCTTGTGGCCCGATTGACGGCTGCGGCATGCTGGGGCAATCTTATCGCTCTTGCTAATCATTTGCAATAAGGATACCCGCGGAGCGAACATCGCATGAGTGTGGCCTCCGAGCCCGACAAGTCCCGAAACAGCGGCGAGAGCGAAGGTTGGCTCCGCGGTCGTGGAGAACCCTCGCTCGTCGATGTGTTCCGATCGATCGCCGTCTCGCCGGGCTCGTCGGCGTGGCGGAAGTTTCTCGCGTTCCTGGGGCCCGGGTATCTGGTAGCCGTCGGCTACATGGACCCCGGCAACTGGGCCACGTCGCTCGCGGGCGGCGCGCAGTTTGGCTACACGCTTCTCGCCGTCGCGCTCATTTCAAATGTGATGGCGATCATCCTTCAGTCGCTGTGTGTGCGGCTGGCGATCGGTTCTGGGCGCGATCTCGCTCAAGCCTGCCGCGACGGGTTTCCCCGGTGGGTCGCATGGCCGCTCTGGCTGCTGGCGGAACTCGCCATCTGCGCTACGGATCTTGCCGAGGTCATCGGCACCGCCATTGGCCTCCAACTGCTGTTTGGCATCCCACTCGAGATCGGCGTTCTGATCACGGCGCTCGATGTGTTTCTTATTCTCTGGCTGCAGTCGCGCGGGTTCCGCAAGGTGGAGGCGTTCATCATCACGCTGCTTGGCGTGATCGCGGTTTGCTTTGCGATCCAGATCTTCCTTGCCGATCCGGACTGGAGCCAGGTGCTGGGCGGGTTCGTGCCGACGAGCCAGATCGTGTCGAACCCGAACATGCTCTATCTTGCGCTGGGCATCATCGGCGCGACGGTCATGCCTCACAATCTCTATTTGCACTCTGGAATCGTTCAGACGCGCGCCTACGGACACAGCCCCGGCGAGCAGCGTGACGCGCTTCGCTTCGCGACGATAGATTCGACCGTGGCGTTGATGTTCGCGCTCACGATCAACGCCTCGATTCTCATTCTTGCGGCGGCGACCTTCCACGTCGCGGGCGAGCGGGATGTCTCCGAACTCGGCCGCGCGCACGAATTGCTGCAACCGCTGCTTGGTGCCTCGATCGCCCCGTCGCTGTTTGCCATCGCGCTCTTGTGCTGCGGGCTCAATTCGACGGTGACGGCGACCATGGCCGGCCAGATCGTGATGGAAGGTTTCATCGACATTAAACTGGCGGCTTGGCTGCGGCGTCTGGTGACTCGGCTCGTGGCCATCGTGCCGGCGATCGTCGTGATATTGCTCTACGGCGAAAGCTACGCGGGTAAGCTCCTCATCCTTTCGCAGGTCGTGCTCAGCTTTCAGCTGCCGTTTGCCGTCATCCCGCTCGTGATGTTCACCGCGTCGCGCTCGAAGATGGGCGATCTCGTCGCCCCGCGCTGGCTCACGGTCGTCGCGGCCGTCATTGCAGCCGTCATCGTGGTGCTGAACGTGAAGCTTTTGGTGGACGTCTTCAGCGGCGGTTGATTGACCGTCAGGGAGCGGGTGAGGCTGGGGGCGCGGGGGTCTGAGGGATCGAGCCTGTCGTCACGCCTGTGCCGGGGGCCGTGGTGCCAACCTTGGCGAAGCCGGTGTGACGGTCGATCACGCCGAACCATTTGTCCTGCGGCAGTAGGCGCTGATTGAGGCCGGCCCAGAGATTGCGGGACGCCATGCCATCCATGAATGTCTTGGTGGGCGGCGTGATGCTCAGGACCGCGACGGTCGCGGCCAACATGGCGAGCGAGGCATAGGGATAGCGCCGGTCGAAGAGCTTGAGCGCTGTACCGAACGATGCTTTCACGCGCGTATCCATGACGTCGACGGAGTAGATTTCGTCCAGAACCAGATGTGTCAGGTAGCCGATGAACAGGAACGCGCCGGCAAGCCATGCGACTCCTTCGTGGCGGCCGAGCACATAATAAAACACGACGGATGTCAGACCCGCGCAGAACAGCGCAGCCAGGATCGAATGCCAGATGCCGCGATGGATCGAAAGATTGTGGAATGCGGTGTGCAGTCCGTAGCGAAACACAACCAGCGTCCCGAGCCAAAGGATCCAAAGTTCGGCGACCGAAAAACTGGTGGCGAACGAAAACAGCACGGCAAACGAGAAGAAGATACCGAGCCCTGCGAACATGGCCTTGCTGGGCCGCGAGTCCTTGAGGTCTATATCGGGCAGAACGGAGCCCAGAACACCCGCCATCGTTACGGCGATGAGGTTTTCCGGGGCAATGACGTCGGCGGCAAGGGTGAGGGTGGCGAGCGCGCCGGAGACAACCGTGCCGACCGCAATGTGTGTCGTGAAGTTGGCCATGGGAGCCCTCCTGGCATGATCTGTCTTCCGACCAGATTCGCCGTGCCAGAGCGAGGGCGCCCGCGGACCGGGCATGTGGAAAACATCCCGAATCGAAAGACTTGGCTCGAGAGGTGTGGCGTGCGAAAGGGTGCCGGACAAAGCAGCCTGTCCCATGGCCCGGATTTATGAGCGGATATCACGACCATGCCCACGGCGACGGTTCTGTCGGCCGTACAGCCGTCGTCACGATCGTCGTGGCCTTCCTTGTCATGGGCCTGAAGTATTTCGCCTACCTCAAGACAGGCAGCGCGGCGCTCTATTCGGATGCCCTGGAAAGCATCGTCAACGTGGTCACGGGGGTGGCGGCTTTGATCGCGGTGCGGATCAGCGCCATGCCTCCCGACCGGAAACATCCGTTCGGGCACCACAAAGCTGAGTTCTTCTCGGCGGTGCTCGAAGGCGCCCTGATCGTGGTCGCTGCGGTTCTGATTTTCCAGGAGGCCTATCAGGCGTGGCTCAACCCGCGCACACTAACCGAGCCTGCCCAGGGACTAGCCATCAACATGGCCGCGGCGGCCATCAATGCAGGCTGGGCGGGCTATCTGATCTCGCGTGGCAGGGCCTGGAAATCACCGGCATTGTCGGCCGGCGGGTGGCACATCCTTACCGATGTGGCGACCTCAGTCGGGGTTTTGGCCGGTCTTGTTCTTTCCATTTGGACGGGGATCACCCAGCTCGATCCCATTCTGGCGGCGCTCGTCGGCGCCAACATTCTTTGGGCAGGCTACCGGATTACCATGAGTTCCATGTCGTCTCTGCTGGATGAGGCGGCCAGCAGCGAGGATCAGGATCAGATCCGGGCCGCGATCAAGGATTGCGGTTCGGGCGCCATCCAGGCGCACGATATCAGGACCCGCCATGCCGGCCGCGCTACGTTCATCGAATTCCATCTGGTCGTGCCCGGCGGCATGACCGTGCTGGAGTCGCACACCATCTGCGACAGGATCGAGGAGGCGCTGAAGCAGCGCATTCCAGGTTCACAGATCGTTATCCATGTGGAGCCGGACCATAAGGCCAAGGACAAAGGCGCGGTCGCCGTTTCGTCCTGATCCGTAGGCTGCATATTTCGCAAAGCTGTTCCCTGTGGTACAGTATCGGCAACTATTCCGCTGTATGCTGGTTGTGAGAAACAGTCCTTTGCGGGAGAGAGTCATGCGTCGACTGGCAGCCTCAGCCGTCGTCTTTTCCCTTTGTCCCGGCCTTGTGGCCGGCCCGGTGCTGGCCGCCGGCGGTGATCCCATCGGGGCCACCCTGTCCGTCGTCGATATCGTGACGGCCGCCTATAATCGAGACACTCGGACCCTGACGACCGGTGACGACGTGCGCCAGAACGAACTGATCGACGTCAGCAAGGACGGCTCGACGGAGCTCAAGCTGAACGACGATACCAAGCTGGCCCTCGGGCCCGGCGCCAAGCTGCTTCTCGACAAATTTGTCTACGATGCCGAGAAGACGACGGGCGACATCGGTGTCGATCTCGTCGAGGGCGCGTTCCGCTTCATGACGGGCAAGGCGAAGAAGCCGAGTTATGTCGTGAAGGTTCCGCGCGCTTCGATCACGGTACGCGGCACGGTGTTCGACGTCTACGTTCAACCGGACGAGACGAGTTGGCTGCTGCTTCACGAGGGTGCCGTGACCGTCTGCAACGAGCGCGGCCGGTGCCGCGACCTCGACGAACCGGGCAAGCTCATCCAGATCACGAATTCCGGCGATGTGGCGCCGCCGGCCAACTGGACGAAAATCGACAAGGCTGTGCTTCCGCCAATGGAGAACGCCTTTCCGTTCGTGGTGAAGCCGCCGGCGATCGATCCCAAGCCGGTTTTCACTCCGGACGAGCTGATCAAACTCGGCGCGCTGAACCCAGAGGACAAGCCGCCGCGCCGGACCAAGAAGCCCAAGACCGACACCACCGAGGACAAGCCTGCCAAGAAGAAGCCGGTGAAGTCGGCGGAACCGAAAGAGAAGAAGCCGAAGAAAACCGAGCGTGCCAGCAATGACGACGCGGCCGCAAAGGCTGCGCTGGGACTGGCCATCGGCGTCGGCATCGGTGTCGGACTCGGCCGAATGGGCGGTGGCGGCGGCAAACGCAGCGGCGGCGACAAAGGCCCGAGCCGCATGACGCCGACCAACAAATACACGCCGCAGTGACGCGCCTCAGCGCGGGAGCCCGCATTCGGCGGCGGCGAGGACCGGCTGCGCGGACGCGATTGCAACGGCCTGACACGCCGCCATGTGCCGCCGTGCCTCGATGATATTTCCTGCGGTCACCGCTTCGGAATACTCCGTGACGAGCATTTCGAGGCGACTCCATTCGGGGTCTGCGGCGACAGCCTCGTCTCCCACCAGTGCAAAGAGTTTCTCGCTGCGTTCCTTTCCGCGAAGTGTGGCGTTGCCGATTTCGACGAAGGCAAAGCCGGCAGCCCCGGCCGCGGTCTGCGGCCCTATGATGATGGGCACGCCAAACGTCTTGGTCATCTCTTCGATGCGGGAGGCAGTGTTGACCACGTCACCCAGCACCGAATAATCGAACCGCTGCGGTGAACCGACGTTTCCAACGACGCACGGACCGGAGTTGATCCCGATGCCGAGACGAAGCGGTGCGGCATCCGGCCCGCGCGCAGCGTTCATGGCGAAAATGACTCGCTGAACGGCAAGGGCGGTTCGGCAGGCTTGCCGTGCGTGCTCCGGATCGGTGACCGGCGCGTTCCAGAACGCCATTACGGCGTCACCCATGAACTTGTCGATCGTGCCGCGGTGAGCCAGAATTTCATCGGCGACGGGTGTAAAAAGCGTATTGACGAAGCGGACGAGTTCTTCCGCATCCATGCCTTCCGACAAGCGTGAAAAACCGCGCACGTCCGCGAAAAGAATTGTGACGTCGCGCGTTTCGCCGCCGAGCTTCAACCGTTCCGGACTGGCAGCCAGTTCCTCGACGATGGTGGGCGAAACATAGTGGCCGAATGCGGAACGAATGCGTGCCCGGTCTGTTTCGGCACGGATGTAGTTTGTGAGGGAGCCGGCGAGGTAGACCGCGAGCAGCGAAAGTGATGGGTAGACGGGGTCGATCAGAAGGCCTTTGCCGTAGGCGAGCCAGGAGAGACCCACGACCGCAGCGATCGCGGCGACAGTGAGAACGGCAGCGGCCGTCGCGCCCGATGTTGCGATGTAGCGTGCAACGGTTTCCGATCTTGCGATGAGACCGGCAGCGAGCAATCCCGCGAGGAGGAGGAACGCAAGTTCGGCGCCAGTCGCCCACGCGGGGCGCACGAGATGATCATCGGCGATCATCTGCTCCAGGGCCTGGGCATGGATTTCGACACCCGACACAGCTGCGGCGAGCGGCGTGGTGCGCAGGTCCATGAGGCCCGTCGCACTCGTGCCGATGAGGATGAAACGGCCTTCGATGTCTGCCTTTCCGGCCTTGCCCGAGAGGACGTCGCGCGCCGAGATCGTGCGCCGGGCATCGGGCGGCGCGAACTTCAACCAGAGTTCACCGCGTGCGTCGGTCGCAAGGACGACCTCGCCGGCCCGTATGCTGTCGATGCCGGTCTGTTCGCCGAAGGACAAGATTCCGCTGCCGCCTGACGAGCGCACCACGAGAATTGTGGTGCCGGGGCCCTGCGCGATGCGCAAGGTTTCAAGGGACAGGGACGGGAACAGTTTGCCGGCGGCGGTCACGAGCAGGGGAACGCGGCGTACCACCTGATCGCTTTCGGGAAGCCAGTTGACGGCGCCGATGCCGGTCGCTTCCCGCGAGAGAATAGGCAACGATCCGACGCCGCCATCGAAGGCCGGTACGAAAAGCTTCGGGTCGTCGCCCGAAAAGGCGAACGGCGCACGAGGATCGGCGAGTTGCCTCGAAAGACCGCGTTCGCCGGCGAAGCCGAGCACAACGGGAGCTTTGCCGATCGACCGGGCGAGGATTTCGTCGTTCGAAGGCAGGCTTGCGGCTTTCTGTGCGAGCGCTTCGAGTCCCGGTACACTCGAAAGCTCGGCGGCGATGTTGGCGGCGTTCCAGCGATCCGGTTCAGCGAGGATCAGGTCGATGGTGATGGTCCGGGCTCCCGCCGATGCCAAACGGTCGACGATCTCGGCCAGCCGGGTGCGCGGCCACGGCCATTGTCCGTACTCGGCCAGGGATGCCTCGTCGATGTCGACCACGCGGACCGGAAAGCTCTCGTCGATCGAACGCGGGGAATTGGCCAGCATGCTGTCGAAGACCGCAAGCCTCAGCCTTGCCACCGGTTCCGGGTCGAGAATGCGCAGGGCGGCGGCCGCTGCGAGAACCGCGCCCATCAGCACGACATACAACGTCTGTCTCTTGGCCACCGTGCCTCGTCCCCCAGACGTCTGAGATGATAGCGCTTTCTCAAGCCAATCCGCCAGTTGGCCGGTTATCCACAGCGGCGATAGACTCACACGGAATGTAACGCAGGGGTGTCACGTTCTCCTGGCATCTGCGACAGGCGGATAGCCG
>JALOTA010000016.1 GCA_025458125.1 Hyphomicrobium sp.
CTCCGCCGCGATCGGTCCGCACAATCCTACGGGAACGCACAGAATGACGAGATCGGCCCCCGCCGCCGCTTCCCGGGCGGTTGCGAAGCCTTCATCGATGATGCCGAGATCCAGAGCCGTTTTCACCGTTTGCGGCGTGCGCGCCGACCCGACGATCGTCCTGACAAGTCCGGCCCGGCGGCAGGCATGGCTGATCGACGAGCCGATGAGGCCGATGCCGATCAGCGCAACCCGCTCGAAAAGAGGTTCGAACACGTCTGCCATCACGTGCCCTTCCTGAGAAATGCACCGAGGGCTTCAACGACGGCCCGGTTTTCGTCGGCCGTTCCGACTGTCAGCCGGAGGCAATCGGGCAGGCCGTAGCTCGCCACGCGACGCAGAATAATTCCACGCGACTTCAAATACTCGTCGCACGCCACCGCACCGCGCCCCTCTTCCGGCGGGAAATGGATAAGCATGAAGTTCGCCACGCTGGGCGTCACCTTTAAACCCAGCGCCTCGATCTCCCGCGTAAGCCACACGAGCCATTCCTCGTTGTGAGCAACCGCGGACTCGACGTGCGCGCTGTCGTCCATAGCTGCCGCCCCCGCCAGGATCGAGGGTGTCGACATGTTGAACGGACCACGAATGCGATTGAGCGCATCCGCAATATCTGCCGGACAATAGGCCCAGCCGATGCGCAGCGCCGCAAGCCCGAAGATCTTCGAAAACGTGCGCGTCATCACCGTATTGTTCGTGGTCGCGACGAGTTCTATCCCGGCTTCGTAATCGTTCCGGCGTACGTACTCGGCATAGGCGGCATCGAGTACAAGGAGCACATGCGAAGGCAGCAAAGTTCGCAGACGCCGCACGTCTTCGATCGGAAGGTAAGTGCCGGTCGGATTGTTCGGGTTGGCGAGAAAAACCATCCGCGTCGCCGCCGATACCTTTGCGAGGATCTTGTCGACGTCCGCCGTCAAATTCGTCTCATCAGCCACGACCGGCGTAGCGCCGCACGCGAGGATTGCGATCCGGTAGACCAGAAAGCCGTGTTGCGTGTAGATCGCCTCGTCACCCGGCCCGAGATAGGCATGGGCAAGCATCGTCAAAAGCTCGTCCGAGCCAGCCCCGCACACGATCCGTTGCGGATCCAGTCCATAGCGCCGCCCGATGGCTTGTCTGAGCGCGGTGGCCTGGCCGTCCGGGTACCGCTCAAGTTCGGCCGCAGCGGCTTTGTAGGCCACCAGCGCAGCAGGGCTCGGCCCGAGCGGCGTCTCGTTGGACGAGAGCTTGATGGGCTTCAAGCCGCCGGGAACCTTGCTTTCGCCGGGCACGTAAGCCTCGATGGCGAGCACACCGGGACGGGGGGTGGGAGCGTGAGTGGACATGCGCTTGATCAGTCTCTTGAGCTGACGGCGCAGCCCGCGCCGTGACGGTTTGGTATACGACCGCGTAACCGGCGAAAAGGCGCGAAATCGTCTTTCTGAGGCGAGCCTTTATGAAGGCGCGCCGGACGTTCGTCCACCCGTGCCCTTGCGCGGTTCCGGGCGATTGAGTATTTAACCGCTCTCTCGTGGTGATTTGGCCGGCCGGCTTGCAGCCACGTTAAACAACTCGCTAAAGGGCCGCGCGCTCCCGGTCAAAAAGGAGCCCGGCCACAAGGCAGGGCGATCCGGCCGGGTTTTTTTGTATCTGGTCCCCCATGCGAGGCGGTCAGATCCGCAAGGGCGCGCAGACATGGCCAACTTGGAAATCCGCACCGATGGGAGCGCGCGACAAACGCCGCCCAACGATGCGGCTTTGCGTCAGGTCAACGATCCACAGAGCCAGGTTGTCCGTTTTCCCGCCGACGCTCCGCTCCGCCTCGACAGCGGTCGCGAAATCGCACCTCTAACCATTGCCTACCAGACCTACGGCAAACTGAATGCAGGTAAATCCAACGCCATTTTGATCTGTCACGCACTCACCGGCGACCAGCATGTCGCCAATGAGCATCCCGTGACCCATAAGGGCGGCTGGTGGTCCACCATTGTCGGTCCGGGCAAGCCGATCGACACCGACCGCTTTTTCGTGATCTGCGCAAACATCCTAGGCGGATGCATGGGCTCGACCGGACCGGCGTCGCCGAACCCCGCCACGGGCAAGCCGTACGGAGTCGAATTTCCAGTCATTACCATCGGCGACATGGTCAACGCCCAGGCGCGACTGATCGATCATCTCGGCATCGACAGGCTGTTCTCCGTCATCGGCGGGTCCATGGGCGGCATGCAGGTGCTGCAATGGTGCGCGCGCTACAAGGAACGCGTATTCACAGCCATGCCGATCGCCACCGCACCCTGGCATACCGCTCAGAACATTGCTTTTCATGAGGTCGGGCGTCAGGCCGTCATGGCCGATCCCGACTGGCAGGGCGGCTCCTACTACGGCACCGAGGCGCGGCCCTCGCGCGGCCTCGCAGTCGCGCGCATGGCGGCACACATCACCTACCTGTCAGAGAAGGCGTTGCAGGACAAATTTGGCCGCGGCTTGCAGAACCGCGACGCGCACTCGTTTTCCTTCGATGCCGACTTCAAGATCGAAAGCTACCTGCGCCATCAGGGTTCGACCTTCGTCGACCGCTTCGACGCCAACAGCTATCTGTATATCACTCGCGCCATGGACTACTTCGATCTGGAGGCCGAATACGGCGGCAAACTCGCCAACGCCTTCACCGGAACAAAGACGCAGTTCTGCGTCGTGTCCTTCACCAGCGACTGGCTCTACCCGACCCGCGACAACAAGGAGATCGTCAAGGCGTTGAACGGCGTTGCCGCCAACGTCTCGTTCGTCGAAATCGAAAGCGATAAAGGACACGATGCATTTCTGCTGCACGAAGAAGAGTTCTTCGCAACCGTTCGCGGCTTTCTGAACGCCGCCGCCAAGAAGCTCGGCATCGCGTGATGGACATGGACCTGCGATGAGCCTGACCGACCCGAACCTTCCCCGCACCGTTCGCGCAGACCACCGTCTCATCGCGGAAATGGTGGAGCCGGGATCGCGCGTCCTCGACGTGGGATGCGGCGATGGTGCGCTACTGGAGCTTCTGATTTCCGAAAAGAACGTCGACGGGCGCGGCGTCGAGATTTCGCGCGACAACGTCAATGCCTGCGTCGCCCGCGGCCTCTCGGTCATCCAGGGCGACGCCGACCAGGATCTCTCCGGTTATCCGGACAAGGCCTTCGACTACGCGATCCTGTCGCTGACCATTCAAGCCACCCGCCAGCCCAGGACGGTCCTGGAAAATCTTCTTCGCATCGGCGGCCGGGCTATCGTTTCCTTTCCGAACTTCGGCCACTGGAAAATTCGCACCAGCCTGCTCTTCTCCGGCCGAATGCCACGCACGCCGAATCTTCCGGAAACCTGGTACGAAAGCCAGGACTCGCACCTGTGCACCATCAAGGATTTTTCCGATCTCGTGGCACTCGTAGATGCCGAGGTGGAAGACGCCGTCGCGTTCAACAGCAGGGGGCAGCGCCTGGCGATCAAGAACTCGCTGTCGCTGCAGAACCTGCTGGGCGAAAAGGCGGTGTTCCTGCTCGCGCCGCGGTCGAAGCGCTGATCAGCGCGACAAGGTCTTGCGTGAATGAACGTCGCGCCTGATCGCCACCAGTTCGCTGAGGGCGCGCACGGCGGCCCGCTTGCCTCCGATTGGCGCCATGACTTCCTTGCGCGCCTCGACGAGAAGGACGCCGCCGAACGCCGGCCATAATGTTCGTCCCAACCGTTCCCAGACGTACGCCGATTTCAGAAAGATCCCCCGGTTTATCGGTGGCATGTGCAGGGCCGTCCCCCAGGACACCGGCGTGAACAGGCTCTCCACCAAAAGCCGTTCGAGCTGCGAACGGCTGTACGGCCGCCCATGTCCAAACGGTGTGGCATCGATCCGCGCCCAGACACTGCGCCGGTTCGGCGTGACGATCAGCAATCGGCCCTCGGGCACGAGCACGCGCCACACTTCCCGGAGAAGGGTTGCCGGCCGGTCCGCGGCTTCGAGGCTGTGAACCAGCAGCAGCCGGTCGACCGAATTGTCCGGCAAGGGCAGTTGGCGGTCTTCGACCAGCACACTGAGCAATGGTCCAGCGGACGGCCACACCAGAGCGCCCTGCGTTTCCGGCATCAACGCGGCCACCCGGGCAGCGTCCTGCCGGAACGAACCCAGATAGGGCACGCCATACCCGAGGCCCACGACCGTGCCGCCGCGAACGCCGCGCCAGCGCGCGCGCACGTCAGCCCCAACGATCCGCCGAACCGTCAGTCCGAGCGGCGTCTGGTAGAAGTCTCTGAGATCGACGACGTCGAGGTCCATGGTCACCAAAGCTGCGCGCAGACCATACCGGCCGGCCGCCGGTCGCACTATAGCCGTCTCCGGTTAGGCTTTCCTGTCCGCGTTGTTGTATCGGGAGTACATTGACTGCCCGGTTTCGGCGGCTACTCTCTGACCGCCGCCAATCCGGCGTCCAAAGCCTGACCCGCCACATCCGCAGCATGTCCACCCTCGAGATTCACACCTTCCTCTGCCGCAAAGACAATATCGGCGTCCTCGTTCACGCGCCCGATGGCTCGACGGCGTCCATCGACGCTCCCGACGCTGCGGCCGTACAAGCGGCGCTGACAGAGAAAGGATGGTCGCTGTCGCATATCCTGGTCACGCACCATCACGGAGACCACACGGCCGGCAATCTCGAACTGAAGGAGAAGACCGGCTGCCGCATCGTTGGCCCCCGGCTCGAAGCGGCCCGCATACCGGGCATCGACGTGGAAGTGGAAGACGGCGACACCTTCCTGCTCGGCGGCCACCGCGTGGACGTGATCGGAACGCCGGGACATACGATGGGTCACATCACTTATTTCATGCCGGACGACCACGCGGCATTCGTCGGCGATACATTGTTCGTGATGGGTTGCGGTCGCGTGCTCGAAGGAAATCATGAAATGATGTGGCATTCACTGTGCCGCATCGCCGGGCTCCCGCCCGACACGCGCATCTATTGCGGCCACGAATACACGGTTGCGAACGCGCGCTTCGGTTTGACGGTCGAGCCCGACAACGCGCTGCTGCGCCAACGTCTCGAAAAGGCCGAAGAAACCGTCGCGGCCGGCGCATTGAACATCCCCACGCTACTGGAGCAGGAACTGCGCACCAACGTGTTTCTGCGCCCGCACAATACCGAGACCCGCCGGCGTTTCGGCATGGGCGCGGTTGCGGACTGGCGCGTTTTCGCTGAACTGCGCGAGCGGAAGAACAGAGCATGACGGTCGCGCGGCAGATCCCTCCCGAAGCCCGTCGCCTCATCGAAATTTTCGATCTTGCCCCGCATCCGGAGGGTGGTTTCTACCGCGAGACTTTTCGCGATACCGCTGCCGACGGGACTGGACGTTCGCGTTCGACGGCGATCTACTTCCTTCTCTTATCGGGTCAAGTCTCGCGCTGGCACACCGTCGACGCGGTCGAGATGTGGCATTGGTATGCCGGAGCCCCGCTCGAACTTGGCCTGGCCGAGCCGGGTCGCGGCGCCACCCGATTGACGCTCGGTTTCGATCCCGAGGCCGGTCTTCTGCCCCAGGCGATCGTGCCTGAGGGCTGGTGGCAGCAAGCGCGCAGCCTTGGAGACTGGACACTCGTCGGTTGCACCGTCGCTCCAGGTTTCAACTTCGAGGGTTTCCACCTTGCGCCCGACGGAGCCGAACCGCCCCTTCCCCAACTCTGAACGGCGGATTGTGGCGGCTGAAGTTTTTCCACTACTAATTGGATTGCGGCTTCAGATCTAAATATCTGAAAATAATAGGTTTCTCATCCACGCTCCGGAGCGGGTCCGAACCAACCTTGCCGCTCCAATACGACTCATCAACAGTGATCCGCAACGTACTGATTCGCCGGACGGGGGTTGAGAATATGAAGGCCCAGGCTTCTGGACCGCTGCTGAGCACCATTTTTATCGACTACGACAACGTCTACCTGTCGTTGAAGAGAAAGAGCGAGGACGCCGCCAAGCGCTTCGCGAAGGATGCCGGCCTCTGGCTGAGAGAAATCGAAAACGGCCGCCTCATCACGCCGACCAACGGGCTTGCCGCTGCTGTCCCGCGCCGGATCGTGATGAACCGCTGCTATGGCAATCCGGTCCCGCGCCGCAATGCCTCCGACAACGCAACGGATATGAACTCGTTTCCTTTCGTCCGGCATCACTTCCTGCGCGCCGGAATGGAGGCCATCGACTGCCCGCCACTCACGTCGCAGCTCAAGAACTCCGCCGACATTCGAATGGTCATGGATGTGCGCGACCTCCTGGGTCACGACACCTATTTCGATGAGTTCATCATTCTTTCCGGCGACGCCGATTTCACGCCGCTGCTCCACCGCCTGCGTGCCCATGCGCGCCGCACGGTGGTTTTTGCAAACGATCACACGGCGGCTCCCTACACCGCCATCGCCGACGGTGAGATCCGCGAGTCCAGCCTGATCAGCCTGCTTCTGGAGGGCACCGCTTCCGCCTCGGAGCCCGAGGCTGCCACCCCGATATCGGCAACAACGAACGCACCATCACTTGAAACAGTTCGCCGGGAAATTCTGGCCGAGGTGGTGGGCTGGGTGAAAAGCGCGGGTCAGCCGGTTCCGCTGGAAGCCTTGGCCGACCGCGCCGTTCGCACCCTGGGGCACGACCGGACCGTTGGCACCGGCTGGGCAGGAGCGGGCAGCTTCAGCAATCTGCTGACAAAGGGCCTGCCCGCCGAGATCCGCTTGTCGGAACAGCCGCCGTATTACGTCTTCGACGCAAGCCGCCAGATTCCACAGCAAGCCGAAGCGCGACGCGCCTTGCCGCAACGCGAATCTGCGCCGCGGATCGAGCAGAGACCGGAAACCTCCCTGCCGCTGCCGTCACGCGACGTTCGGCTCGATACGCGTGCGCCGGCGCCAGAACCGCTTTCCGCACCGGCGCGCAGTCCATTAAACGCGCAACTCCCTAGTGCTCCGGTTGCGCCACCGCGGGAGCCGCTCGCGGCATCCCGCCCGGCAGCCTCTCAGCCCGTGGCTCCGCCTCCGGCCGCCACGCCGGCGCCACGTGCGGAAGCCCAGACCATTCATCAATCGATCACGCGCATCCACGAAGCTTGCCAGGCGCCGCCGCTCGCACCGCCGGAGTATCGCGCTCTGTTCGAGGTCATGGCCCAGGAAATCAACGCCAATGGGCTGACCGGCGCGCAGACCTTGACCAACATCAGCCAGCGCGCGGCCGACCTCGGCGTGACCGTTAAGCGCGACGACGTGCGCTTCGTGCTCGAAGTCGTCAGCGAAACGGATCCTTGGTTCGAGCAGGGGGCCTCGGCAAACCTGTTCGCCAGCCGGTTCCGCAATTTCGTGATTGCCCGGTGCCGCAGCCAGGGCCTCCAGCTCTCGGCGGAAGAGCTCGACCTGATCGATGCATGGTTCGGCGGGTCGCCGATGGCCCAGCGCCCGCCGCTGGCGGCACAGCAGGGCCGCCCAGCCGACAACACGTCGTTCAACCCGGCCCCCGCGCCGGCGCGCTCACCGGCACCGTCCTATGGCCAAGACGGTCAAGACCGCTGGTGGGGAGCCGAGGAAGGCCGCCAGTACGCAACGAGCCCGGCGGCCGGACAGGACGATCAACTCCCTCTCATCGTGCGCAACCGCTTACGCGGCTGAGCTACCGCGAAACAAAAAACGCCCCGGCAGATTGCCGGGGCGTTTTAATTTGTGGAGCGCACAACCTCGATCAGGCGAGGTACTGTCCGCCGTTGGCCGTCAGCGTCGCGCCGGTAATGAAGCCGGCATCGTCCGCGGCCAGGAACACCACGCAGCGCGCGATTTCGCTGGGTTCACCCAGTCGTCCGACAGGGATCTGCGGAAGGATGTTCTTCTCCAGCACGTCCTGCGGCACGGCCTTGACCATTTCCGTTGCGATATAGCCCGGGCAAATGACGTTGACCGTGATACCGGCGCGCGCGCCTTCCTGAGCCAAAGCCTTGGTGAACCCGATGTCGCCGGCCTTGGAGGCGGAGTAGTTCACCTGGCCCATCTGGCCTTTCTGGCCATTGATCGACGAGATGTTGATCACGCGGCCGAACTTGCGGCTGCGCATTCCTTCCCAGACGGGACGCGTTACGTTGAAGAGGCCATTGAGGTTGGTTCCGATGACCGCATCCCAATGCTCCTTCGTCATCTTGTGGAACATCGTGTCGCGCGTGATGCCCGCGTTGTTGACGAGCACGTCGATCGGTCCGAGGTCCTTTTCGACCTGTTTGACGGCCTTTTCGCTCGCCTCGTAGTCCGAGACGTCGAACTTGTAGACGGGAATGCCGGTTTCCACCTGGAACTGCTGGGCGGCCGCGTCATTGCCCGCGTAGCTCGCGGCGACGCGATACCCCGCATTCTTGAGTGCGACCGAAATCGCGTGACCGATACCGCGTGTTCCACCGGTGACGAGGGCCACTCGTGCCATGCTGATCCTCCCTGGAGTCTGTGTCTGAAATGGACGTCTATGTGGCGGGTAAGAAGAAACCGGGCCCGCTCTCCTTGGAGGCGGGCCCGGTGTAAATCCGTATTAGCGTCAGTCGCGAGCGAGGCAGACCGCGATGCCCATGCCTCCGCCGATGCACAGCGTGGCAAGACCTTTCTTCGCGTCGCGGCGCTGCATTTCGTAGAGAAGGGTCGTCAGAACGCGGGCGCCCGACGCTCCGATCGGATGACCGATGGCGATGGCCCCGCCGTTCACGTTTACCTTTTCCGTATCCCAGCCAAGCCCCTTGTTCACAGAGATCGCCTGAGCCGCGAACGCTTCGTTGGCTTCGATCAGGTCGAGGTCCTTGACGGTCCAGCCGGCCTTCTCGAGCGCCTTCTTGGAAGCCGGGATCGGTCCCGTACCCATGATCGAAGGATCGACGCCGGCCTGGGCCCAGGACGCGATGCGGGCCAGCGGTTTCAATCCGCGCTTCTTGGCTTCCGCCGCCGTCATCAGCACGACAACCGCAGCGCCGTCGTTGATCCCGGAAGCATTCGCGGCCGTCACCGTGCCTTCCTTGGGATCGAACGCCGGACGCAACTTCGCGACGCTGTCCAGCGTCACGCCATCCTTGATGTACTCGTCGGTATCGACGACCGTGTCGCCCTTCTTGCCCTTGATGGTGACCGGGGCAATTTCGTCCTTGAACTTGCCGGCCTTGCGGGCGGCTTCAGCCTTGTTCTGCGAGGCGACGGCGAACTTGTCCTGCTCCTCGCGCGTGATCTGCCACTGCCGCGCGACGTTCTCGGCCGTCGTGCCCATGTGATAATTGTTGAAGCTGTCCCAAAGGCCGTCGCGAACCATGGTGTCGACGAGCTTGCCGTCGCCCATCTTCGTGCCTTCGCGCATGTGGATCGCATGTGCGGACTGGCTCATGCTCTCCTGGCCGCCGGCGACAACGACCGTTGCCGCACCGGTCTGGATCTGCTGCGCGCCGAGCGCAACGGCACGAAGTCCCGAACCGCAGATCTGGTTGACGCCCCAGGCCGGAGCATCCACCGGTACACCCGCGCCGATCGAAGCGCGGCGCGCCGGGCCCTGCCCCTGGGCTGCCGTGAGCACCTGGCCGAGGATCACTTCCGACACGTCGCCCGGCTGCAAGTTGGCGCGCTGAAGCGCCGCCTTGATCGCAATCGTGCCGAGTTCGTGCGCGGGGAGCGACGCCAGCGTGCCGCCGAATGAACCGACGGGCGTACGCGCGGCACTGACGATAACGATATCGGTATCCTGGCTCATTGAGATCCGGCCTCCTCCCGGGGATGAAAGGTTATTCAGGGATGGGTCGCGGCACTGTTTCGTTTGGAATTCTTCCAGCCGCGCCGTGAGAAACCCATAGCAGCAACCTGAACGGGACCGCAAATGCCCGACCGGGCGGCAAATGAGCCCAAAGTTCGCGCAGGAAGGTCTGGCATCATGCCTTAACCGTGTGTTACGATGACGCACCGCAAAAAGTTGGATACAGTTGGAATGTCCCCACTCAACAAGCCCGAACAACAGCAAGAGAAGCGCGAGTCGATCGTTATCAAGAAGTATGCGAACCGCCGACTCTACAATACCGAGACGAGCCAGTACGTGACTCTTGACGATCTTGCCGGGATGGTGCGGGCCGATAAGGACTTCGTGGTTTACGACGCCAAGACCGGCGACGACCTCACGCACACGGTTCTCACTCAGATCATCGTCGAGCAGGAAAGCCGCAACGACGGGCAGAACATGCTGCCGACTCCGTTCCTGCGTCAGCTGATCCGGTTCTACGACGACCAGATCGGCCGAATGGTCCCGAGCTATCTTCAGTTCAGCCTGGAGAACCTCGTGAAGGAGCAGGAGAAGATCCGCTCTCAGTTCACCGCCGCATTCACCAACCCGGCAGCAGCCTTCGAGGCCTATCAGGAGCAAGCCCGCAAGAACATGGCGATGTTCGAGCAGGCCGTGGCCATGTGGACATCGTTTGGCGCGGCTGCCCAGCCGGGAGCCAGAGCGCCTGAAGCGACGACCGCCGCCGGCGACAAGCCGAAGATAGAGGCGGTTGCCGCACCGGCCCAGCGCGATGAGATCTCCGAGCTGAAGTTCCAGCTCGAATCGATGCAGCGCAGTCTGGAAAAACTCACCAAGGACCGCAGCTAGGGCCAGCCCGCGTTGCGTTCGGCGGCTTCGGATGGCCGCCGTTGGGCTTCAGGCAGCGCCTTCATACTGATCGGCGAGGATGGGCTGGCCGAAGTGGTAGCCCTGCAGGTAGTCGATACCGGCGCGCGACAGAAAACGCGCAGCCTCCTCGTCGCCGACCCACTCCGCCACGGTTTCGAGTTTGAAGTTCCGCGCGAGTTCGACCATCGTGCGGATGAACGCCTGATCGGCCTGATCCGCCATCAGGTCCTTCACGAACGCGCCGTCGATCTTGACCATGTCGACTTGCAGCGCCTTGAGGTTCTTGAACGAGGTGTAACCGGCGCCGAAGTCGTCGATTGCGATCCGGCACCCCAGTTCCCGCAGCGTGTCGACGAACGACTTCATCATGTCCATATCGACAATGACGCTGGTCTCGGTGATTTCGACGATCAACCGCTGCGTGAGCGCGGGATCATCGGCGGTCAGCCGCTTCAGGGTTGCGAGCCATTCGGGATCGTTGGCCGTCAGGCTTGAAACATTCACCGACAGCGTAAGCTCGGGATGGCGCTTCAACAGTGCCAGCGCCATTTCGAGAGTACGCTTGTCGATCAGTCTCGATAGCCCGAGTTGCTCCGCGATTTCGATGAAGTGACCCGCGGACACGAGTTCACCGTCGGTCCTCTCCATTCGCAGCAGACACTCGTAGATCTCCGGACGCCCGGAACGCGCCGACACCATAGGCTGCAGCGCAAGGCGCATCCGTCCCGCCTCCAGGGCGGAGATCACTTCGTCGATCATTGCGATGTTGCGCTGCCGGATCCGGTCGGATGCCGAATTGGGCTCGTACGCAACGAAGCCCTCCAGCCGGCGTTGCTTGGCCTTATCGAGCGCTTGCAAGGCTGAACTTAATGCCTGATGCACCGTCTGTGCATGATCGAGCAGCACCACGCCCCCGATCGACACCGTCGCTTGAACCTGAATGCCGCTCGTCCGGATCGTCAAATCGCGAACCACGCGCATGAAGCGGTCGGCCGCGACCTGCATCGCACCCGGCCCGCAATCGTAAAGGATGATCCCGAACTTGTTGGCCGAATAGCGCCCGAGCGTATCACCGCGCCGCAGCTTGCTGCGGATTGCACCGACGACCGCGCTGATGACCTCGTCGCCGACGTGGTGGCCGAAGGTTTCGTTGACGATCGCGAGATTGTTGACCGCGACCATGAGCAAGCCTGCCTGACTGCGGGAACGCGAGCAGCGAAGTATCACCGCGTTGAGCGCATCCGTCAGTCGCGAGCGATTGAGTTGCCCGGTCAGTTCATCATGATCGTTGCGGTAGAGAAGCCGTTGCTCCTCGATATAGCTGTCGGCGACGATGCGGACCACGCCGCGCGCGCACTTCGGCTTGCCATCTTCACCCGCCCACCATCGGCCGCGATCTTCAACCCAGACCGGCGTCGATCTGCGGCCCTGCGGGGCGATACGGTATTGAAGATGATAGGGCGCACCGCCGGCCGGCAGTTTGTCTGTGTCTTTCTGAAAGACCTGCGCGCGCTCTTCGCAGTGTTCGGGCGCGATCAAAGACGCGTACTTCTCGCCAGAGTCGATGCCCGACGTATTGGCAATCCGGAAGACGGCCGCCGCGTTATCAGCCCAGATCAGGCTGTCGCTGACCAGATCCCACGAATACTCGGCCTCTTCGGCGGTCGCGAGCAGGCCATGGCTGCGTTCGGCCGACGCCGTGGGCTTACCGATGACGGTATCCACCACCGGCTCGCCGTCGACTAGCGAAGGCTTCAGCGACTGTTCGGTCTTGCTCACAGGGAGTTACCGTGCCCGTGCGTCTTCGGAGTAGGGCGGCCGGCTGACCGGCCCCGCTCGAGGAGACTAGGCGCAATTTCCTAAAAACAACTTGAAGAGACCACTTTGGACCTTGAACAAACGGCCCGGCAGTCGCCCGCCGAGCCGTCCAGATCATTCGCGAATGCCGATATTTTCCCAGCGATAACAGACACTTACTGGTCTGCGCCGAAGCCGATATCTCTCTTCGCGACGCGAATTCCGATGGTAAATCCTGCGATGACGTCGATCATGGCCATCATCATGAGGAGGAAAAACACCGAGCTTGCGGCCTGGTTAACCAGCAGGAATTGGACGAGAAAGGCGATGAAAACGAGCATGGAGAGACCATGGTCGATCATCGATGCCGTGCCGGTATAGGTCGCCTTCACGATCTCGATGAACAGCATGACCACGCCGATCAGGAGCAGAAGATCACCCCAGGTGAACTTCCACACGCCTCCGCTGATCATCGTGATCCCGTTCTCCACCAGGGGAGTCGAAAGATCGACGCCGGTCAGCATGAACACATTGTAGAGAATAAATGGAATGATCGTAAGCGGCAGTGCAGCGAGCGACATCGTAGCCTCCCCTTTTGGCGTCCCCCCAGGTAACAGGACCGGACGGCGCCAATTTAGCAGGTTCGCTGCCCGCCGCGACGCCTATCCACCGGCCGGCCGCGCCGAGCAAAACGAGCACCGGCCGCAGCGGCGGGGACGTTGCCCGCTTTAAGCTTCGGCCTTCGCCGGCAGCACCTGCCGGCCTTTGTATTTGCCGCTCTTGAGATCAATGTGATGCGGCCGTCGGCGCTCGCCGCTCTCCTTGTCTTCCACGTATGCCGGGCGCGTCAGAGCGTCGTGCGACTGGCGCTGGCCCTTCTTCATGCGCGAGGTTTTCTTTCTCGGTACGGCCATTTAAACTACTCCGGTCGATCGTTCAGGTGAGGCGAAATTCCCAGCGGAAATGAGGCGAAGACCCTGAAAACGCTAGTGAATTTGCCCGATTGGGTCGGCCTCCAATTGCCCGGCGACACGCAACGGCAACGCGTTGCGGCGCGGTCAGGTCCAGGCCACAGAGCGCGCCTTATACTACAAAGCTCCGTCCGCGCCAGCCCTCTTCTTCACGGTCGTCTGCCAGTCCGGCGGCCGCTGGTCGTTCCGCTCGGTTCGCGCCGGGCGCTGCCGCCCGGCCATGGCGCAGTCGGCAACCTCCGGCCCGGCCGCCCTCATCCTTGCTTGGATCACCGATGCCTTGCGCGCGGTCCGCGTGCTCGGATCACCGGCATCGCGCAGGATCGGGTTTGGCAGGGCCGCGGCCAATAGCGCCGCCTCGCGTTCGCTGAGCCGCGACGCCGGCTTGTTGAAGTGATGCCGCGCCGCCGCCTCTGCACCGAACACGCCAGGCCCCCACTCGGCGATGTTCAGGTAGATTTCGAGCATCCGCGATTTCGGCCAGACGGCTTCAGCGGCCACCGTGAGCGGAATCTCGACCGCCTTGCGCAGGTAGCTCTTCGATTGGGACAGAAACAGGTTCTTGATGACCTGCATCGAGATCGTGCTGGCGCCTCGCGCGATTTTCCCTTCTCCCGCCTGCTCCAGCGCCTTTTCGATGGCCTCGATGTCGACCCCGTAGTGATCGCAGAACCCCCAGTCTTCCGAAACCACGACTGCACGCAGCAGGTTTGAGGAAATGTCCTCGATCGGAACCCAGTCCTGCTCGATCTTTGTACCCGTGAGCCACTGATAGGCGATCAGCGTGGTGATCGGGGGATTGATGAACCGATAGACGACAATGAGGAAAAGCACCGTCGCGAAGTAGGCGGCGACGGCCAATCCCGCCAAGCGCAGCGCCCGGCGCCACGTCCACGGTCCCGCCAGCCAACCGGCGGCCGTTCCAGCAGTTTGTTCACCGCCCGCGTTGAAAGCAGTATCCGGCGATGTCGTCTCCGCCGCGTCCATGGAAACAGCGCGGCCGGCATCTAGCCGAAAGCCTTCGGGCGCCTTCGGCAAGGAATCGAACGTAGGTTCGATGCGATGCGGCAAGGGGGCGGCCGGCCGCTCCGGAAGGATTCGATCGCCGTTTTGGGGAACATAGGCGAGGGGCGAAACATCGCCGGAGCCGGCGGCATGAACGCTGGATCCGTCAGCGGCCACGTGGCTTTCGCTGGAGGATGGTGGAGGGGTGAGAACCGGTATATCGCGCACGATACGCTGGATCGCGGCTGCAATCAGCGCGTCGGCATCCGCCTCGCCCGTCTGCCGCCTTTCGCCTGCCTGTCCGTCAACGGTCACCTGGGCGCACCCTCGCTTGATCGCGTGCGCCATGCGCACAAGTCCAACAGGGCCGGCCACCCTGTCGCTCCGCCCTCCGGATGATGATAAGGCTTTTGCCCCGCGCCCGCCCGTTGAACTGCCGACTAGGTAAGTCCTGAATGACCTTCGCGCAAAGCCTCGCCGCTGCCGCCAGCCTGACCGAAGCCTGAACCCCAGTCGGGACGTTTGATCGCGGCCATGCGCCATGCCGTGCTGGGTGGGGGCAAGCGGGTCCGTCCGCTGCTTGTGATCGAGAGCGCGGCCTTATTCGGCGTCGCGTCCGAGGATGCCGCCTTGACCGCGGCCGCTCTGGAACTGGTCCATTGCTACTCCCTTGCCCACGATGACCTGCCCGCCATGGACAACGACGAACTGCGCCGCGGCCGGCCGACCGTTTGGAAAGCCTATGACGAGTGGACGGCCATCCTGGCCGGCGATGCGCTCCTCACCCTTGCGTTCGAAATTCTCGCACGTCCCGAAAATCATCCAGACGCAGCCGTCCGTGTTGCACTGGTTTCGGCCCTTGCCCGATCCTCGGGCGTCGCGGGCATGGTCGGCGGGCAGGCTCTCGATCTCATGGCCGACAAGCTCGGCGATCCGCCCGCGCCGACGGTCGAACACATCCGGCGCCTGCAGGCCATGAAAACGGGAGCGCTTCTCGTGTTCGCATGCCAGGCCGGAGCCATCCTCGGCGGCGCGAATGACAAGGAACGAAAGGCACTGATGGACTTCGGCGCAGCTCTCGGCTTTGCTTTTCAGATCGCAGACGACCTGCTCGACGCCGAAGGCGACGCCGCGACCGTCGGCAAAGCCGTCGCGAAAGACGCCGCGGCCAATAAGGCGACGCTGGTCTCGCTCATGGGCATCCCCGCGGCGAAAGACATGCTGGCGCGAACGGAAGCGGCCGCAAGCGAGGCCCTCACGATTTTCGGCTCCAGGGGCGATATCCTGCGCGCCGCCGCCCACTTTGTCGTCAGTCGGAGGAGTTAGGCCTCACACCGGCTTGCCGAGTGTGAGCAAACCATAAAACGCCTCACACCGGCTTGCCAGGAGTCGATTTAGGGCGCCCACTTCAGGAAGTTCGCGATCAGACCCAGCCCAAGAGCCTGGCTCTTCTCCGGGTGGAACTGCGTTCCCGCGATGTTTTCATGCGCGATGAGCGCCGTCACCGGCCCACCGTAGTCCGTTTCCGCAACGACATCCGCACGGTCAGCGGGCACGAAATGGTAGGAGTGTACGAAGTAAGCGTGCAATCCCGTAGGGCCCGTCGGCAAGCCGTCGAGCAATGCATGTTGCCGCAATGCGAAGAGCGTGTTCCAGCCCATATGCGGGATCTTCAGCGCCGGATCGTTCGGTGAGATCGCGCGTACCTCGCCTTCGATCCAGCCGAGCCCCTCGGTCACACCATGTTCCAGACCGCGCGTGGCCAGCAACTGCATACCGACGCAGATGCCAAGGAACGGCCTGCCCTTGACGTGGACAGCCTCGTCGATTGCCGCCCGCATTCCCGGCACGGCCTCGAGCCCCCGCTTGCAATCGGCAAAGGCCCCGACACCCGGGAGCACAACCCGGTCAGCCTTGCGAACAGCATCCGGATCGGCCGTCACGGCGATCTCACTGGCGCAGCCCGAATCCCGTGCCGCACGCTCGAAAGCTTTCGCCGCCGAGTGAAGATTGCCGGAACCGTAGTCGATGATGGCAACGCGCTGCATTCGATAGTCCGCTGCTGCGCCCCTCAAGCCCGGCCGGAAAACATCCGGGGCCAACCCGCCCAGGCAGGGTCAGGCCGGCTATCGACCGGCGCAAGCGGCCCGTCCGCAGGATGGGCCGCAAGCCATGTGTCGAAGAACCGCCGTTCGCATTCGGGCAGGTTGCGGCCGGCGACTGTGCCCACGTGCTTCCAGCCCCGGAAATTGAGCCACATGCGCTCCAGCGTCGAAGCCTCGAAACCAAGATAGATGTTGAGGCCGATGATGAGCAGCGGAAACCAGGAATCCAGGACGTTGAAATACCAAAGCACGGCCGACGCAGCGATCACGACTGCGAAGTAGGCGACGAGAGCCGCCCATTGCCCCTTAACCGCCAGCCAGAATGGCGAGAACAGGGCCGCGCCCCAGGAAAAGCCGTCGCGAACGAACACCAGCGAAGCAGCGCGCTCGATCCGGTCCAGCGGAGGCTGCGGCGGCTCGTGTACCGTAAACACATCCACGTCCAGGTTGTCCCTGGCCCGGAACAGCATCCAGATCATACGCTGAGCGTCCCCTTCGTCGACGGCACGCGCCCCGCCTGCCGCGGGTCGGCCGTGATGGCGGCACGCAAAGCCCGGGCCAATCCTTTGAAACAGGTTTCGACGATGTGGTGGTTGTTCTCACCGTAGAGATTCTGGATGTGCAGCGTGATGCCGGCGTTCTGTGCAAACGCCTGGAACCACTCCCGGAACAATTCGGTATCCATCTCCCCGATCTTGTCGCGGGTAAACGTCACGTTCCAGATCAGATAAGGCCGTCCAGACACGTCTACGGCCACGCGCGTCAACGTCTCGTCCATCGGCAGATGCACGTCAGCGTAGCGGGTGATGCCTGTCTTGTCGCCGAGGGCCTTGGCCACGGCCTGTCCGAGCACGATACCGCTGTCTTCCGTGGTGTGGTGCAGATCGACGTGCAGGTCGCCTTTTGCGCGCAGCTTGATATCGATGAGCGCATGCCGCGACAGCTGTTCCAGCATGTGATCGAGGAAACCGATGCCGGTCTCGATTTCGAACGTACCCGTCCCGTCGAGATCGACCGTCGCCTGAATCTCGGTCTCCTTCGTTCGCCGCGAAATTGTCGCCTGCCGCTTCAAGTCTACCCTCGTCCGTTTGCGGCGACCGGCGCCCCTGCGGGGAAGCGGCCGGTCATGCCGGTTACAATCCTTCGCTTACCAGTCTTTGCACGTTCCTTCCAGCTTCGGTCACCGCAAACGCCACTTCTTGATTTACACGGCTCCGGAGCCTAGATCAGAAGCGCGATGAGCACAGACCTTTCCTCCGCCACTGTCCCAACTTGGCACGGCACGACCATCCTTACCGTCCGCAAGGGTGGCGAGGTCGTGATTGCCGGCGACGGGCAGGTGAGCCTCGGCCAGACCGTCATCAAATCCAACGCCCGGAAGGTTCGCCGCCTCGGCCGCGGCGACGTGATCGGCGGCTTCGCCGGGGCGACAGCCGACGCGTTCACGCTGTTTGAGCGTCTGGAAGCCAAGATCGAGCTGTATCCCGGACAACTGGCGCGAGCCTGTGTCGAACTGGCCAAGGACTGGCGCACGGACCGCTACCTGCGCCGCCTGGAAGCGATGATGCTCGTCGCCGACAAGGACGTCACGCTGACACTGACCGGGACCGGCGACGTGCTCGAACCCGAATACGCCTGCATGGGCATCGGCTCCGGCGGCATGTTCGCTTTGGCCGCGGCCCGCGCGCTGCTCGAACAGCCGTTGACAGCCGAAGAGATCGCACGCAAGGCGATGGGCATCGCCGCCGACATCTGCGTGTACACGAACTCGAATCTGGTGGTTGAAAAGCTCGCGGCGTCGAAGTGAGCCGTCCCCCGAAAGCGCGTGAAACATGAGCAACTTCTCTCCTCGCGAGATCGTCTCCGAACTCGACCGCTATATCGTCGGCCAGAACGACGCCAAGCGCGCTGTTGCCATTGCTCTCCGCAACCGTTGGAGACGCCAGCAGCTCTCGGGCGACTTGAAGGACGAAGTGCTGCCGAAGAATATCCTGATGATCGGCCCGACCGGCGTCGGCAAAACAGAAATCTCGCGACGGCTGGCCCGCCTTGCCGGCGCCCCCTTCCTGAAAGTCGAGGCAACGAAATTCACCGAGGTCGGTTACGTCGGCCGCGACGTGGAGAGCATCGTTCGCGACCTCGTCGAGGTGGGAATGGGTCTCGTCAAGGAAACGAAACGCAAGGAAGTGCGCGCCAAGGCCGAAAAGAGCGCCGAGGAACGCGTGCTCGATGCCTTGGTCGGCCCCACGGCATCGCCGGGAACCCGCGACAGCTTCCGCCGCAAACTGCGCAACAATGAGCTGAACGATAGCGAAATCGAGATCATGGTCGCCGAGACCGGCGGCGGCCTGCCGATGTTTGAAATTCCCGGCATGGGGCCCGGGATGGGCGGCGCCGGTATCAACCTCGGCGAGATGTTGCAGAAAGCCATGGGCGGCCGGATGAAACCGCGTCGCATGACTGTCCGCGACAGCTACGAAGTCCTGATCGCCGAAGAGGGCGATAAGCTCATCGACAATGAGAACCTTGCCACAGAGGCGATCCGGTCCGTCGAAAACTCAGGCATCGTCTTCCTCGACGAAATCGACAAGATCTGCTCACGCGGGGAAAATGTGCGCGGCGGTGCCGATGTCAGCCGCGAAGGCGTCCAACGCGATCTGCTGCCGCTGATAGAAGGCACCACCGTAGCGACAAAATACGGCCCCGTTAAAACCGACCACGTTCTGTTCATCGCGTCGGGGGCCTTCCATGTGGCCAAGCCGTCGGATTTGCTGCCCGAACTTCAGGGACGCCTGCCCATTCGTGTCGAGTTGAAGCCGCTTTCCCGCGAGGATTTCCGGCGCATACTCACCGAACCAGAAGCCTCGCTCATCAAGCAGTATGTCGCCTTGATGCAGACCGAGGGCCTCATCCTCTCGTTCACTCACGATGCCATCGACGCACTCGCCGATGCGGCCGTTCTGGTCAACTCAACCGTCGAGAACATCGGCGCGCGGCGCCTGCAGACCGTCATGGAACGGGTTCTCGACGAAATTTCGTTCGAGGCCTCCGACCGCAACGGTGAAACCATTACGATCGACGCGGCTTACGTGACGTCGCGTATCGGCGAACTCGCAAAGAACGCCGACCTTTCGAAATTCATTCTCTAGGCGCGCGCACGTTCGCCACGGCCCGGCAGTCATGACGGGGAAAGACGGAACAGTGGATGCAAAACTAGGCGGTTCGCAAAAACGAGCCGAGCCCACGTTCGCCGAACTCTTTACGCCGAAGCTCGTCACCGTGCTTCGCGACGGGTACACCTCGGCTGATCTCAAGGCCGATGCACTCGCCGGGCTCACCGTCGCCATCGTCGCGCTGCCCTTGTCGATGGCCATCGCGATCGGCTCCGGCCTCTCGCCTGAGAAGGGCCTGTTCGCGGCCATTATCGGCGGTTTTCTCATTTCGGTACTGGGCGGCAGCCGCTTCCAGATCGGCGGTCCCGCCGGGGCGTTCATCGTGCTCGTGGCGTCAATCGTCGACCGCCACGGCTACGACGGACTGGTACTCGCCACCGGCATGGCGGGCTTGATGATGATCGCCGCCGGCTTCCTGAGGCTCGGCACCTACATCAAATACATTCCCTTCCCAGTCACCGTCGGCTTCACGGCGGGAATTGCGGTGATCATCTTCGCCAGCCAGATCAAGGAACTCCTGGGTCTCACCATAGATCGCGAACCGGCCGCATTGCTTCCGAAGCTTCAGGTCATCTGGGAAAATCTTCCGGCCTTCAATTCAGGGGCGGTGGCGCTCTCGATCCTGGCCATCGCCATCATCACAGTTCTGCGAAAGGCAAAGCCACGATGGCCGGGCATGCTGATAGCCGTTGCCGCTACGACGGCGATGACTGCGGCGCTGCACCTCGATGTTGCCACGATCGGTTCCAAGTTCGGTGAAGTACCGCGCATGTTGCCCGCGCCATCGCTGCCGCCGTTCGATCTCGAGAAGCTGAGAGTCGTCTTTCCCGACGCCCTGGCCATCGCTCTGCTCGGCGCCATTGAAAGTCTTTTGTCCGCCGTGGTGGCCGATGGAATGAGCGGACGAAAGCACCGGTCGAACTGCGAACTGGTGGCTCAAGGCGTGGCCAACATCGGCTCAGTCGCTTTCGGTGGAATGTGTGCGACGGGCACCATCGCCCGCACGGCAACAAACGTCCGCGCTGGCGCACGAGGCCCGCTGGCCGGTGTCTTCCACTCCATCTACATCCTGCTGTTCATGCTCGTCGCCGCGCCGCTTGCTGCTTACATCCCGCTGGCAAGTCTCGGCGCCGTGCTTGCTGTCGTCGCCTGGCACATGGCCGAGAAGGAAGAGTTCGTCAGTCTGTTCCGCGCCTCTTGGGGCGATGCTGCCGTTCTGATGGCGACCTTCCTGCTGACTATCTTCGCCGACCTGACGCTCGCGATTGGTGTCGGTGTCACTCTGGGTGCGTTCCTGTTTCTGCACCGCATGGCCGAGGCCGTCGAGGTGGAGGGCGGCGGTCACCTCATCACGGCGGATGAAGCCGACGCCAGAGGCCCCGAACGAACCGCATACACGCCGCCATCGCGCACGGGAGATGTCGTCGTCTACCGCATCAGCGGAGCCTTCTTCTTCGGTGCGACCGCTGCCGTCAGTGGCGCGCTCGACCGGCTCGGCTCATTCCCGAAGGCATTCATTCTGGATTTCAGCGATGTCCCGCTGGTGGACACGTCTGCTGCCAAGGCGCTGGAAGGCTTCATCCACAAACTGCAGAATGCGGGAACCGTGGTCTACTTCACCGGCGCCCGAACCGCGGTTCGGCATACGCTGATGAACGCCGGCTTCCGGCCTCCCCATGTCCGCTATCGCGCCAGCATCGAGGAAGCCCGGTCCGACTGGAGCCTGGCGAACTGACCGCCCCGAACTCGCAGCGGCTACGACTTCTCGAAGTTCAGGCAAACTGAGTTGATGCAGTAGCGCCTGCCGCTGTCGCCCGGACCGTCGTCGAACACATGACCAAGGTGCGAACCACACTTGGAGCAGGTGACTTCGGTGCGGATCATGCCATGGGACATGTCGCGATGATACGAGACGGCGCCGGGCAGCGCATCCTCGAACGATGGCCAACCCGTCCCGGAATCGAACTTCGTGTCGGATGAGAAGAGCATGTTGCCACATGCCGCGCAGGCAAACCGGCCCGGGTCCTTCACATGCAGAAGCTCTCCGCTGAACGGCCGTTCGGTCCCCTTTTCACGCAAGACCCGGTACTGCTCTGGCGTCAACTTCGCCTTCCATTCCAGTTCGTCGTTCATCGAACGTACTCCTCGATCAATCGGTGGCGGCCAGAACCGGCCTTTGCCGCACCGGTCTTGCCTGCTTCGGGAGAAGTCTAATCGCGAGAAGGCCGCAGACAAGACCAGCATAAATCAAAGGTTCGGCGGTGAGCGATTTCACCAGCATCGCAAAATGAAGGGCGGCGGCCGCCGCCGCCAGATAGACCCACCGGTGCAGGCGCTGCCACGCAGGTCCCAGCCGCCGGATCGAAAAGCTGTTCGACGTGGCAGCGAGCGGCAGGAGAACCAGGAACGACAGTAGGCCAACGGTGATGTAGGGCCGCTTGACGATATCTTTCCAGATCGCGCCGGCATCCAGGCCCTGATCCAACCACATGTAGACGGTGACATGCAGAACGGCGTAGGCGAATGCCAGCAAGCCGATTGGCCGCCGGTAGCGAATGAAATTGACGTTCGCAAACCGGCGCAACGGCGTGATCGCCAACCCTACGATCAGAAATCGCAGCGCCCACAGACCAAGCGATCGCTCCAGAACCTTTAGCGGATCGGCGCCGAGCTGGTCCGTGACCGCCAGATGGAAAGTCCAGACGGCGGGAATGAACCCGAGCACATAGACCGCCGGATAGGAAAAGCGCTGAACCCCCGCCGCAACGGCGCTGTGAGCTGAGTTCGCCATCTCAATAGTTCGCACGCAAGTCGAGCCCGGAATAGAGTCCGGCGACCTGATCGGCATAGCCATTGAACATCAGCGTGGGCCGTCGCTTGGCGAACAGGCCGCTGCCCTCGCCGATGCGCCGCTCGGTCGCCTGGCTCCAGCGCGGATGATCGACCTCCGGATTGACGTTGGAATAAAATCCGTACTCGTTGGCCGCCATCATCTCCCACGTCGTTTTCGGCTGCTTCTCGACCGCCCGGATGCGAACGATGGACTTGATGCTTTTGAAGCCGTACTTCCAGGGCACAACGAGGCGAAGAGGTGCGCCGTTCTGGTTAGGAAGCGTCTCCCCGTACATACCAACCGCCAGGATCGTGAGAGGGTGCATGGCCTCGTCGAGCCGCAAACCTTCGACGTATGGCCACGCCAGCGGTTGCAAAAGGCCCCGCTGCCCCGGCATCTCCTCAGGCCGAACCAGTGTTTCAAACGCGATGTATCGCGCATTGCCCTGGGGCTGAACGCGTTTGAGCAGAGCCGCCAGCGGAAAGCCGAGCCACGGAATGACCATCGACCACCCTTCGACACAGCGCAGGCGATAGATCCGCTCCTCGAGCGGAGCGGATTTCAGAATATCTTCGAGCGTGTACGTGCCGGGCTTTTCAACCAGCCCATCGACCTTGACGGACCATGGTGCGGTGGTCAGGGAACCTGCATACTGCGCCGGATCGGACTTGTTGGTTCCGAATTCGTAGAAGTTGTTATAGCTCGTGGCGTCGTCCCGGCGCGTCAGTGGTTCGGTTGTCGAGAGAGGGCTTTTGGCACCCTGCAATGGCTTCGACCCCGCGCGACCCGGCAGGGACACTCCGGCGACCCCGGTTGCCAGTATTCCCGCGATGAGTTCGCGGCGGCGAAGATAGATTGCCTTCGGCGTAATCTCGGATGAGGCGATATCGGATGGACGGCGAATAAGCACAGCGGCGCTCCAGTGAGCTAGGTTTCACCTGTATACGGTCACTCTCCGCAATTCGTTTCACCGCCGGGGGTCGTTTCATCATCTTCAGGCAGAAACGCCGTGAAAATGACGCCCCTGCGGAATGGGCGTCCCCATCGCCCCGGATCGGCCATTTTTCCGGCCACGCCGCTGGGTCTGCTGAAAGTTCAGGCCAGCAGCGCCGGGCCGCGTACTTTTCGATCAGCCGGGTCGCGTCTGCCCGGAGCCTCTGACGAGGTACTTGAAGCTCGTCAGCTGTTCGACACCAACCGGACCTCGCGCATGCATTTTACCGGTCGCGATGCCGATTTCGGCACCGAACCCGAATTCTCCGCCATCGGCAAATTGTGTCGAAGCATTGTGCAGCACGATGGCACTGTCCACCTGCGTCAGGAATTTCTTCGCCGCAGTCTCATCGTCCGTCACGATGGCGTCGGTATGTTGCGAACCGAAGCGCCCGATGTGCTCGATCGCCCCGTCGACACCGTCGACCGTCTTGACGGCGATGATGCTGTCGAGGAATTCCTTCCCGTAGTCGTTCGCAGCGGCGGGCTTGACGCGCGCGTCTGAGGCAAGAGCCGCCGCATCGCCGCGCACTTCGCAGCCTGCGTCGAGCAGCGCCTTCACGAGTTCGCTGAGAACGCCCTGCGACGCGGCGCTATCGACCAGCAGGCACTCGGTCGCCCCGCAGATCCCTGTCCGCCGCATCTTGGCATTGACGACGATGCGCTTGGCCATCTCCAGACCAGCCGACTTATCCACGTAGGTGTGGCAGATACCCTCCAGATGCGCGAACACCGGAACGCGTGCTTCGTTCTGGACCCGCTCGACAAGCGAGCGGCCGCCCCGCGGAACGATGACATCGACGGCACCGTTGAGGCCGGACAGAAGATGCCCGACCGCCATCCGGTCGGTTGTGGGAACGAGCTGGATCGCGTCCTTCGGCAGGCCAGCGGCGTGCAGCCCGGCGGCAAGTGCGGCGTGGATCGCCTGGGCAGAGCGAAAAGCGTCCGACCCCGTCCGCAGGATCGCCGCATTACCTGCCTTCACGCACAGGCCGCCCGCGTCTGCCGTGACGTTGGGCCGGCTTTCATAAATGATCCCGATCACGCCGATCGGCACCCGCACGCGCGAGATTTCAAGACCGTTGGGACGCGTCCAGTCGGTGAGCACCGTGCCGACCGGATCGGAAAGTGCAGCGATCTCTTCCAGGCCCCGCGCCATGGCTTCGATGCGGGACTCGTTGAGCGTCAGCCGGTCGACGAACGACCCGGCCAGACCGCCCTTCTTCGCGGCATCCACATCGGCAGCGTTGGCCTTCAGAATATCCGCCTTGCCTTGCCGCAGATGTGCAGCCATGGCGCACAGCGCGGCATTCTTCGTCGCCGTATCGGCAAGCGCCAGATCGCGCGCGGCGCCACGCGCCGCCCGGCCGATGGCGAACATCGCCTCGCGCAGATCCTCCGCCTGTTGTTCAGGACGTGCCGCCATCATTTCCTCGACAGGGCCATATCGTTGCGGTGCACGAGCTCATCGCCGCCAGCATAGCCGATGAGCGCCTCGATGTCGGCGCTGCGCTTGCCGGCGATCTTCTCCGCCTCGGCCTTGGGATAGGCGACAAGGCCGCGACCCAGCTCCCGGCCGTCCGTCGAGCGGATGATAACGGCGTCGCCCCGGTCGAAAGCACCCTCGATGCGCGTCACGCCGGCCGGCAGCAGGCTCTTGCCGGACAGCAAGGCCCTTTCGGCACCGGCATCGATGTGCAGCGTTCCGCGCGGCTCGAGCTGCCCCGCGATCCAGCGCTTCTTGGCGGTCACCGGATCCTGGTTTGCCAGGAACCAGGTCACCTTCGAGCCCTCGGCAATGGCGCGCAGCGGGTTCATGACATTCCCGGTCGTGATGACCATGTTGGTGCCAGCACCGAGCGCGATCTTGCCCGCCTCGATCTTGGTTTTCATGCCGCCCTTGGAAAGCTCCGTCCCGGGGGCACCGGCCATCGCCTCGATCTCGGCGGTGATCTCGGTAACGATGGGAATGTGCCGCGCGGCCGGGTCGGATTGCGGCGGCGCTGTGTAAAGACCGTCGATATCGGACAGAAGCACGAGGCAATCGGCAGAAACCATGGAGGCGACCCGCGCCGATAGCCTGTCGTTGTCGCCATATTTGATTTCCGCCGTTGCCACCGTGTCGTTCTCGTTGACGACCGGGACAGCGCCCAGTTCCAGCAACGTCTCGATGGTATGCCGCGCGTTGAGATACCGGCGTCTCTGCTCGGTATCGCCGAGCGTCAGCAGGATCTGCGCGACGATGATGCCGTGCCGCGCGGCATGGGCCTGATACGCCGCCGCCAGACTGATCTGCCCCACCGCAGCCGCCGCCTGGCTCTGCTCCAGTTCGAGCACGCCCTTGGGAAGTCCGAGCTTGAACCGCCCGAGCGCGACCGCGCCGGACGAGACGAGCACCACCTGCCGCCCCGCATTCCGTAGAGCCGCCACGTCGTCGATCAGGGATGCGAGCCACTCCTCCTTGAGCGTGCCGTTGGCGCGGTCGGCGAGCAGCGCCGAACCGATCTTCACCACGATACGCCGCGCCCGCTCCCATTCCGGGCGGACGGCTGCGGCATGCGCGGCGTGGGACGGCGTGCGGGACATGGAATTCGCTCTACGGGACAGGAGGCTGCATTAGCCTTCAACCGCCCCGGGGCGCAAGCAGGATCATGCCAGCCCCGGCGATGCAGATCACGGCGCCAGCGACGTCATACCGGTCGGGCCTTAACCCTTCGATCGCCGCCATCCAACCGAGGGATGCCAGAATGTAGATGCCGCCATACGCGGCGAAGGCCCGTCCCGCCGCCTCCGAAGGAACCAGCGCCAGAAGAAAGGCGAACACGGCCAGCGAAAGCAGTCCAGGCAGCAACCAGTATGCGCTGGCTCCCGCTTTCCACCACGACCAGAAGGCAAAGCAGCCGCCGATCTCGGCAATAGCGGCCCCGGCGTAAATCAGAAACGGATGCATGGTTCTAGGCCCTCTTCCGCCGCGTTTCCCCGGCCCGCCTCTTTCCGGCGGGGCGCGGCTTCGCATCTTTCCGGCGCGCGAGAGCTTCCAGACCGTCGAGCATGGCCATGAGCTGAGTGTCGAAAACGATATCGGCGCCGAGATCCCGGATTGCGGGCAACAGCTTTGGCATCATCGCCAGACCCGGAGTCGATTTGATTTCCAGGAGCGCATCCCGCCCCGGACGGCCGGTCAGTCCGCCGGCTTCCCCGGCGCACAACCCAAGCAGGGCGGCGTAGAACCCGCACTCCGCCGCCGGGATGAGGTGATCGGGAATTCCGCATTTCGAGAGCGCGGCAAACGTCTCGTCGCAAAGACGCAGGTCCTGGGGACCCGTCGTCCAGTACCGCATCAGAAGGGGAAACGTACGCGGATAAGCCTGCGCGACGGAGCGATATTGCCGTGCCATATCCGAAAGCCGGTCGCGCCAGGCCCACGACGGCGGCGGCGGCACGATGCCCGCGTGCAGCCGGTCGGCAATTGCACGCTCTAGCCCTTCCCGCGAACCGAAATGATAGATGAGCGCAGCGGCATCGCATCCGATTTCGCGCGCGGCCGCTCTGAGCGAAAAATTTTCCGACCCCGAGCGTTCCATGAGCTCAAGAGCCGCTTCAAGCAAAGCCGCGCTCTCCAGCCCCCGGTCACCCCGTGGCTGCTTTTTCTTCAACACTGTTGAAACAGCTCTTGCCACGACCGGTCCGTTTGTCTATTTCAACACCGTTGAATAAAGGCGGACATCGATGGACGCAAGTGTGAAATCCGCAAATGGACTGACCCAGTCCGCGCGCCGCAAGAGCCTCGCGGCGGTCGTCCTTTCCTGCTTCGGTGTCGGCATTGCATTCGGATTGGGCTATGCATTGACGGCCATGACGCTCGAAGCGCGCGGTGAGCCGTCATGGGTCATCGGGTTGGCCGGTGCGGCGCCGTCGCTGGCCATTCTGGCCCTGTTGCCGGCCTTGCCCTATGCAGTCGCCCGCATCCGGCCATCCACTGCGATTATCGCGGGCTGTATCTGCTGCGCGGCGGCGTACGGGTCTCTCTACCTCACGGACAACACGGCCGCGTGGATCGCGTTACGCTTTCTCATGGGCGCGACAATCGCTCTCCCGTGGATCGTCGGCGAAACATGGGTCAACCACATCGCAGACGATTCCCATCGCGCCCGGGTCATATCGTTCTACGCCGTCTCGTTCTTTTCAGGCTTCGCGCTCGGACCGGCTCTGCTGGAACACGTCGGGATCGATAGCGTGTGGGCCTACGCCGTCGGTGCGATTGGCGCATTGTTGGCCGCGGTCCCCATCTTTCTTGCTCGCGACCTTGCACCCGATCTTGCCCACGAACCCGCGACCGGTCTGATCGGCGGCATGCGCATGGCACCGGCGGCCATGGCGGGCGGCTTTCTCGGCGGATTTCTGGAAACTTCGCACTTCGCGTTGTTGCCGAATGTCGCCATCGCCGGAGGCATGGACGAAAGTAGCGCCTTGCGGTTGCTGACCGCGCTCATCGTGGGCGGACTTGTGACGCAGTACACCTTGGGATGGATCGCCGACCTCACATCGCGCAAGAAGCTGCTGGTGGCGCTCGGCCTCATCTATGCCGCGCTCATCGCGGTGTTTCCCCTTGCGATTTCCAATACGGGCTTCGCCGTCGCTCTCATTTTCATCATTGGGACCACGGTCATCGGTCTGTACATGGTCGGTCTCGCGATGCTCGGTCAGGACGTCGAGCCGAGCCAGCTGGCGACAGCCAACGCCGCATTCATCATGATGTACACGACAGGCAGCATCGCAGGACCGGTCATTTCCGGAGCCATGATGACCGACAGTCCAATTCTGGGGTTCGTCGGCGTCACCGCAATGGCGGCCCTGGTGCTATCGGGTGTGATGACCCTGTCGCGCGGTCGCACGCTCTGACGGCGACATCAAAACCGATATTGCAGCCACACCCACTCCGCGCTACGTCACCCGAATGACCCTGAAAACCCGCATCATTCCCTGCCTCGACGTGAAAGACGGCCGCGTCGTCAAAGGCATCAACTTCGTCGATCTGGTCGACGCCGGCGACCCGGTCGAGGCGGCCGCCGCCTATGACGCGGCCGGTGCCGACGAACTCTGCTTCCTGGACATCACAGCCAGTCACGAAAACCGCGATACGATATTCCACATCGTGGAGCAGACCGCGGAGCGCTGCTTCATGCCGCTCACAGTCGGCGGCGGCGTGCGCACCGTGGAAGATATTCGCAAGCTCCTCGAAGCCGGCGCCGACAAGGTCTCGATCAATACGGCCGCCGTTTTCAATCGCCAGTTCGTCAAAGAAGCGAGTGAGAAATTCGGTGCCCAGTGCATCGTCGTCGCGATCGATGCCAAGAAGGTGTCAGGCCCGGGCGAACCGGACCGCTGGGAAATCTTCACACACGGCGGCCGCAAGCCGACGGGCCTCGACGCCGTTCGGTATGCCGAAGAGGACCGCGACGGAACGAAAGCGGGCTTCGACTTGAGTTTGACGCGTGCCATCTCCGACGCCGTACCCGTTCCGGTGATCGCGTCCGGCGGCGTTGGAAACCTCGACCATCTGGTCGAAGGCGTCAGACAGGGCCACGCGAGCGCTGTGCTGGCAGCTTCGATTTTCCACTTCGGCACTTACACCATTGCCGAGGCCAAGAAGCACATGGCGGCCGCAGGCATCGCGGTCCGGCTTTAGAGCGCACCGCTTCAGATCCGCTTGTCCTTTGAGAAGCAGAGATCCGCGAGCACGCAATTCTCGCAGAGAGGCTTCACGGCCTTGCAGGTGTATCGTCCATGCAGGATCAGCCAGTGATGCGCGTGCAGTAGAAACTCCTTCGGCACAATCTTGAGAAGATCCCCTTCCACCGCGTCGGGTGAATTGCCTTTAGAGAGCCATAGGCGGTGGGATAACCGGAAGACGTGCGTGTCCACGGCGATGGTCGGCTCACCGAATGCCATGTTGAGCACGACATTGGCTGTCTTGCGCCCGACCCCCGGGAGCGATTGCAGGATCTCCCTGTCCGCAGGGACGCTGCCGCCATATACCTCCACCAGCCTTTGCGAAAGAAGAATCACATTCTTGGCCTTGGTTCGGTAGAGACCGATTGTCTTGACCAGCTCGCGCACTCTGTCTTCGCCAAGCGAAAGCATTTTTTCCGGTGTATCGGCGATCGCGAACAGCTTGCGCGTCGCCTTGTTCACACCGGCATCCGTCGCCTGCGCCGACAGCACCACGGCTACCAGCAGCGTAAATGGGTTGGTATGCTCCAGTTCGCCTTTAGGCTCTGGATTGACGCTGTGAAGCCGCCTGAAGATCTCCTCGACCTCTTCCCGCGTACGCTTCCTTTGGCGCGGTCGCGCGAGCGCTTTGATCGCAACGGTAGGTGTAGAGACCGCCCGGCGGGCAGGCGGAGCCGGTTTCCTTTTTTTCGCGGGCGGGGTTTTCATGCGATTTGACCTGGAGCAAACTATCGGACCATGACGGAAGATCTGCCGCCAGTTCAAGAGGCCCGAACGTTTCGAGCCATCCTGCACCCTCACCGGTCGCTTTCGCGGACCGGATTTATGATCCTGCTCGCGTTTATTGGGGGCCTGAGCCTTGCGACGTCCATCGCGTTTTTCGTGATTGGCGCGTGGCCGGTTCTGGGCTTCTACGGGCTCGACATCCTCGCTCTCTACATCGCCTTCAAGCTGAACTACCGGGCCGGAAAGGCTTATGAGCTGGTCGAACTCTCCCCGGAGGTTCTGAAGATCACCCGGGTTCAGCCATCGGGCCGGTCCTCCAGCTTCGATTTCAATCCCTACTGGGTTCGCGTCCTGCTCAACGAATGGCCCGACGGCAGCGCCGACCTGAAGCTGGCACTGCACGGAAGAGAATTTGAGATTGCCCGCTTCTTGAACGCCGAGGAAAAGCGGGATTTTGCCCAGGCATTGCGAGACGCGCTTACAAACGCAAGAAGCGCGCACCCGGCTCCCGCCTGATCAGTCGTCGAGCATGGCAAGCGCGGCGCGGCGCTCGTTCGGCTTGATCTTCAGAAACTGCGAGCGAGCTGCTTTGATGTCTTTTTCAGCCCCGCTGTCAGCTGCCTTCTGTAAGGCCACCGTTGCCGGGTGGGAAGTTCCACAGATGAAAGCGAGAGCGCGCGCCAGACGGCCCATCATGGCTGCGTCGATCTTCGGCTCATCGGTCACTTGAAGCGCCCGCGGCGCTGCAGAACCTCGATCTTGTACCCGTCGGGATCCTCGATGAAGAAAAAACGTCCGAACGGCTGGCCGTCGTGTGTCATCTCCTTGATGTCCTTCGGCTGGTATCCAGCCGCACGAATGCGCTGATGTTCGGCATCAAGGTCGTCCACGACGAAGGCGACATGGCCGTAGCCGTTGCCCAGATCGTAGGGCTCAGCCCGCCCTTTGTTGACGGTCAGCTCGACCTCGAAATCGTTTTCAGGATTGCTCATGTAGGTCAATGAGAAGTCCGGCCACTCGCGCCGTTCGGCCACGCTCAGACCAAAGCACTTGGAGTAAAAATCAACCGATCGGGCTTCATCGAGAACCCGCACCATCATATGAGCAGCCTTGGCCATCTTCGCTCTCCGTCACAGCCACGGACGCAGCGCGGCCGTTTCCTTCTCAAACTTCGAGATCGCGTCCTGCTTCTGCAGTGTCAGCCCCACGGCATCGAGCCCGTTGAGAAGGCAGTGCTTGCGGAAGGGATCAATGTCGAACTTGATCACACCGCCATCTGGGCCACGGATTTCCTGCGCCTCGAGGTCGATCGTGAGCGTCGCATTCGAGCCGCGCTGCGCATCGTCCATCAGCTTGTCGACGTCGGCCTGCGGCAGCTTGATAGGCAGAATGCCGTTCTGGAAACAATTGTTGTAGAAGATATCGGCAAAGTCGGGGGCGATGACGCATCGGATCCCGAAATCCAGAAGCGCCCACGGGGCATGCTCGCGCGAAGACCCGCAACCGAAGTTCTCGCCGGTGACCAGAATTTCGGCCTTACGATAGGCCGGCTTGTTGAGCACGAAGCCGTCGATTTCCTTGCCTGTCGCGGGATCGTACCGCATCTCGAAGAACAGCGACTTTCCCAACCCTGTGCGTTTGATCGTTTTCAGAAACTGCTTTGGAATGATCATGTCGGTATCGACGTTGCGCAACGGCAGCGGCGCGGCAACACCGGTCAGCTTGACGAATTTATCCATCACGTCCTCTCGTAGAGGGCGACGCTGGATTACGCCCTCAATGCATCGGCCAAGGCCCTGAAGTAGCCCTCTGCGGCCGTCAGCCTGTCGGCGGCGGCATGGTGTTGGCTCGCTTGGGGCAGCGCAGGACGAACCAGCTCGGTATCGGTTGGCCGAAGCTGTTCGAGCCGCCTTTTAACGCCAGCGAGCTTGCGCCCGTCAAGATGGCGATGCAGCACGCCGACGATCGTCTCGAGGTACCCCGAAATACGGCCGAACTCCCGGACGAGCGCACTCCTGGACGCCGCATGACCGGGGTCCGCCTCCAACCTATGATGTGCCTCGGCGGCCCGGCAGAGCGTTGCCGCGATCTCTTCGGCGTACCGGGCGACCTTCTCCCGGCGCACGCCATCGAGCTTCATCAGTTGCCCCACCCACCTGTGCAGCAGTTCGGCCAGCGCCAGGATGCGTTTTGAATAATCCGGAACTCGCATCGAATGCCTCGCTTCAATCCGGCATCAACCGGCCTGCGAGACAGTCTAGAAGTACGGCAATCGGCGGGGATAAGCTCTAGCGAATGGAGGGGTCCGCGTAGCACTTGCGCATGTATTCACACCGGTGCGAGCCGGAGAGGTGCATGCTTGACCCCTTCGCAGGGGAAATGAACGTGCAGATCTCTTCCAGACCCTGTTCCGTCAGCCAGCCCTGTCGACGGCCGCGCTGAACCGCAAAGCAATCCGCGGTCTGTTCGTCGGGACCTCGAAACTGATGTCCGCACTCGTGGGCATAGATCCAAAGCTTGACCGGAGTCGACACCTTGTCGACGAGCTTCGGGTTTAAAATGAGAAATCCCGGATAGGCAGCACCGTAGTCGTCAAGGTTCTTATCGATCACCGTCGGCCGCTGGCCGCAAATCTGACGTCTACCGTCGAGTTTCAATTCGCCGGGCTGCAGGATGGTCGCGTCGCCCACATGCTCCGCGTATTCCTCGACCGTCGGAACTGCGTCGTCTGCAAAGGTGCCTCCCGCCAGCACCAGCAAGGCACCAGCAACCGACACCATCCGGCTGCAAAATCTCGTCAACATTGCGCGATCCAGAAGCCCCCGTGCGGCGCAGTCGCCACCATATAAGCCAACATCGCTGACGGACTTGCGTCGCGCAACCCCCAGCCAATTATCTAAGGCAGGCCGGTGCGGCAGCGACACGAAGCACACCTGTCAGCCGGAGGCCTCCTGCTCGATCTCTTCCATGTCCTCGTCAGAAAAGCCGAAATGATGGCCAATTTCGTGCACGAGCACATGCGTGATGAGATCCCCGAGCGTTTCCCCCTCCTCGGCCCAGTAATCGAGTATGGCGCGGCGGTATAAAAATACCATGTCCGGCTCACGCGGGGTGTCCGAAACGCTTTTCTGATCAAGGCTGACGCCCTGGTACAGCCCCATGAGTTCAAAGGGGCTTTCGATGCCGAGCGCATCGAGAACCTCGTCCAGCGCAAAATCCTCGCAGCGAATGACCAGATCGCCGCACATGCGCCGGAAATCAGCAGGCAGCCGGTTCCACGCCTGAGACGCCAGGACCTCGAAATCCACGAGAGTCGGGGCGGTCATTGGTCCCCAGTCGAGATCGTCGGCCATATCCCGCCCCATGAAATCAATTGACCCAGCCCATCCGCAGCATGCGGACAACCGGGGCAGCGCCGTAGCACCCTGCCCGTCCGGCAACAAGCGGAAGCTGCCCTTTCACCTGCGACCGCCGGAAGACCTGCGACGGCGCGCCCACTCAACCGCTCTTCCGCAATGCTATTCTACTACCTACAAGACGGGGAGCCGGACTGCACAAGGAGCCGTTTCTGCGTCATGCTGCACATAGTTGATGTATCCATTCCGTCGGAACGGCCGGCAGTGTTGTCTCGAAAGCGTATCATCGGCACGTCCCCGGGGCCTCGGGTTTGGGCATCCGCCGAAGTGCCCGACCTGTCCGAATTGAGCCGGCGTTCGCCGCAGCGGGCAGGCGATCTGGCTTTTCGCTATTTCTGCGAACCGCATCGGTCGGAGCGGCGCGAGGCCGGACACACGTTTCTCGTCCGCCGGGCGCGCCGCTTCCTTCGCGATGCGCGCCAGCTAGCGGTTCCCTCTCCTCACGGCGACATTCCCGTCTACGTCTTCGAACCCGAGACCAAGCCGACGGCGACCATTCTCGTTGCGCACGGCTGGACGTCGGAAGCCTCGTTCATGACGCTCTTCGGCGAGCGGTTGAGGCACATGGGAGCCCGCGCGGTACTGCTCGACGCGCCGGCGCACGGCAAATGCAAACGCACGCGCGCCAGCCTCGTCGATTACACGGAGGCCGTGCTGCGGGTGGCCGACGCCTATCAGCCCGACTATGCCCTGGCTCATTCCATGGGATGTTTCGCCGTCCTCCATGCGGGCGGCGGTGGGCCTCCGTTCCGACGGAAGTACGACTTCAAACGCTATGTGCTGATCGGGCCCCCGAACGAGTTCGGGGTCATTACCCGCGAGTTCGCCGATGCACGTCACATGACGGCAGCGGCCCGCGTGCCGTTTGAACGCCATCTGGAACGCGTGGCTCACCGAAGCCTGGCCAAGTTCACGGCTTCACATCTGTTGCAATCCGCTGACCGCCCGGCCCTGCTGTTGCACTCAAGAGACGACCACGAAGTGCCGATTCGCCACGCCCAGGAAATCGCCGCAACGTGCCCAACCGCGCACTTGCATGCCTTCGATGGCATGGGTCACCGGAAAATCCTTTCCTCTCCGCAAGTTGTTCGGGCCGCGATCTCCTTCCTGCTGAAAAGCTGAGCCTGAGACGGGGGCTCGCGAATCCTGCTCCGGAGCGCTATATGAGCCGGGCGGAGCCGCTTTCCGGGCCCGCTTCGGGTCGCCGCAACGCCGCGGCGAGCAATCCAGGTAAGCCTCATGACAACCGCCAAGCATTCCAAGGTCATCATTCTTGGCTCCGGCCCGGCCGGCTACACCGCCGCGATTTACGCTGCGCGCGCCATGCTGAAGCCGGTCATGATCCAGGGCAGCCAGCCCGGCGGCCAGCTCACCATAACGACCGATGTGGAGAATTATCCGGGGTTCGCAGATGTGATCCAGGGTCCCTGGCTCATGGAACAGATGCGTGCCCAGGCCGAGCATGTCGGCACGGAAATCATCATGGATCACATTGTTAAGGTGGACCTGAAATCGCGTCCGTTCCGTCTCGACGGTGACAGCGGCGACGCCTACACCTGCGACGTCCTCATTATCTGCACGGGCGCACAAGCGCGCTGGCTCGGCATCCCGTCCGAAGAAGCTTTCAAAGGCTTCGGCGTCTCTGCATGCGCCACATGCGACGGCTTCTTCTACAAGGGCAAAGAGGTCGTGGTGGTCGGGGGCGGCAACACGGCGGTCGAGGAAGCTCTGTTTCTCACCAACTTCGCCAGCAAGGTCACGGTCGTCCACCGGCGCGACAGCTTCCGCGCCGAGAAGATCCTTCAGGACCGGCTTATGAAGAACCCGAAGATCGAGGTCATCTGGGATTCCGCCATTGATGAAATACTCGGCTCGACCGATCCCAAGACCGTCACCGGCGTCCGGCTTCGCAACGTCAAGACGGGCAAGCTGACCGAGATCACCACCAATGGCGTGTTCATTGCCATCGGGCATTCGCCTGCGACGGAACTGTTCAAGGGTCAGCTTGCCATGACGGGCGGCGGTTATCTGATCACGAAGCCGGACTCCACGGCCACCGACATCCCCGGCGTGTTCGCCGCCGGAGATGTCAAGGACGAGATTTACCGTCAGGCCGTAACGGCGGCCGGCATGGGCTGCATGGCCGCGCTCGAGGCCGAGCGCTATCTGGCCCACAAATCCGTTCATGCAGCCGCGGCGGAGTAGAGCCCCCGCGCATAGTCGACCCTGAATAGATATCGGCCCGGCCATAAAAGCCGGGCCGATCGCGTTTCTGATGGATCGCCGGCCTCAGTCGTCGTAGCCGCGCAAGATCTCGCCCGTCGCCGGATGCACATGGAGTTCGGCACGGACGCCGTCCTTGTCGATCACGTCGACTTCATAGGCTCCATCGTCCGTCTCAATCTCCCGGACCGTATAGCCGGCAGACACAAGACCATCCTTGATTTCAGCGGCCGATTTCCATTCGGCGGCGGGAACGTTGAGCCGGTCGCTATCGGCGAAAGCCATGCTCGCGGCGGTGAGTCCGAGAGCGGCGAAAATGGCGGTGGCAAAAGCGGTAGTACGCATCGGAGTTGTCCTATGATCAGCCGCTGGCGGAGTGGCCAGCACGGGATAACAGTGTCACAGCCTCGCTGATGATCGCCTGATCGTGGTTGTCAGCCGGCTGTCAGCCTCTTGACGCCAAATTCTTTCGCTATGCGCCAGATCGGAAAAAGCATCTGTGCTATCCTCACCGTCCTCGCGGCTGGTATGACGCCCGACCTACGCGCTCGTGCAGGTGACGAAATCGATATCGGCCACGATGCCGCTCGCAAGCTCGTCGAAAGCGGCCGTATCCGCCCGCTGGACGCCATCGTCGGAACGGTAGGCGAGCGGGTGCCGGGCAAGCTCATCGAAACGAAGCTCGAGAAGGAACACGGCCAAATCGTCTACGAGCTGAAAATCCTACGTCCGGACGGACGCGTGCAGGAAGTCGAAGTCGATGCAGCGGAAGGTAAGATTCTGAAGATAGAAGACGACGACTGATGCGCATCCTCGTAGTGGAAGACGATGCCCAGATTGCTGCTGGAGTCGGAGCTGCCCTCCAGGACGCCGGATATGTCTGCGACTACGCGGGCGATGGCGAAGAGGCCTGGTTCAAGGGCGATACCGAATCCTACGACCTCGTGGTCCTGGATCTCGGCCTGCCGGTCCTGGATGGCTTGACCGTCCTCAAGCGCTGGCGCACCGCAGGCCGGACCATGCCGGTCCTGATCTTGACCGCGCGAGGTTCGTGGCCCGAACGCGTCGAGGGCATCGACGCGGGCGCAGACGACTATCTCCCAAAGCCTTTTCAGATGCCAGAACTGGTCGCCCGCGTGCGTGGACTGATCCGCCGTGCCAGCGGACATGCCAGCGCCACCATCGAAGCCGGACCGATCCGGATCGATACGCGACAGATGCAAGTGACGGTCGATGGAACGGCCGTGCCGTTGACGCCTCTCGAATACCGGCTGGTTTCGTTTCTCATTCACAACAAGGGCCGCGTCGTGCCGCCTGGGGAGCTGCTCGAACATCTCTATGGAGACGACGACTCACGCGAAGCCAATGCGCTCGAAGCCCTCGTCATGCGCACGCGAAAGAAGCTCGGTGCCGGTACCATCGAGACGCGGCGCGGCTTCGGCTACCTCGTGACGGACGAGAAGACGTGACGGCCGGTTCGCTCAAGCTCCGGCTTCTTCTTGGCGCAAGTGCCTTCATTCTCTGTGCGATGGCAATTGCTGCGGTGGCGCTGTCCTATCTCTTCGAACGCCACGTCAAGGAATGGATCGATCTGGAGCTTTCGGCTCATGTCGATCAGCTGATCTCGGGTATCGACCGTTCGCCGGATGGACGCCTCGTCATCGCCACCCCGCCGGCCGATCCGCGATTCAACCGGCCACTGTCGGGCCTCTACTGGCAAGCGGCATTCGAAACATCCGGCGACGTCATCCGCTCCCGCTCGCTGTGGGACTCGGTAATTAGCATACCGGCCGCGGCAGGCATCGACGGCCACGCCCATCATCATCGCGTCGCGGGACCGTCGGGCCAAACGCTCTACGTTCTGGAGAAGCGAGTCGAACTGCCGGCGCGCCTTGGCCGTGAGCGCGTGCGCATTGCGGCCGCGGTCAATGAGGCCGATGTGGATAGGGCAGTCCTGGGCTTTGCCACCTCACTCACGCCGTTTCTTCTTCTCCTCGCAGGGCTGCTCGCAGCGGCGGCCTGGATCCAGGTTCTGATCGGCTTGAAACCTCTGGCAAGCATTCGCGAACACATCACCGCCATCAGGTCCGGCCAGGCGAAGCGCCTGGGCAACGAATACCCTGAGGAAGTCCAGCCACTCACCCGCGAGATCGATACGCTTCTCGACGCCAGGGATCGCCAGATTGAGACGGCCCGCACCCGAGCCGCCGATCTCGCCCACGGCTTGAAAACTCCACTTCAGGTTCTGGTTGGAACGGCTGAGAAACTGCGATCAAAGGGCGAGACAGACATTGCGGCCGATCTCGCCGGTGCGACTGGAGTGATGCAGCGCCACGTCGAGCGCCAACTCGCCCGCGCCCGGATGCAGGCGGGTGGAGCGGTGGTCGCCACGAACGCCCGTGCGGTCGCGGAGCGGATCGCGAACGTTGTTAGGAAGACGCCGGACGGGGCGGAGCGCTTCTGGAGCATCGATATTCCAGAAAACCTTCGCGTCGTGATCCATCCCGACGATCTTGCCGCGGCAATCGGCAGCCTCGTGGAGAACGCGGCACGTTATGCACGATCCCGTGTCGTCGTTTCCTCCCGCCGCGACGCCGGTTCGGTAGCACTGTGCATCTCCGATGACGGCCCCGGCATACCCGTTGAACTGCAGTCGGACGTGCTGGCACGCGGACGCCGCATCGACGTCACCCGGCCGGGAACCGGCCTCGGCCTCGCAATAGCATCCGATATCGCCGAGGCCTGGGACGGATCGATCGACTTCGAACGCGACGGGGAGTTCTTCACTGTCGTGCTTCGGCTGCGGCCGGCCTGACCGGTCCGCTTGCCTCACTCGATCTTGAAGCCGTAGAGGATGCCCGTTTTCATTTGCGGAATGAAGGCGGTCCCCGTGCCCGGGTCGTAACCAAGGTCCGCCGTTCCCTGACCCAGGCTTTCGAGAACCTGCACCGTTCCGTCCCGGCCCAGTCGTATCACTTTGCCGGCCACCCAGTCGGTCACAAGAAATGCATCGTCACCCAAGGGCTCGACCGCATCGAGGTTGCCGATCGGCGTCCCCGCGCCAAGCGAACGAATTGATTTGTCGGTCAACGAGACGGCCTTGAGATGACCAGGCACTTTGGTCGCCATGCCGTCGGTCATCACGCCCCAGGAACCCACGATCAGATCATCGCCGGCCGCCAGAAGACCGTTGGGCGACTCCAGTTTCTCGTCACTGAGGAAGATCTCGAACGTCCCGTTGGCGAGACGCCAGATGGTGTTCGTTGCCATGTCGCTGACGTAGACGTTCCCGTTGGCATCCGCCGCGACATCATTCAGGAACTTCGCGTTCTGTGCCTCGTAGCGATTGAGAATCCTGCCCGAAGCGGGATCGATCTCCACGAGCTTGTCGATGTCCGCCGTGTACAACTTGCCACCGGCCATTGCGAGACCTTTGGGAGCATCCAGTCCCTTCACCCACTCCATGACGAGAACCTTGCCGTCCAGCGACACCGTCGAAATGAATCCGTTGCCGTCTTTGCCCGTCGCCTCTCCGTTCACATTGCTGACATAAACAACCGCCGCCGCCTTATCGTAGAGCGCGGACTCCGGGTTCTTGAACCCCGGCGTTTCCCAAATCTTGACAGCTTGCGTGGCGCTCGCGACCAGCGGCCAGGACCAAGCGGTTCCAGCGGCCATGACAACAATGATGGATCGGGTGAACGGTGTCATGAGATGACCTCACGGTGAGTGGATGATCGTTCAGTCCGGTGAATACCGGCTGCCGGTTCGGAGTTGCTAAGGCGTGCGGCGTCCGGACACAACCCCGGGCATCGACGAAGAGTTATTCTTGTTTGCCGCGTTCAACTGAACAGTTTCTTGGGCGCGCTTGCAGCGGACCATGCCGAAAATGGATTGGGACAAGCTTCGCATCTTCCACGCGTCTGCCGCGGCCGGTAGTTTCACCCACGCCGGCGATGCTCTCAGTATGAGTCAAAGCGCGGTATCGCGTCAGGTCTCCGCTCTGGAGAAAGATCTGAAGGTTGCGCTATTCCACCGCCACGCGCGCGGACTGGTACTGACCGAACAGGGCGAACTCCTTTACCGCACCGTGTCTGAGGTGATGAGCAAGCTTCAGACCGCCGAACTTCTTCTGAGCGACACGACGACGAAGCCTTCCGGAGATCTGCGCGTCGCGGCACCCGTCGGCCTGGGTTCGGTGTGGGTGACACAGCGCATGCGCGAATTCATGGAACTCTACCCGGAAATACGGGTCGACCTCATTCTCGACGACGAGCAGATCGACATCGCCATGCGCAAGGCCGACGTCGCCATCTGGACCCGGGAACCTGATCAGCCCGAACTCATTCGCCGGCCCCTGTTTACGGCCAAGGTCCGCGCCATGGCCTCCACCCAATACGTGCGCCGTTTCGGTGTACCGGAAACACTTGAGGACCTCGAAGCGGGAGGCCACCGCATCATTTCCTATTCCGGCCAGCCATCACAGCACCTGCCGGCGATAACCTGGCTCGAAACAGTCGGGCGCGAAGGGCAGGAGCCGCGCCAGGCCGCCTTCCGCGTCAACTCGGTCGTGGCGATCAAATACGCCATCATGGCCGGCGTAGGCATCGGGATGATCCCCGACTACATGACCGAGCAAGAGACCGATCTTGTCCATGTCCTCACCAAGATCGAGTTTTCCAAACCATCGTTGCCGATACTATTCGTGTATCCTGAAGAACTTAAAACGTCCAAGAAAGTCCAGGTGCTACGCGATTTTCTGGTTTCCAAGGCGCGTCAGCTGCAATATTGAGAAGGGCAGCGCCTTCACGAGGGCGTGATCCGCCCCCGTTTCCGGACGTACTCAGAACATCCGGTGTTGTTGCACAAGGTTGGCTATTTGCCACCGCCAGCCGTGTCACCAAGTTTCGGGTAGGATCGAACTTTCACAGCCGGGCCTAGCGCCCGGCTTTTTTTTGGCGGGGATCGCTGCGGCGGATAGGGCTCCGGCGAGCCGGCTCAATTGCGAAGCAGCCGCTGCGGCGCTATCTAAGCGCCCACATCACCAAACTTGCAAAAGGCTCCGTGCGCCCAATGGCCGACACCGCACCGAAGACACTGTACGACAAGATTTTCGATGACCATGTCGTCGACCGCCAGCCAGATGGCACATGCCTGCTCTACATCGACCGGCATCTCGTCCACGAGGTGACCAGCCCGCAGGCGTTCGAAGGCCTGAGGATGGCCGGCCGCAAGGTACATGCGCCGGAAAAAACCCTCGCAGTCGTCGACCACAACGTGCCGACCACGGACCGCTCCCACGGCATCGACGACGCCGAAAGCCGGACCCAGGTCGAAACACTCGCCCAGAATGCACGCGACTTCGGCATCGAGTATTTCAATGAACTCGACAAACGGCAGGGCATCGTCCACGTCGTCGGCCCCGAGCAGGGTTTCACGCTACCCGGCACGACCATTGTCTGCGGCGACAGTCATACCTCCACGCACGGGGCCTTCGGTGCTCTCGCGCATGGCATCGGCACGTCCGAGGTTGAGCATGTGCTCGCCACTCAGACGCTGATCCAGAAGAAAGCCAAGAACATGCTCGTCCAGGTGGACGGGGTGGCGCCGAAAGGTGTCGGCGCAAAGGACATCATCCTTGCGATCATCGGCGAAATCGGCACCGCCGGAGGCACAGGCTCCGTCATCGAATACGCAGGCGAAGCCATCCGGGCCTTGTCAATGGAAGGCCGCATGACGGTCTGCAACATGTCGATCGAGGGCGGCGCCAGGGCCGGAATGATTGCGCCGGACGAGAAGACCTACGCATTCATCAAGGGCCGTCCCAAGGCTCCCAAGGGCGCCGCTTGGGATATGGCGCTCAAATACTGGGAAAAGCTGAAAACCGATGACGGCGCGCACTTCGACCGCGTGGTCAAACTCGACGCCGCCAAGCTGCCGCCAATCGTCTCGTGGGGCACGTCGCCGGAAGATGTTGTGGCGATTACAGGTTCGGTCCCGGACCCAGCCAAGGTCGAAAACGAAAACAAACGCGCTTCGATGGTCCGTGCGCTCGAGTACATGGGCCTGACGCCCGGCACCCGGATGACGGATATTCCTCTCGATGTCGTGTGGATCGGATCGTGCACCAACGGGCGCATTGAAGATCTCCGCGCCGTTGCCAAGATCGTTGACGGCAAGAAGATCTCGTCTCGGCTAGCCTACGCCATGATCGTCCCCGGCTCCGGCCTTGTGAAGGAGCAGGCGGAAGCCGAAGGCCTTGACGTGATCTTCAAGAACGCGGGCTTCCAGTGGCGTGAACCCGGCTGCTCCATGTGCCTCGGCATGAACCCGGACCAGTTGAAGCCCGGACAGCGCTGCGCTTCGACATCGAACCGCAACTTCGAAGGCCGCCAGGGCTACAAAGGCCGCACGCACCTCGTATCGCCCATGATGGCCGCAGCCGCAGCTATCGAAGGCCATTTCGTCGACATTCGCACTTATGCGAATTGAGATAGATTGATCGTTACCATTGCCATCAAGAGCCCAGCGGCGCCCCGCTGGGCTTTTTCATGCGCCAGGCCTCGATAGATTTTTCCGATCTGCTTGAAGTATCGCTCGATACGGTCTTGATCAGGCCTTCAACTTTGCCCAAGTCGAACGCGGCTGAAGATGATACAGAGCCCGTGATGGAAATCTCAATACCGGTGCCCTACGACGATGCGGCACTCTCTCGCGCGCAGTTCCAGCGGCGGCTGGTCATAGCATCCGCGATAGCCGTCATGGCCTTTTTCCTGCTCTTTGTAGGGTCGAGGTGGCACGCGCAGTACTTGTGGATTTCGACGCTTCTGGAGTGGGCCGGGCTGGCGCTGATGACCATTGCGGTTGCCGGTCGCACCTGGTGTGCCATGTATATTGGCGGACGCAAGAAGGTGGAACTCGTCGAGCAAGGCCCTTACTCGCTTGTGCGCCATCCGCTGTACGTCTTCTCCATCATCGGAGCAGCGGGGATTGGAGCGCTTTGGGGAAGCGTGGTCGTCTCACTGGTCTTGGCGCTGATCACAGCCGCCATCCTCTACTCGATTGCCAGGAAGGAAGAGAGTTTCATGCTCTCAACCTTCGGAAAAGACTACGAGATCTATAAATCCCGTGTCGGGCGCTTCCTGCCCCGCTCTTTCCAGTGGTCCGACCCCGATGTCCTCCTCGTGCGACCGGCGACCGTTGTTCGAACATTGTTGCAGTCTTCATTGTTCTTTATCGGTCTGCCCGCGGCCGAGTTCGTCCAATGGGCACACAACGTAAAAGTGCTCCCGACCTTGCTGCTGGTGCCATGAGCCCTGTGAGCCACTGTGCCGCAGGCATGGACTTATTCGTACCGTCTCGCGTCGTTCCCGGATAACAAGCCAAAAAAGAACCGCGAGCCGCGCCTCATGAATGTCAAATCTGAACTCCTTGCCTTTCCGACCCGCCGGGCGCCGAATGCGGATGATCCGAGGAATAACGCAGACGCCTTTGAAATCCGGCTGCTCTCCGATCGAGCGGATATTTCAGGTGCGCTGCAACTGCGCCATCGCGCCTACGCTTCGCAGGATCTCATTCCCCGGCAAGATGCCGCCGAATACCGAGACGACCACGATCTCCTCCCGACCACGGCGATCATGGGCGGCTTCGATCAGGGCTCCCTCGTAGCCTCGATGCGCCTTTGCTTTTGTCTTCCCGGTGACGATCTTTCCACGCTCCCCTGCGCATCCTATTATCCGGCACTCTCCGAGCTCGGAAAGAACGCACGTGGTGGGCTGGTGGAAGTCAGCCGCCTTGCCACCGAACCGGATGTCGGAACCACGTCCTACCGTGCCACTCTGTATGGCTTTATGGTTCGCTCGGCTTTCGCAGCCGCGCGCGCGGCCGGCGTCTCAGCCGTGGTGGTCGCGACCCGTGGCAACTGGGTACCCTATTACAAGCACCTGTTGCAGTTCCAGCAGGTCGGTGAACCCGCATTCTACCCGCCCGGCAATATTCCGATCACGCTTCTCGCCGGAAAGATTGAGCAGGCATCGCGCCGTGCCGAGTTGCGCAACCGGTTCTTTAAGGTCAGCGAAGACGATGTTGCCCGTATGCGACGTATGCTGGCTCCCGTTCTGTTGCCGGAGCCGGCGGCAGCCGTGGCCGGCGCGGAGCGCTGACTCACCGTCCACCACACTTCCAGGTGCGAATTGACCGCGCCTTTCATCACCCGCTTTGCACCGAGCCCAAACGGCGAACTGCATCTCGGCCACGCGCTTTCCGCGCTGACGGCTTTTGATATGGCGCGCCGATATGGCGGACAGTTCATTCTACGCATTGAAGACATCGATGTTCAGCGAACCCGGGAACAGCACGTCGCGGGGATCTGCGACGACCTGCGCTGGCTCGGCATCGAATGGGACGGACCGTTGCTCCGCCAGTCGGTGCGCTTTGATGCTTATCGAGAAGCAACGCAACGGCTCCAGGACCTCGGCGTACTTTATCCATGCTTTGCCACCCGCAGCGAGATCGAAGCCGCAGCCGCCGGCCGCCACACGGGAACGGACCCGGACGGTTCGCCTTTGTACCCCGGACTTTGCAAGAACCTCTCCGCGAGTGAAATTGCCCACCGCACCGCATCGGGAGAACCTTATTGCCTGCGCCTCGACATGGATCTCGCTCTTGAAGCCGCCAATGCAATGTCGAAAGGCCGACCGCTTGTCTTTGGCGAGTGGACTGGCGAGTACTCTAACCCACCATCCATGGTGACAGCCGACCCCGCACGCTGGGGTGATGCCGTCATCGTCCGGAAAGACACGCCAGCGAGCTACCATCTCGCCGTTGTCGTGGATGATGCCATGCAGGGGATCACGCATGTGATCCGAGGACGGGATCTCTATGCGGCAACCGGGCTACACCGTCTGCTCCAGGTGCTCCTCGACATCCCTGAACCGGTTTATCATCATCATCGACTGCTGCTGGATGCAGCCGGTCGCAAACTTTCGAAGAGCATCGGGTCCACGTCGCTGCGAAGTTTGAGGCAAGCCGGTACGACACCCGCTGAAATCAGGCAGTTGGTCGGGCTTCCCCCGGCGCCGGCTTAACTTTGCCCCGGCAAATAAGGTTTTGCGGTGGTTCTCCAGAACCTTGCGCGCTAGTCTCCATCCGTTCTGCCGGGGGATTCGGGTGCGAGGCCGGGGGCCGTGAAGAAGCACAAGAAGCGCAAGTCTCAGTCACGCAGGCATAAAGCGGCCGCACCGCCGCTTCCGCTGGACGTATCGCGCAGCCATCTTCCTCCAGCCGCCAGAACCCACCACTCGCATCCCGCTCCTGGTTCGCCGTCTCGACTGAAACCAGCATTTGCGCTGAACGTCCTTCGACCCCTAAGCATCGGGAAGAGGCTGGCCGGGCTGACGGCTTCGCAGCGCGCCGATCTGACAATGCTCTCACTCCCGTTTCTGTTGATCGGACTGAGCATCGCGGTAGCCCGCTGGACGGATGGCGACCTCTCAACCCGTCATCTCGCCACACCGGCACCCTTCGGCAAGCACGCACTGTTCGGGCTACCCCCGGCGCCGGCACCCGTTGTCGCGGCCACCCCGGACAGGCCGGTCGCTGCCCTTACGCTACCGCCGGGACAGCCGCATGCCGAGGTCCGGCAGACCCCCGGTACAACGTCCACACAGGAACCTCGCTTCGACGCAGTGGAGATGGCTCGAACCACTGCACTGGAGACAGCGGCCCCGGTATCGGCCGGCCGCAGTTTGGCCGAAGCCGCTCCCGACGAAACGCGCGCCGAGAACGGCAAGCCAACCGGGCTCGCCGTGACCTCTGGTGAGGCACCTGCGGAAAGCCTGCAAACGGCCTCCCGCATCGAGGAGACCGCGCAACCGGCCGCCGGCCCCATCGAAATGCCGCCCACCAGTCCGCCGGCATCCGAAATCGCATCGCGCGACGTGCCGGGCGGCGTGGAGTCCTTGAGCGGGGCATCCTCGCAATGTGTGTTCGCTCCCAAGGCAGCGCCGGCGCGCGCACCTTTCGCCTGGAAAACGGCCGATCCGGAAAACTTCGGTCTCGCTCTTGCCGCGGCGGCACGCACCCAGCTCGAAGATTTTGTGATCTACAACGACCGATACACTCGGATGAAGTACCCGATGGGTGACGTCCACCCCATGTACGGGGTTTGCACGGATGTCATTATCCGTGCTTATCGCGCTCTTGGTGTCGATCTGCAGGAATTGGTGCAAACCACCAAAACCGGTTCTGGAGATCCCAATATCGATCATCGCCGGGTCGATACCTTGCGTAAATTTTTCTCCCGTTTCGGCGAAATTCTTCCCATTTCGACATTCGCAGAGGATTACAGGCCGGGGGACATCGTAACGTATTGGCGCCCTCAAAACCGGCATTCACGGACCCATATTGCGATTGTCTCCGACCAGACCGCCCCCTCCGGACGGCCGCTCATTATTCACAACCGGGGCTGGGGACCTCAGCAGGAAGACGGGCTATTCGTCGATGAGATTACTGGCCATTACCGCTTCACCGGCATGAACGTGGCCGCCGTCGGCTCCAACAAGCAGGCAGCCAAGAGCGCTCGTAGCCTGGAAACATCGACGCTGCGCGATGTCGTAAAGGCCAGCCCCTAGCGGCATGACCGGCCCACCATCGAAAATTATTGAATCGCTCAAGTTTATTCTTGTGGAAAAAGCCGAATAGAGCGATTGTTAATTCATGCCCAAATTGCGCCGGCGAGCCCAAGCCGGCTTTTCCGCAATTGACCCGTTTTGCGCGGCAAAACGGCTACCCGAATGAATTGGGTCGATTTTTATGCGCACGCAACCTGGATACTGGGGATTCGTCTCAAAGGCGCGCGACGCGGTCCGGATGGTCCATGCGCGAGGGCGCTCCGGTCATCCGGAGGTCATGCAGGTTGCCGCGCCTCTACCATCACGCCGGTCCATCGCTGAACAATGGGATCGCGTAGCCGCTATTCTGCTCGAGGCCCAGACGCGTGCCCGGCGGGCCCATGACCATCAGCTTTTGGCGGCAAGGCAGATCGACGCCGCGACTTACGCTCTTCAGCGTCTTCGCGAGGAAGTCGCCCCGGCGCTGCACTTCACCGTCCCGCGGCCGCCTCGGCCCCCGCTGCTACCGACGTCCTTCCGGCGCGAGGAGTTCCGCCGCAGCGAACCGCTGGCGGCCTGATCGTCCCTTTTCACCGGTGCCATAGGCTGGTATCGGCGAGAGAGACCGGCGGGCGGACACCCTCGGGATCGAGGGCGTATAGCCGATGAATTCGGACGACGAACAAGATTGGGCGACAACGCCTCAGAACGCCGGGCCCTTGTTCGACCGTGTCGCTGACGATCTCCGGCGGCAGTTCTCCGCCGACCTGCCGCCAGGGCTCTATATTGTGGCGACGCCGATCGGCAACCTCTCAGATATCACGCTGCGGGCTCTCGCCACCCTGGCCCGCGCCGACGTGATTTACTGCGAAGACACCCGCCACAGCCGTCACCTCCTGGCGCATTTCGGCATCTCGCGGCCGCTGCGCCCGTACCATGAACACAACGCCGACGAGCAGCGCCCCCGCATCTTGGCCGATCTTGCCCGGCAAAGCCGCATTGCGCTCATCAGCGATGCAGGTACGCCGCTGATCTCGGACCCAGGCTTCAAACTCGTCCGCGACTGCATCGCCCAAGGTCACGCAGTGACGGCCATACCGGGCGCGAGTGCCATCCTGACGAGCCTTGCCGTCGCGGGCCTGCCGACGGATGCATTCATGTTTGCAGGCTTCCTGCCCCCGCGCACGGGAGCGCGGCAGAGCCGCATCTCCGAACTGGCGGCCATCCCGGCAACGCTGGTCTTCTTCGAGGCGCCCACGCGACTTGTCGAGACCCTGGGTGACCTTGCCGGTGGACTGGGCGACCGCCCGGCGGTTGTCGCCCGCGAGTTGACGAAACTCCACGAAGAGGTGGCGCGCGGGAGCCTCTCCAACCTCGCAGAGGTGTATTCAGCAGCGCCGCCGAAAGGCGAGATCGTAGTCCTGGTTGCCGCCCCCGAGGAACAGAACGTGTCAGACGAGCAGATTACCGGCGCGCTGGCCCAGGCGCTCGACAATATGAGCCTGCGCGATGCAGCAAAAATCGTGGCCGACCGGTTCGCGGTTCCAAAGGCGCGGGTCTACGATCTCGGCCTGAAGATCAGATCCTCCGGCAGCCCATGACCGCCGGAACAGGCGATGCCCGTTATCGAACGGGGCTGCGCTCCGAGTGGCTGGCCGCCATGGCCCTGCGACTGCGTGGCTACAGGATTCTCGACAAACGCTGGAAGTCCGCCTCTGGCGAGATTGATCTCGTAGCGGTTCGCGGACGCCGTCTGGCATTCATCGAAGTCAAGCACCGCTCCGGCACGACCGACGAAGAAGCAGCCGCCGCGGTCGGAGACGCCCAGCGCCGGCGCACACGGCGCGCCGCCGAACTGTGGGTCGCGCGCCATCGCGCCTACCGGGAATACGAAATCGCTTTCCACCTCGTGCTGGTGGCGCCGCGCCGCTGGCCGAGGATCATCGAGGACGGTCTTTGAGTAGTCTCAACGCGAACTGATCGCCGTCCCGCCGAGAACCGTCTGGGCGCGCCGGTTCTGCGACCAGCACGAGATGTCGTCGCACACGGCGACAGGCCGCTCCTTGCCGTAGGAGATCGTTCGCATCCGGGCGTGCGGAACACCCTGCTGTGCGAGGTAGTTACGCACCGACTGCGCCCGGCGAGCCCCCAGCGCGAGATTGTATTCGCGAGTTCCCCGTTCGTCGGCGTGGCCCTCCACCATGATCTGGTGTTGCGGGTACTGCTGCAGCCATTTCGCTTGCTGGATCAGCGTCTGCTCCGCCTCCGGGGTGAGGTCTGAGCTGTCGCTGGAGAAGTAGACCATGTCGCGGGCGCCCGACTTGAAGTCTTCCGGCGAGCCCGGCATCGCCCGCCCCTTGCCGAAGCCGCCGCTGCCATCCCCACCGAGCAGGCTGGCCGACCCGTTGCTGTCCGATTTGTTGGCGCAGGCACCAAGCAACAGGGCGCCGCCAGAAACGGCCAGAAGCATCGCAAACCGGGCAAACATCACAAAAAGCTCCACGCAACGACAAGACATGCAACAAAGGGCTGCCGTGGTTAACAAAACGTGAAGGCCCTCGTGCGTACGTTGCGTTTCCCCGCCGCACCGTTATGGCTGTGACAGTCAAATTAGGCGCAGTGTAGGTGAGACGTGGGCAAGACGCTGAAGATCGCATGTCAGATGGACCCCATCGACCGGATCGATATCCGGGGCGACTCGACCTTCGCCATTCTGCTCGAGGCGCGGCGGCGCGGACACGAGATCTTCTACTACACACCCCAGAATCTGGCCCTGCACGGAAATCGGTTGCTTGCCCGTGGCGCCACGCTGGAGGTGTTCGACCGCATCGGCGACCATTACGCTCTGTCGGACGAGCGCACAGTCGATCTACTGACTCGCAATGTGGTCCTTCTCCGCCAGGACCCGCCATTCGACATGGCCTACATCACGTCCACGCATCTGCTCGAACGCATTCACCCGGAAACGCTGGTCGTCAACGACCCGGCTCAGGTCCGCAATGCGCCGGAGAAGATCTGGGTTCTCGATTTTCTCGACCTGATGCCGCCGACCCTGGTCACACGTTCGCTTGCCGATGTTCAAAAATTCCGGGCCGAGTACGACGACATCATTCTGAAGCCTCTCTATGGCAACGGTGGCGCCAGCGTGTTTCGCATTAAGCCCGGAGATACCAACCTCGGTTCGCTGGTCGAACTCTTCCAGACCGTCTTCCGCGAGCCTTTCATGGTGCAGCAGTACCGGCCCGAAGTCCGCAACGGCGACAAACGCATCATCCTGGTCGATGGTGAGGTCGCAGGCGCCATCAACCGGGTGCCTTCCGAAGGTGAAACCCGCTCAAATCTCCATGTCGGCGGCACGGCCCGGCAAACCGAACTCACCGAACGGGAACGCGAGATCTGCGCACGTCTGAAGCCCGAACTCCAGAAGAGGGGCCTGCTCTTCACCGGCATCGACGTGATCGGGGACTATCTGACGGAAATCAACGTCACGTCGCCGACCGGCATCCGCCAGGTCAAGGCGTTCGGCGGCAACGACATCGCCGCCATGATCTGGGATGCGATCGAGAAGAAACGCGGCCGATAGCGACGGATCGGGCGTGGTCGACCGTTTCACCCCTGGAGTGAGGGGAGTGGGCGTTAATGTATAGCCAGATCGCGACGTTGGCATTCGTTGGGGTGGAAGCACGCGCCGTCGAGGTTCAGGTCCGGATCACACCGGGCAACCCCGCGTTCCATATCGTCGGCCTGGCCGACAAAGCCGTCGCGGAAAGCCGCGAGCGCGTCCGCAACGCCCTCCATTCCGTCGGCCTCGGCCTTCCCTACAAGCACCTGACAGTCAATCTGGCGCCGGCTGATCTTCCCAAGGAAGGCAGCCACTACGATCTCGCCATCGTTATCGGCCTGCTCGTCGCGATGGGGGTGATCTCGCCGGAAGCCGTCTCGGGTTATGCGGCCATCGGCGAACTGGCACTCGACGGATCGATCCGCGCCGTTCCCGGTGCCCTTCCTGCCGCCATCGGGGCGAACGCGCTCGGCAAAGGTCTGATCTGTCCCGAACCGTGTGGCCCGGAGGCTGCGTGGGCGGGTGAGAACGTCGATGTTCTCGCCGCGCCGCATCTCCTGTCCCTCGTCAATCACTTCAAGGGTCTGCTGACGCTCCCACGCCCGAAACCGAGCCTTGAGCGCTCGGACAAACCCCTCCCCGATCTAAAGGACGTGCGCGGCCAGGAAAGCGCCAAGAGGGCCCTCGAAGTCGCAGCCGCCGGCGGTCACAACCTGCTCATGGTCGGACCTCCCGGCTCCGGGAAGTCCATGCTGGCAGCCAGATTGCCCTCGATATTGCCTCCGCTGACACCGGAAGAGATGCTCGAAGTCTCGATGGTGCACTCCCTCGCCGGTGAACTCATGGGCGGCAAGCTCTGCATCGACCGGCCGTTCCGCGCCCCCCACCATTCCGCCAGCATGGCCGCACTCGTCGGAGGCGGCTCTCGTCCGAAACCGGGCGAAGCCAGCCTCGCGCATCTCGGCGTGCTCTTCCTCGACGAACTTCCCGAATATCAGCCCAATGTCCTCGATGCGTTACGCCAACCGCTCGAGACCGGCGAGATCGTCGTCGCCCGCGCCAACCACCGCATTCTCTACCCGGCCCGCATTCAGCTGATCGCCGCCATGAACCCGTGCAAGTGCGGCGGCGGGCCCGGCATGACCTGCCGGCGGGGACCCCGGTGCGCATCGGAATATCAGGCCCGGGTCTCCGGACCGATGATGGATCGTGTCGACCTGCATATCGAGGTTCCGGCGGTCACGGCAGCAGATCTCGTACTCCCGGCTGCAACCGAGGGCAGCCGCGAAGTGCGCACCCGCGTGATTGCGGCCCGCGATCGTCAGCGCGCGAGACTGGCTGCCAAGGGAGCAAAGGGGGTTCGCACCAATGCAGAATTGACCGGACAGCTACTCGACGAGTTCGCAGCACCCGACGCCGCCGGGCAGACGCTGTTGCGGCAAGCGGCGGAAACCATGAAGCTGTCAGCGCGTGGCTACCATCGCGTGCTCAGGGTTGCTCGTACGCTAGCCGACCTCGATGCCTGCGATGACGTCGGCAGGCTTCACATTGCCGAGGCGCTCTCCTACCGGGGAGAGGCCTTGCGCGAACGCTCCGTCGCGTGATGCCGGCGTCACTCGTGGCTCATGTGAAGCCGGGCCTGCACGCCGCACTTATTCAGCCAGCACCGGCCGGGTCGCGGCGGGGCCGTTCCGGGTCTTCCACAAGGAGACTGCAATGCCGCCAAGCAGGATTGAGACGGTAATGCCAAGACTGATCGCCGGATCGATCTTGCCGATGAACTGCTGCACGAAGATCTTGCTGCCCACGTAGACCAGAACCAGCGACAGCGCATACTTCAGGTAATGGAAGCGATGCACCATCGCGGCCAGCACGAAATAGAGCGAGCGAAGGCCGAGAATCGCGAAGATGTTCGACGTATAGACGATGAACGGATCCTGCGTGATCGAGAAGATCGCGGGCACCGAGTCGACGGCGAAGATCAGGTCGGCAAATTCGATCAGAACGAGGGCCACGAACAACGGCGTCGCCCAGCGAACGATCTTGCCGGTCTTCGGATCGGGCTCATTGACGAAGAATTTCTCGCCGTGAATTTTGTCCGTTATGCGCATGCGTGAGCGCATGAACCTGAGAACGGCGTTGTTCGCGATATCCGGCTTCTCGTCGGCCATGATGAACATCTTGACGCCGGTAAAGACGAGGAACGCCGAGAACACGTACAGAATCCAGTCGAACTGGTGAATCAGGGCCGCGCCCAGCCCGATCATGATCGCACGCAGCAGGATCACACCGAGAATGCCGTAGAAAAGCACGCGGTGCTGGTACTGAGGAGGAATGGCGAAATAGGAAAAGATCATCGCCATGACGAAGACGTTGTCGAACGCCAGCGTCTGCTCAATGACCCATCCCGTGAGGTAGAGCTCCCAGGCGATCCAGGCTCGCGCCTTGTCGCCGGCGGCATTGACGATGTCGTCGTCCAGCGATGTCGCAAATCCGTTATAATAGAGCCACCAGACCACGCCCGAGAAAGCGACGCCAAGCGCCATGCACGCGCCGGCAAGGAGCATGCTCTCTTTCAGCGAAGGCTCGTGCGCCTCGCCATGCAGCAGACCGAGGTCGATGGCCAGGATGGTCAGCACGATCCCAAGAAAGGCAAGCCAGACCCAGACAGGCATACCCAGAAAGAGCGTGCCAAGAATTTCCAACACGGTGAACCACTCCAGCCTGCCGCCCCACTTTGCTCAACGTGGGAGTGTGCCCAGTCGACTTCAAGGGCAAAGCACCGTGTTCGGTCCATTGTGTCGGGCAGGCCTCATTTGATGAGGGACAGCCTCACGCGCTGCAGTCCGCGAAGTGCGGTTGCCAGGAACGCCGGGCTTATCGGCGGCACCGCGCGAGTATGGCCGGGTGAATAGTCACGCAGCCCGTTCAAACTGTTTTGAAAACAGTCTCAAGGCGGACCGCACGGGTTGTCCACCCGGTACAAGAATAGAGCCGGCGAGCCGGATCAGCGGTCGATGGTGAACTTGTAAGTCAGGCCGAGACCACCGAAGAACTGGTTCTCGCTCTCGACGATCGGGCTGTCGGCTGCGTCGCCGATGAGCCGGGAGTACTGGCCGATGACCTTGAGGTTCCACCGGTCTGTAAGGGGCACGTCGGCATTGAGGCCGATGTAGACGTCCTTGACGCCGGAATCGGCATTGTACTCGTCCAGCGACGAGTTCAGCGCCTGAGTGGGATTGACGGAGAAAAACGCATCCATGTAGTCGTCATCGGCCCAGGTCGCGCCGATCTGGCCGATGAAGCGGATACCATACCACTCGGTGGCAGGGGCTTCGGCGCCGAAGCGCAGCAGACCGCCCGTTTCGTCGCCCGTCACCTGGTTGCTGTAGGACAGGAACGGCGTAACCCATCCAAGCCGGTAAGCCGCATAG